>JBGSHJ010000053.1:0-168510 GCA_041752315.1 Pseudomonadales bacterium
TCGGGTTGGACATCACCAGCGCACCCAGCGCCGCACCGCCGATGATCAGCAATTCAAAGGGCTGCCAGAGGGCCAGCAGGTTACCGCCGGCCAGCACGAAGCCGGACGCACAGGCCCCCAGCACCATGATCAAGCCTATGACAGTGTTCATGCCAACGTGTCTTTCCAGAACCCGCTCTACAGGAAAAGACTAGCTGACACTCCGGAATTCGCGAGAGGCACGCCGACAGTGGCTGCGATGAACGGTTGTCGGGAATGTTTCCCGGCGACCTGCCTGCGTCGGCATGTCAAGATTGGCGACTGACAGACTTTTTTCCCAGGAGTGACCCATGAAACCAGTCAGTGTTGTCACCGGTGCAAACTCCGGTATCGGTCGTGCCACTGCGATTGTGCTGGCTGCGCACGGGCACCAGGTCTTTGGCACGGTTCGTTCCCTTGCCAAGGCGGCAAAACTCAAGGGCATGGCAGCGCAGGCCGGAGTGAACGTTGAACTGGTCGAACTGGATGTCGCCGACGATGCGTCGGTGGCTGCCGGTTTCAGCCGCATCCTTGGTGAAGACGGGCGTGTTGATAATCTTGTCAACAATGCGGGCATCGGTGGCAATGCCGTTACCGAGGACTGCCCGATATCGCTTTACGAAGAGACCATGAACGTCAACTTCTACGGTGCCGTCCGGTGCATCCAGGCGGTATTGCCACAGATGCGTGCGAGACGAAGTGGTTCCATCATCAATGTTTCTTCCGTGGTCGGAAGGGTGGCAGCCATCGCACAGCAACCCTACGTGACGTCGAAATGGGCCCTTGAGGGGATGAGCGAAGGCCTGGCGCAGGAGGTGGCAGGTTTTGGCATTCGGGTCGCCATCATCGAGCCGGGAGTCACCAAATCCGCCATCTTTGCCAAGAACACCGATCATCCCCCTGGCTCGGGAGCGTATGACGCTGCCTACCGACGCATGTTCCAGTTTTATGCCAGGGGCATCAGTGAAGCCACCGACCCGATGGAAGTTGGCGCGTTGATTCACGAGGCGATCACGACCAGTCAGCCCAGGCTGCGGTATGCCTCCAGCTGGGGTGGTGCCAGCATGATCGCCGGTCGAAACAGCATGGGTGATGCAGCATGGACATCACTGGGTGCCATCGAACAGGACGCGGACTATTACGCGGCTTTCGAGCAGCATTTTGGGGTGGATATTCGTCCCGCGAAGTAGTCGTGGATGCCTGATCCGGTTCGGCGACGCGCCTACACGATTCCTTCAGTCAACGAGCCACAAGGAATGTTCGGAGAGACTGCCGTCAGCGAGGTTGATCAGGACCATGATCGGTTCGGAGACCTTGTCAGGAACCGCCGGTCGGGTGCCGATGAAGGCCGTGACATTGCTGTCGGGCAGGATCTGCTGGAGCGAGTCGATACCCGTATCCACCGACCAGATGACCGCACCAGACGTCGCGATGCGTGCAACCACCAGCATGCGCTGGGGAACATCGATCTTTTTCCAGTGAATGTGCAGGCGGCTTTCCGGGTTCCCCAGTTTCATCGGCGGTGAGCCGATTGCACCACGCACCCAGGCGGGCCCGATCTGTACCGGATCGGTTGACCCTGCACTCTCAACCAGGCGGGCCTCCGCGGGAATGATCCACGCGTCGACCGGATGTGGTGGTATGGGGTGGGGAGAGGGCGGCAGGGTCGGCAAACGCGTTGCCTGCAAGGATGCCGGATCGATTTCCACAACGGTCTTTCGGTCGCGTGTGCTGACGATCAGGCGGTTGTTTACTTCATAGTGGCCAACTGGCCACAGGGCTTCGAGATCGGGATTGATCCGGCGCAGTTCATCCAGCCGTATGAGTCGGTTGTTCGGGTGGTCCCAGGCTGCGATCTCACCGGCGAGCAGCCACAACAGCGTGCCATCAAAACCGAGCAGATCGGCCGCATGGTATGACTCCGAAGCGGTGTAACCTTCTGCCAGGTCGATGTGTCTGGCCGTTGCCGTCGAGTCCCGTGGTCGAATGAAGAGAGACACATCAAACCGGTCGTTGTCCGGATTCCGGTGCAGACTCGGCACGTAGGTTTGTTGCCTGGACATCAATTGAGCGATGAATGCAGGTGATCCAACAGCCTCCCCAAGGGGTGCGCCGGTGGTTCGGGTCTGGACGATTGGCGACAGTGTTTTCCAGAGCAGTACCAGGATCAGTGCGATTGCACCCACCACGATGGCAAATCTGGCCTTGAGTCGTGACTGTCTGAACCATGTGCGTGCTGCCAGTGATCGGGCAGAGGTTGATGGTTGCAGCAGGCGCCGGGATGAACAGCCCGTGACCAGTCGTTCAACGATGGCCTGCCAGGCTTCATGGTCAGTGCGGGGCGGCGCGCCATGCCGATCGGGCATATTCCAGTCCCGGATTCCCCAGAGATGATCCAGGAACTGCACTTCATCGGTGAATTCGCGCCGTGATTCGAAGTCACCATACTGTTCATGGACGAAGCGTCCGTTGTCAAAGTGGATGCGGCTGCCTCCTTCCTTGTGGGTGGTTTCAATCGTCGCTCCCGCGCGGAAGCGGTCAAGCACTTCCTGGCGCAGGGTCTGTGTGTCGTCTGGCTTGTCAGACCACATGATCAACGCGCGATCACCCATTCATTGAAGGGCATGCACCAGCCACGTGGGCACTGGCTTGGCGATCCCCTTGAAATCGATGTTGCCCACAAGGTCCGCCTGTACACGTCCGGCCAGCAGGGTGGCGATGCGTTGGGATATCAGCACCTGTCCACCCGCAGCTTCGGAGCAGAGGCGGGCGGCCAGGTTGGTGACCGTGCCAATTGCCGCGTATTCAAAACGTCCTTCAAATCCGACCCGACCACAGGTGGCGTATCCCGTTGCGACACCGATGCCGAGCTGCAATTCGTGGCCGCGGCGGAGCCAGGTGGAAGCAAGCTCGTTTGCGTGATCACGCATGGCCAGTGCGAGGGTCACTGCGCGTCCGGCGGGGTCATCACAGGGTACGGGATCGTTGAAGATCACCAGCATCCCGTCGCCGGTGAACTGTGCAAGGGTGCCACCCTGCGCGAACACCAGTGGCCCCAGTGTGCCGTGCAGTTCACCGAGTACCTGCATGACATCTTCCGGCTCGGCGTGTTCGGCAAAGGGCGTGAACCCACGCAGATCGCAGAACAGCACGGTGACCTCACGCCGATGACTGCGCAGGCCATCGATGCCGCCGTCGCTGACCGCATCGGCGACTTCCCGCGGCAGGAAACGGCGCAGCTGGTTGAGACGCTCGACCTGCATCACCTGCTCTGCGACACGGGTTTCCAACTGCTGGTTCCAGTGACGCAATTCAACGGCCTGCTGTTCAACCTGCGTGAGCAGGGCTTTCTGCGCATCTCGCAGGCGCTTCTTTTCAAGGCTGGCACCGATGCGTGCCTTCAGCAGCACCGGATCGAAGGGTTTGGTGAGATAGTCTTCCGCGCCGGCCTCGATGCAACGAGTGATGCTTTTCATGTCATCCAGCGCAGAGATCATCACCACGGGAATGTCGCGGATCGCCGGATCATCGTGGTGTTTTTCGAGCACGGCAAATCCATCCATGTTGGGCATCATCACATCCAGCAGGACCATGTCGACGCCACCCGCTGCCATGCGCTCCAGTGCTTCGATGCCATCGCAGGCTTCGGTTACCCCGTAACCGAGCCGTTGGAGCCGTCGGCCCAGGACGTCACGATTCACTTCATCGTCATCGACCACCAGAATCGTTTCGAGACGTCCGGTCCGCGGTGCTTCGACGTTACCCGTGTTCTTCCTTGTCTGCAGCGGACCCTGTCTGAGCCGGGCGGCAAAATCTCCCAGCCGCTGCGCCGCGCTGACCAGGCGCTGGACATCCGGTGCAGGCAGATCACCGGCAGTTGCCGTGAGCGCCGTGGTCCCCGACTTGAGCTGGTCGACCAGCGCCTGCAATCGTGCCACGCCTTCCCCAGCCTCACCTCTCCCCAACTCCCCTTGGGCATCGAGGAGACCGGGAATGATCTCGAGCACCTGGCGTGCCTGGGCACACAGCGATTCAAGCAGTGTCCTGCTGGCAGGCGTAAGTACATCGTCTTCTTCGAGCAGCAGCTCGGCGTAACCGATCAGATGATTGATGGGTGTCCGCAGCTCATGTCGCAGTTCCCTCGCGGCTTCCGGAGTCACGGCGCAGCGACCCCCAGTGCGGCCATCTTTTCCAGCAACCTCGGCAGGTCGATGGGTTTGGTGTCGTAGTCGTCGCAGCCGGCCTCCATCGCCTTTTCGCGATCACCGGCCATGGAGTGTGCAGTGAGCGCGATGACCGGGACGTGCGCCGTATTGGTGTCTGCCTTGATTGCACGGGTTGCTTCCCAGCCATTCATCACCGGCAGACTCATGTCCATCAGCACGATGTCAGGTGCGTCACTTTTCGAGCGGGCAACACCCTCTGCACCGTCGACAGCGAACACGACCTCAAATCCCCGTCGCTGCAGTCGCCTCGAGAGCATGTCGCGATTGGCTTCGTTGTCTTCAACCAACAGCACCTTTGGCATGTCGTTCTTCTCCTATTTCGCTTCGTGATCTGCTTCTCGATCCAACTTTTTGATGGATACGGGTGACGTTGCTTCAGAATCGACAACCGTGACAGGCAGCGTCGCCGTGAAAGTCGAGCCTGCACCGACAAGGCTCTCTACCGTGATGTCTCCGCCCATCATGTGGCAGAACTCTCTCGACAGCGCAAGGCCCAGCCCGGTACCGCCGTATTTACGCGAGGTGTGGCTTTCCGCCTGTGCAAAGGCTTCAAACAGTCTCCCCATCTGGTCCTCGGTCATGCCGATGCCCGTGTCGCGGATGGCGAAGGACACGGTTGCCTCTGCGTCGCCCTTTTGCACGGTGAGCGTGATGCTGCCGTTGTCGGTGAACTTCGCGGAGTTCGACAGCAGGTTGAACAATACCTGGCGCACTTTCACGAGGTCCGCATGCATGTTGCCGATGTTGTCGGGGCAATCGATGACGAAGGTGTTGCGGTTCTTTTCAACCAGGGGTCGGACAATGGCTTCGGTGTCGCGAATCAGTCCACCGATGTCGAAGTCTTCCAGGAACATCGTCATGCGGCCAGCCTCGACCTTTGACAGATCGAGGATGCCACTGATGAGCGTCAGCAGGTGTTTGCCGGCCGAGTGAATCTTGCCGAGGTCCGGAAGGAAGTCCTCCTGGCCAAGGTCCTCACATTCCTCTTGCAACAGCTCTGCATACCCGATGATCGCGTTCAGCGGTGTGCGCAGCTCATGGGACATGTTGGCGAGGAACTCTGACTTGTGCCGCGAGGCAATCTCCAGCGCTTCGGTCTTCTCCTGCAACTGCCTGAACAACCGGGCATTCTCAATGGCGACAATCGCCTGTGTCGCGAGCGCACGAAGTATCGACCGGGAACGTTCCGGGAACTCCACCAGGCCATCGCTGAGTATGCTCAGGGCGCCGAATGTACCCGTGGAACTGGTCATGGGCACAGCCAACACGGAATGCGAAAAAGTTGCTGCTCCTTTTCTTTGGCCTGCAGCGAACTCCGCCATCAGCGGATATTCCCGTCGCATCGCATCGAGGTCGCCACGCCACTCGACTTCGCACGCCTCGCGAATGGCCCGCTGTGAAGGTGTCGTATTGGCGCCCTGCGGATCCCAGGGCAACTCAATCCACTCACCTTCAACCGAAGGACAAATGACCAACCTGGAACCATCAATCCAGAGAATACCGCCACCGACATCCGCGGACGTAAGCTCCTGTGCAGCCTTCGCAATCCTTGGCAGGGTAACCTTCAGTTCCGAGGGGGCGCCGGCAACAATCGCCAACACCTCGCCCATCACGCGCCGCACATCCAGGTTTTCACTGATCTCGCGGTTGCTTTCACGCAGCTCATGAATGAGCCGGGCGTTTTCTATGGCGATGGCCGCCTGATCGGCGAAGGACTGCATCAGGGTACCCATCTGCGGGGTGATCGAACTCTCCGTATTGTTCGTCACGGCCAGAAACCCGAGCATCTCTTCACCTCGCCTGATGGGCGCAAAAGCAGCGGCGCGAACACCCCTGTCACGGCCTTGAGCCCAGTGGGCTTCTGCGATTTCCTGCATGCTGATGATGCGGACCTCACGGCTCTGCAGCAACTGTTCGTACTCTCTTGACCCGTTGAGCAACGCAGGTTGGCCCAGGATCCGGCCAGGAAGTTCGCCGTCGATCCGGGCGAGTCCACGGACCATCAATCGCCGGTCTGCATCCAGCAGCAGGACCACCGATGACATCCCCGTCAGTCGCCGTGCAGCTTCCGCGATCGTGTGCAAAGTCGCATCGAGCGCCTCGGGTGCATGGCTGATCTGCCGGAGGATCTCATTGCTCGCCTCCTCGCGCCGGAGCGCCCGTTCGACGTCGGCATTGCGCGCCTCAAGCGCTTCAAAGAGCCGCGAATTGCGAACGGCGATGACCGCCTGCGCTGCAAATCCTTGCAGCAACGAGACATGCTCGGACGAGAAGGCCAGCGGCTGGTTGCGGCGAACAATCAGCGCCCCACCCTGGAATCCCGTGGAAGCCATGGGCACGTTGAGCTGCGCCCACGCATCGAGACCTTCCATTTGTGCAAATCGCAAACCTGGCACGTCCTCCGTCGGCCACTCCTCGATGCGACCGCAGAACATCCGGGGTGCCGAGTTCAGCTTCAGCAGCTCATCGGTGAAAACAGACTCGCGGACAAATTGGTAACCGCTGGTGTGGTTCCACCCATAGAGGTTGTTGTGGTCTTCGATCAGATACATGTACGCCGCATCGGCATCACACAACCGCCGGGCGGTGTTGCCGATGACCTCCAGAACGTGGGGTAACTCCATGGGCGTTCGGCTGATCGCCTCGAGTATTTCCTGAGTCGCCGCTTCCCGGTCCCGCGCGATCCGTGCATCCAGCAAACACCGTTCAAGCTCACGCCGGGCCTGTTCGAGCTCCGCCTGGAGACTTTCCACTGATTCGGTCACGAGACGTTCTCCACATCCGCACAACAGGCCGGAAGGGAAACCGTAAACGTTGATCCACTGCCCGCCACCGATTCAACGGTGATATCGCCACCCATCATTCGACAGAACTCCCGTGAGAGCGCAAGGCCGAGGCCAGTACCGCCATACTTGCGGCTGGTTTCAGCATTGGCCTGAGAAAAAGCTTCGAAAAGGCGACCGGTCTGCTCTTCCGTCATGCCGATGCCGGTGTCGCGGATGGCGAAGCTTAAGGTGGCACCGGCAACATGACGGCGCACACAGAGCGTGATGTTGCCACCGGCGGTGAACTTCGCCGAATTCGACAGCAGGTTGAACAGCACCTGCCGTACCTTCACGAGATCGGCGTGCATCGTGCCGATGTCATCTGGACAGTCGATGACAAATTCATTGCGGTTCTTCTCCACCAGCGGTCTCACGATGGCATCCGCATCCCGGATCAGCGTGGTGATGTCGAAATCTTCCAGGAACATCGTCATGCGGCCAGCCTCGACCTTCGACAGATCGAGGATGCCGCTGATGAGCGTCAGCAGGTGTTTGCCTGCCGAGTGAATCTTGCCGAGGTCCGGAAGGAAGTCTTCCTGGCCGAGGTCTTCACATTCCTCCTGCAGCAGCTCTGCATACCCGATGATTGCGTTCAGTGGTGTGCGTAGCTCATGTGACATGTTGGCGAGGAATTCGCTCTTGTGGCGGGAGGCTACTTCGAGTTCCCGGGTCTTTGCCTGTAGCTGATTGAACAGGCGCGAGTTCTCGATGGCTACTACCGCTTGGGTGGCCAGCGCACCGAGAATCGTCTTGTTGCGAACCGAGAAGGGCATCGCGTGATTGCGCGTGACGCCAATCGCTCCGATCGTGCCGGTTGGGCCGGACATTGGCACAGCGAGGAAGGAGGCTTCGAGTACACCAGTGGCTGCAACCGTCGCCGCCTGATTTGGATACTGCTCAGCCAGCTCCGCGATCGTGCCCATGCACTCGACCATGCACCCGTCTTGCATGGCACGCTCGGCTGCCGTGCCCGTAGGTCCTTGCGGATCGTACGGTGCCACCAGAAGCCGACCTTCGCGCAGTGTTGCACATTGGGTGAGATTGTCACCATCGATCCAGGCAACACCTGCCGAAAACGCGTCGCAGAGCTGCTTCGCAGCCTCGGCGATCTTCGGTAAGGTGACGCCGAGATCGGTAGGAGCACTGGCAACGATCGACAATACACTGCCCATGACTCGCTGGATATCCAGGTTCTCGCTGATCGCGCGGTTGCTTTCGCGCAGTTCACGAATGAGGCGTGCGTTTTCGATGGCGATTGCTGCCTGGTCGGCGAACGATTGCAGCAGGACAATGGCGGATGGGGAGATGGCTTCGTCCGTGATGCTCGCAAGGCCAAGAAAACCGAGCGTTGTTTCATTCTGGAAAATCGGGACGATCGCGACCGAAGTCAAGCCGCGTTCATGCCACCGCTCTTCGTCGCCTGAGGTATCCGTACGACTCCACGATACCGGCTGGCGAGCGTGCGCCGCTTGACGAAAAGACTGGGTGAGCGGCAGGCGAGCGCCCAACTCCAGAACGGGCACCCCATCGACCCTGGAGTGACCGCGGATGATTCGAAACTCGCCATCCAGCAACGAAAGGCTTGCCGAAGTTCCCGTCAGGCTGCTCGCCGCACCGGCAACCGCCTGCAGGGTGTCGTCCAGCCGTTCCGGAGCGCGACTGATCAGTCGCAGTATCTGGCTGCTGGCCTCTTCGCGGCGCAGCGCCTCGCTGATCTCCCGGTTGCGCTGCTGCAGTTCGCCAAACAGCCTGGCGTTCTGAATGGCGATGACCGCCTGATCGGCAAAGGTTTCAATGAGGGCAACCTGTTGTGTGGTGAACGCGTCTTCCCGATCGCTGTGGAATGCAATGGCACCGATTGCGTGATCACCAAGCATGAGGGGTGCAGCGAGGACGGAATTGACGAGGTAATCACGGGCCAGTGCCGAAGTGTTCGAGAATTCTTCGAGCAACTGCTGTCGGTTGGCGAAAATCGTGTGTCGATCCATGATCGATCGTCCGGTCACGCTCAGACGGTTCACCGCCCACGTTGCCCGGGGTTGACCAACCATGGTCGAGATGAAACCTCGCGCGACTTCCATCCGGAGCAGATCGCCATGGACGATATGTGCGCTCGCCCCAACCGCCGCACACAATCGCGAGCCGATTTCGATGATCGCTTCGAGCACCGGTCGCGCGTCCGTTGCGGAACTGGCGATCACGTTCAGCACCTCTGCGAGCGCCTTCTGCTGCTCGAGCGCAGTGCTGAATTCACGATTGCGGGCTTGCAGTTCATCGAACACGCGGGCGTTTTCGATGGCGATCAGCGCCTGATCCGCGAAGCGCTGCAACAGGGAGACCTGCTCTGGAGCAAATGGGTGCACGTTATTGCGACGCAGGATGATTCTGGCGCGTGTGCCGGTATTCGAAGACACTCGCACGCGGAGCAGTGCCGCTTCGGTGAGTCCGTCACTGCGTGCGAGCAGCGCAGCGCCTGGGTTCGCCTCAGCCCAGGACTCGATGGGACCGGCAAACGCATCGACCCCGTTGTCCGCCGCCGGGTCCAGATTGGCGGTGGCAGTTCGCCAGGGAATACCTCCCGCCGGCTCGATCCGGAACCCGCGCACGGCATCCCAGGCCTGGGTTGTTCCGTCCGGGCTGATGAAGAGGGCTGCGGCATGATCGGCTTCGCACAGCCGCATGGCCGCATTGCTGATCGCCACCAGCACACCTTCGATTTCGCCGGGTGACGCGCTGATGGTGCGCAGGATATCGGCTGTGGCGCTCTCCCGCTCGAGGCCTCTGGCTAGTGCTTCGTTGCGTGCAACAAGTTGTTGCTGCGCACGTGCGGTCTCGATCGCGATCGCCGCCTGGTTGGCAAACAGCTCAAGGGTGGCCATTTCGGAGGTATTGAACGGACGGACCACCATGCGCGAAAGTACTATTGTGCCCGCGACAGTCCTCGCCCGTCCGAGTGGTGCAGCCATGACGCTGCGTATGCCACTGGCGACAATCCTTGCGCGGTTCTCGGCAAGATAAGTCGCGGAATCTCGCAGATCATCTGCGGCCACGATCTGCCGCTCACGATAGGCTCTGGCAGCAGGCGAGGGTGCGTCGATAGGTATGGGCAGAAATTGCCCATGTACAAACGCCGGGCTGTCACTTCGGACTGCACCGGCCCAAGGCACCAGGAACTCGCTCTCCAGCAGCCAGAGACGGGCGCCATCGCAGTCGATCAAAGTACGTGCAGCCTCGGCAATGGCGATCAACGTGCCGTCGACATCGAGCGGTTGCTCGTTGATGCGCTGCGAGATGCGCGTCAGCGCCGCTTCGCGCAAGCGACCGGCATCACGTTCCCGCTCCAGGTCCGCGAGTCGAACACGCAGGTCTTCGATTTCATTGCTCATGAAACAGACTCCGAGTCGATGCATCGAACCGGCAGGGTGACCGAGAATGTCGAGCCAGCGCCTGCTTCACTCGTCACCGCGATATCACCGCCCATCATTCGGCAGAACTCGCGAGAGAGGGCGAGGCCTAGTCCTGTACCACCATACTTGCGGCTGGTTTCCGCGCTAGCCTGGGAGAACGCTTCGAAGAGACGACCGAGTTGTGCCTCGCTCATGCCGATGCCGGTGTCGCGGATGGCGAAGGTGACGGTTTCGTCGGCAGCTGGTTTTCGAACGGTGAGGGTAATCGTGCCACCTTCGGTGAACTTCGCCGAGTTCGACAGCAGGTTGAACAGCACCTGCCGGACCTTGACGAGGTCGGCGTGCATGACGCCAATGTCATCGGGAATGTCGATCACGAAGGTGTTCCGGTTCTTTTCAACAAGTGGTCGCACAATGCCGTCCGCATCCCGGACCAGCGTGGCGATGTCGAAGTCTTCCAGGAACATCGTCATGCGGCCCGCTTCAACCTTGGAGAGGTCGAGAATGCCGCTGATGAGGGTGAGCAGGTGTTTGCCTGCCGTCTGGATCTTGCCCAGATCAGGCAGGAGGTCTTCCTGGCCGAGGTCTTGGCATTCTTCCTGCAGCAGTTCCGAGTACCCGATGATGGCGTTCAGCGGTGTGCGCAACTCATGGGACATGTTGGCAAGGAACTCGCTCTTGTGGCGGGAGGCCACTTCAAGTTCTTCGGTTTTTGTCCTGAGCTGGTTGAACAGTTTCGAGTTTTCGACGGCCACCACCGCCTGCGTGGCGAGCGCCGCCAATACCGCCTGATGGCGTTCGCCATATCGGACGGCCCTGAAGCGCACTGCGGTCAATGCGCCCAACGCGCCGTCGCGACCTCTCATCGGGATGCCCAGCATCCCGTATTCCACGGCCCCCCTGGAGTCGAGAACGCCAGCGGTGTAAGGGTAGATTTTAGCCAGGTCTGCCACCAATCCCGTACTTTCAATAACCCGCTCCTCCAGCGCGACCATTGTCGCCATCGACGTCTTTGCCCACTCTGCGGTCAGGGGCGACGTCGTCAGCACGGCACCATTGAACATGTGCAGCTGTTCACCATCGATCCAGTGCACGGTGGCTGCATCGGCATCACACAACTGTATGACAGCATTCGCTATGGCCGGTATCGTGGCTTCAAGTTTGGTAGGTGTGCTGGCAACAATCGACAGCACTTCGCCCATCACTCGCCGCGTATCGAGGTTCTCGCTGATTTCCCGGTTGCGCTCCCGCAGCTCCCGGATCAGCCGGGCGTTTTCGATGGCGATCACCGCCTGGTTGGCAAAAGTCTCGAGAATGGAAACATGCCGGTCCACAAACGGAATCGCCGTATTGCGCGAGACGACGATTGCACCGACCGGACCTTCGCTGCCCGGCAGCGGAACTGCCAGTACGGAATAGGCCGAGGCACTGCGGCCCCGTTTTTGCTGTTCATGTGCGACCTTGGGGAAAACCTCGGCGACTTCGTCGAGTGTCCCGGCAAAACGCACCGGTTTGCCGGTCAAAAACGCCATGCCACCAGGAACCCGTTCGCTGATGTCGGCACTTGGCAGGCCATCAAGCGAGGCGAATCCGATTCCCGACACCCACACCCGCCGCCCATCTTCCGTTCCATGGGACACAATCACGCTGTCTGCTTCACAGAGTGTCGCCGCCGCGCTGGCGAGTCGGGGTAATACGGCATCGAGGTCTTCCGGAGCGCTGGCGATGACTTCGAGCACCTCTGCAATGGCGGTCTGCAGTTCGAGTGCTGCGTTGATCTCCTTGTTGCGCTGCTGGAGCTCGCCGAACATCCTGGCGTTCTGGACGGCGATGGCGGCCTGGTCCGCAAACACCGTCATCAGGTTGATGTCGTGGTCGCTGAACGTCACCACCCCCGCGCGTTCAACCGTCAGCACACCAATCGAGGAGTCATCTCCGATCAGCGGCACAAATAACACGGTGTGTTCGCCAAACTGTTCGAGGGCGTCGTCGATTCCGGCGAAACGGGGGCCTTCACGTGTGACGTGGAGCACGGCGATACGCTTCTCGCGCATGGCCGTGTTTGCCGGGTGTTCTGTCGTGATCTGGCGACCTGTCAGCAGTTCGCGCATATTCGGGACGGCAAGGGAAAACGCGCCGACCGGTTCGAACTCATCCCCGCGCTGGAACCAGATCACCGAACCGCGGCCGTCGAGCAGCCGCACCGCTTTTTCCGCCAGCAGGTCGAGTACCTGGGACAGATTTGCAGTGGAACGGTTGATAGCCTGCAACACCGACGCCACGGCTTCTTCGCGCTCCTGGCCAGCCGCGAGACTCCGGCGTGTTCGGTTGTTTTCGATGGCATTGGCAGCGAGGGCCGCCAATGTCTCGAGTATCGCAAGTTCACCGGTGTTGAACGGGCAGACTGCCGCCCGACTGACGCCTATCGCGCCGACAGGTGAAATGCGACCCATCGGGGCTGTCATTACCGAGCGCACTGCGGATGGTCCTGCTGCCTCCAGAGGGGCTGATGGATCCGGCGTATCGTTGAGGACAATCGAGGCGCGATCTCGCACCGCCTGTGCAGCGGGCGATGGACCGTCCAGACGGACGGCAAATCCGGAGGGCAGACTGGCTATCCCGGCATCGATGCCTGTGGCTCCCGGGCCTGCGATCAGTTGTTCACCGTCCAACAGCCAGGCCCTTGCCTCGTCGGCATCGGTCAGACTGCACGCCGCCTCCACGATCAGCGCAAGGATGGCATCCAGCGCGAAAGTATGTTCGCAGACGCGGCGGGTGATATCCGCCAGTGCCACCTCCCGCCGGTTGGCGGCTGCCAGCTCTGCACGAGTCCGTGCCTCACGAGTCTCCAGTTCGGCAACGCGCTGCGCCAGTGCCTGGTTCTCAAGCGATGTGGACATGTCCACTCACACTCCTGCGAAATTCGGGTATTGACCTGGCGTCGGATGTCGTTCGGACATTGTGCAGTTTACGCATTGCGACACGTGAGCGGTGTCGCAATCAACTGACATGACGCCGGGGTGGAACGGCACAGCGTCACGTTTCACCTGCGCCATTCTGCCATTTGCAGCCGTCTTCATTAATATCGACGGAGTTTTTCTGGCCATCGACCTTGCACGTTCAACTGTCCATCGGTCCAGTTGGTTCACGGACTTTTACTGGCCACTATTCCCAGATTCTTACCGGTTTTTCCCTGCTTGCCCGGCAGGGACGGATTCGGCTGTCCCAGCGTGCCGGGGGCACCGGAGTACAGGCTGATGTCGATGGCCTGAAGTTGTACTACGACGTCCTCGATGGACCGGAAATCGATGCCGGGTTGCTTGCGCGTTGTGACCATTATTTCAAGCGCAGTTACGCGCCGGAACACGTGTCCGGCTACCAGCACGCAAAGCGCATTGTTCCGCTGGGCCTGAATTACGAGGTCTACGGAAATGATCCGCATTGGCCGGACGCCTGGCGGGCTCTGCGCAGCGAGGCAGGGACCCTTGCCCGGGTCCGGGGATTCTTTCGTGCGCTTCGACTGACCGGCTCATTCCAACCGACCATGGCCGCCATGGCGCCAAGGCACCCCAGTGGGGACTCGACGGTCATCTTTCTGACGCAGGTTTGGTCAGCCGAGGGACACGATCATCCCGTTGGTCCGGATGTCCACACGACGAACGCCACCCGTGCAGCGTGCATACGATTGTTGAAAAAGCAGTTCGGAGACAGGGCACTTGGTCGGTGGGCTCATCATGGAAGACATCGGTGGCGACGGTCCGTTTGTTCCGGCGGGGCATCGGAACCGTTTTTACACGAAAAACCCAAGGACAATTCACTATCGCCCTGAACCTTCGTGTATCGGCCTGTGATGACAGCGGCAGGTTCGCAGCCCGGCATCCTGTCAAACTTGGCAAACCAGCCTGGCTGACCCTGGCCGAACGCATCTGGAGGCGCGGCTTCTCGTGGATCGACGCAAAACCCGGCACCGAACGCCCTCTCTGAAACCCGGCCTCCTTGCCGGGTTTGCTGGTACGTCAACCCGCCAGTGCGACCTCGACTGCAATACCCGTCATGTGTGATTGATTGCTGAGACGCTCGAAGCTTCCCACACCCGTTGGCAGAAGCTCATTGACGTTCACACCGGGGTGATTGTGGGCGACCCGCAACTGCTTGTTGTTGCCGTGACCCCAGCCATGGGTCATGGCGACCACGCCCGCGCGCAGTGTTTCGTCGAGCCTCAGCGAGGCGATGACACTGCCGTACTGATTGCTGACGCGGATTTCTGCGCCATCCTGCAGATGGAGTCGTGCGGCATCCAGGGGGTTCATGTGCAGTGGATTGTCCAGTGCGTTATCACGCTTGAGCGACGGCGCGTTGTGGTACCAGCTGTTGACCATGTAATTGGTGCGCAGGGTAATCAGTTTCAGCTGGTTGCTGTCTTCGGCAACCAGTTCATTGAACAGGGTTTCGGCGTGAGCAAGGTCCAGTGCAAACAGGGCAGGGCAGCAGTCGACTTGTTTGTCGCCGGTCTGCACGCCAAGGGCATAAAGCTGTTCCGGTTGTGGATCAGGCAGCCGAAGGACATGCCCAGGCATGGCCTTGAGTTCCTCCAGTGACAAACCAGCCGACGTGAGCTGCCGATCCACACGTGACAAGGGATTGAACGTGGTGCTGGAGGTGATATCCGCTCCTCCGATGGCGGCAGCCAGCTTGCTGTAGATCCACCACTCGGGTTTGCGCTCGAGGGTGGGTGCGACCACCGCCGGGGTGTACTGCACATAGGGCTCGGGATGAAAGCCGACGGATATGGCGTTCACGTCTTCGCGCTCCAGCCAGTCGGTCGCTGGCAGCACGAAGTCAGCCAGCGCAGAGGTGGCATTGGGGTAGATGTCGATCACCACCAGAAGATCGAGTTTGGCCAGTGCGCGACGAAGTCGTGATTCACCTCCCATGGACAGCACGGGATTGCCCGACATGCAGAACAGTGCCTTTACCTTGCCTGATTCGATGTAGTCGGCGAGCAGGTTGCCAGGCAGACTGCCGGTGATGGTTCGCAATCGCCCGAATTCGGTGTCAAAAAACGGGTCCGTACCCTTTGGCTTGCCCACCGTCGCTGCGGCAAAGTAACCCGGTGAATAGAGATTGCCACCGCGCTGGCCGAGGTTGCCGGAGACCAGCGACAGCATCTGAACCAGCCAATAGGCGAGCGTGCCCTGACGGCCCATGTTGACGCCGGTCGAACAGTGCACGCTTGCGCCATCGGCGCTCGCAAATTCCCGGGCAATGGTTCGGATGGTGACCGCGTCAATGCCGGTGACATCGGCCACACGCTCGGCCGGATAATGCGATACAAAGTCCAGCATCTCGTCGACGTGGCTGCCGTGTGCACGCAGGAACGCGTCGTCATGCCAGCGGTTGGCCACCATTTCATGGATCAGCGCGGCGAGAAAGTACAGATCGGTATCCGGTTTGATCAGCACCACTTCGCCAGTGGCCGGTGTCGCGGATTCGATTCGCCGTGGATTGATATGGACCACCTTGCCGCCGCGTTTCACGATGCTGCGCAGCTTGCCCATTGGATCGGTGGTGTGGACAAAGCTCATGTGCGAGATGCGCGGGTTGCTGCCGATCGACAAAAAGTAGCTGGTGTGCGCGAAGTCGGGGATCGGATGCAGGTTTGCGGTGCCGAATACGCGCTCCGAGGCTGCAAACTTGTTGGTACAGTCCTGGGTGCCAGATCCGAAGGCGTAACGTACGCCCACTTCGCCGGCAAACCGCCTCGCGCCTTCGCGCGCGGTGGCATTGAATGCGCTGGGGTTGCCGGTATACATGCCGAACACGTCGTCGCCGTGGCGGGCGCGAATATCGTTGATGCGCACCGCGATCTGCGAAACGGCCGAGGTCCAGTCAAGTTGCTCGAATGCCGCAACAGTGTCTTTTCCACCGCGACGGGCGAGGGGATGATTCAGGCGGTCCGGATCGTTGTGGATTTCCGTGAAGTTGAGCCCCTTGTGGCAGGCAAAACCCTGGTGAACGGGATGTGACTTGTCCGGTCGCAGCGTGATCTGCTGCTGCTCATCAACCTCGGCGATCAGGGCACAGGTGGGTTCGCAAATACGGCAATAGGTGTGTACGGTACGTTTTTCGACCACGATTGATTTCCTGATGGTTCCCTTGGGTCCCAAGCCTACCAATGGAGACGGAGGCGTGCATGGAGTATTTCGACGTCTTTGCAGGCAACGGTGCATGTCTCGGGCAGGTACCGCGTCAGGAAGTGCACCGTCGAGGACTCTGGCACCGCTCCGTCCATGCCCTGCTGTTCGATACGGCAGGCAGGATGCTGCTGCAGCGCCGGGCAGCTGACAAGGATCTCTACGCAGGGTGCTGGGACTACGCATGCGGTGAACATCTGCACAGCGGGGAATCCTGGTTGCGTGGCATGCGGCGGGGAATGTCCGAGGAACTGGGATTGACCGATCTGTTGTTGCAGCCGATCGGCGATGTGCATGCCGATTCGCTGGCGTGGCCTGGTGGTGTGGATGCCGAGATCCAGCAGGCATTCATCGCCAGGCATGATGGCGACCTGAGCGTGGATCGTGTCGAGGTGATGGGTGTGCAGTGGGTGACGAAAGCTGAACTGGTCTTGATGCTTGAACGCACCCCGGATGTGTTCACTCCCTGGTTCCGCAAGGAACTGACCCGACTGAATGTCCTGCAGGACTGGGATCAGCTCGTGAAAGCGGTGTCGTAGACCGCGAGGCTCGCAACGCCTCCGGTGTGAATCAGGATCACGTCATCCACACTGCCAAACTGACCCACGCTGACCATGTCGATGAGCGCACTGGCCGCCTTGCCACTATAGACAGGATCGAAGATCAGGCCTTCCAGGCGAGCCAGCAGGCGGATCGCGTCGATGGTGGCGTCGGTCGGGAATCCATAACCCTTGCCCCGGTAACGGTCGGTCAGCTGGATCGGCCGGGCCTCGACCTGTCCATGTCGCGCCGCAAGGTCATCGACAATCTTCCGAATACGCGAATCCAGGTCGGACAGCCTTTCGTGATACACATTGATCCCGTGGACCGTCATGTCAACCCCGAGGCGGGCAAATCCGTACACCAGACCGGCCTGGGTACCGGCACTGGAGCTTGCATGCACGACGTGGTTTGGTGAAATTTCCAGCTGTTTGCATTCGATCATCAGTTCGGCAGCACACCGCACGTAGCCGAGCGCACCGGTGGCATTCGAACCACCAGCAGGAATCAGGTAAGCGTGCCTCCCCTCGGCTGCAAGCGTCGTGCGCAGTGTCTGCGTGAAGTCCGCCGCGGCGGCAGTTGGCATGATATGCACCCGGGCACCCAGCAGCTGGTCCAGCAGGACGTTGCCGGATGTGGCGTAGGCACGATGTTTCCAGGCCACCTGCTCGGTGAGTACCAGGTGACAGGTGAGACCGAGTCGCGCGCAGGCAGCCGCGGTCTGGCGGGCGTGATTGGACTGGACCGCGCCAAAGGTGATCACGTCGGTTGCCGACTGTGACCGGGCTTCGGCCAGCAGGTACTCGAGCTTTCGGGTCTTGTTGCCGCCCGTGGCGAGGCCCGTGCAATCGTCGCGTTTCACCCAGATGCGAGGGCCGCCGAGTTCCCTCGACAAGCGTGTCAACGGTTCGAGCGCAGTCGGCAGATGGCCAAGCTCAACACGGGGCAGTTCATCCAGCCAGGAGGGAATTTGCATGGCGTAGTCCTTTGGATGCCGGAATTCTCACACTACAATGGTAGGCAGAACACGTTATCGGCGGAAGGCCATGCGCATGAATGAAGCATTGATCATCAGGGGTGCACCCGGTTCACCCTACACGCGCAAGATGTTGTCGTTGATGCGTTACCGGCATATTCCGTACCGGCTGATCATGGCAGGCGATGCGCAAGTCAATTCGCTCCCCAGACCCAAGGTCGAACTCCTGCCGACGATCTGGTTTCCAGGCGAAGATCAGGCGATGGTGGACTCGACACCCATCATTCGTGATCTGGAACATCGCTTCAGCGCCCGCTCCGTGATTCCTGACGACCCTGCGCTGGCTTTTCTCGATGAACTGATCGAAGACTATGCCGATGAATGGCTGACCAAGGCCATGTTCCACTATCGCTGGTTTTATGCGGCCGACATCGAGCGGGCTGGCCAGATCCTGCCACGCTGGCGAGATCTGACCGTGAGCGAGGACGAACTGGCGCCACGCAGTCAGTTCATCAGGGATCGCCAGATCAGTCGCCTGTACGTGGTGGGCAGCAACAGCGTTACGGCGCCGATCATCGAAGCCAGCTATCGACGCTTTCTTTCGCTCTTTGCCGAGCGCATGAATGCGAGCCCCTACTGTTTTGGCGACCGTCCCTCCAGTGCCGACTTCGGTCTGTTCGGGCAGCTCACCCAGCTGGCAATGTTTGATCCCACGCCGATGGCCGAGACATTCCGGCTGGCACCACGTGTGTATGCCTGGTGCAGCTTGGTCGAAGATCTTTCCGGTCTCCAGCCGGCAGCGGACGACTGGCTCGGCCGCGAGGAAGTGGGGGTTGCCCTGCATCCGTTCCTGGAGGAGATCGGCAGGGTGTACGTGCCAGTCCTGCTGGCCAACGCGGCTGCACTGGACCAGGGCGCAAAGACCTTCGTGACGACCATCGATGGCGCCCGCTGGGAGCAGCAGACCTTTCCATACCAGGCCAGGTGCCTGCAGTGGCTGCGACATTCGCATGCGCGGCTGGATGGTGAAGACCGTCGATTTGTTGACGGCCTCCTGTCAGGTACCGGGCTGGAAAAACTGTTCGATCGTTAGTCCGGGGAACTCAGGGACGGTTCGGCGGAGGAGTCTGAGCGGCAGCAAACGGTGGTGCGGGCGGGGAGTGGCATCGTCGAAAACCCTTCAGCGTGGCACCAGCTTGTTGCAAGTGCGGTGGGCACCGGCCAGATCGGGTCTGGAGTTACCCCCAGGCAGGCAGTCAAGGGCTGCGATCATGTCGTACATCAGCGACCCTGCGATCGGGACGCGGCGCCCGAATCAGTTGTCCACCCGTGCGCGGACCTGTCACAGGTTTTGTAAGTGCTTTCCGACAACATGAAAAACCGGCCTTTCGTTTTGCCCACAACTTCCGGCTGGCAGATATGTGAACCCGATCTATGATTCGGGGACCGCACAGAGATTAAGGAAGCAGTCGTGCAGGAGTTGTTGGGCAAGTCGTTCAAGCTGAGTGATCTGGACTATGTCATCGTCGACGTGGTCGATATTCGAGGCGACAAGATGGTCTATGCAGAAGCCCGGCGACCCGCTCGCGGTGCAAAGCGGGCAGCCTTCCACCTCAATGACCTGCATCGACTGGCCGATTTTCCCGACGATCTGCGTACGGCCTGAGCCGACGCCGCAAGGCTTTCGCGGCGGTTCCTTCACCGGGCACTGTCTCTTCCAGCTTGTGGCTTGAGAGAGTGAGACCTGTCGCACACCGCTGCACAAGTGGGTTGCTAGACTTCCCGCTTCACAACTGGTCTGCTGGTTCGACTCGCCTGTCTGCTGCGGCGGGTTCGGGAAAGTCCCTTGATGTCCGACGTCGACGATCTCCAGGAATTGCTGTTTTTTCTCACCGACGATCTCGAGATCCAGGTCGAGATGCCGTATGGAGAATTTGAAGCCGTCCAGAACGGCGCAGCCACGCTGACCACGCTGGCCGGACGCCTGGTCAAAGCGGTTTACGCCGGTATTGGCGATGAGCTCGTTGTTCGTGGCATGGTGCTGTTCCAGCTCGAGCTGGACGCACAGGGCGGCCTCGTTACCCCATTCAATCTGCCGCTCAAACACCTGCTTCAGCATGCTGGTTCTGGTCCTGACCTCGGCCATGGCCCCATACGTCTGGCCAGTCGTTCACAGTGCCCGGTGCCCTGGCATGCCAGGCAGCTCTGGACCACCCAGAACAATGAACCGCTGCAGAAGATCCAGCACGCCGTGATGCACAACACCAGCGGCCTGTTACCTCGAAGGGCTCCATCGCGAGCCGCCGCCGATGTTCCTTCCAAGG
Source organism: Pseudomonadales bacterium (assembly GCA_041752315.1). GTDB lineage: Bacteria > Pseudomonadota > Gammaproteobacteria > Pseudomonadales > Azotimanducaceae > SYFY01. The sequence goes on from JBGSHJ010000053.1 coordinate 20,511, forward strand.
TCGCGGGTCCGGGTGTGTTCGCGGAGTTCACACCGTCTGCCGTTTCGACGGATTCCCTTCGGCATGAACTGACGGTGCTGCGTGACAAGCTGCGTGATGCGCAGGAGGAGACCCAGCGTCTGCGAGCCGCGCTCCGGCATGAGCAGGATCGGAACCGGCGATTGCAGGATCGTCTGCTCGACGGGCGGTGACTGCCCGGTTCCCACGGTGGTCAGCCGTGTATCGTCTGTCGATTCACTCGGGGATTCACAGGGCAGGCGCGCTGGCCGAGGGAACAACCGGTGCCACCGCAGGTTGGGGTGGCGTGATCACACCGGCTGAAACCAGTACGCCAATCACAACCACCGCCGCAAAAAACACCACCAATCCGACGGCAATCCCCATGCCCGCCGCGCGCCAGGACGAATGCAGGGTGGCACCGGCCTGCAGGTGCCAGTCAATGGTCCGACCCTGCAGGAAGGCCATACCGCCATAGGCGATCATCACCTGCACCAGCGGCAACCCGAACATCGCCAGCGGGCTGGGTGGCAGCAGCGAAAAAACAAGCAGCAGAAAGACCTGCACAACGATGCCTATCCAGGCGACCCGACGGGCCAGATCCGGCCGGCCGAGCACCCGATAGTTGATCCAGGCCAGAACGATGCCTGCCAGCAGCGAGCCCATGATCGTGGCAATGGCCGCCGCATGGGGACCATAGAGGCGCATGGAATCTGCTCGATGCGTAGTCAACGGGTTCGGCTCCGGAGCGGGTGATGTTTGCGGGTTCGCTGGTGTCTTCAGGCCCTTGGGTCAATCAGTATCTTCACTTCACGCGGGTTATCCGCAAGCTTGTCGAAAGCACTGCCGATGTCGGTCAGCGAAGACGTTGACGTGTGCAGTTTCGAGACATTGATGCGACCGGTGGCCACCAGATCCTTGGCAATCTCGAAATCTTCATGAACGTAGGCGATGGAACTGGTCAGTCGGACTTCCTTGATCAACCACTCTGCGGGCATGATCTGCGCCGGATGGCTGGCTACTCCTACCAGGCTGACCACGCCTCCACGCCGGACCATGGACACGGCCTGCTGGATGGTTTGCGGGATCCCCGCACATTCAAAGACGATGTCTGGTCCGCCGGTACCCAACAGAGCGCCCAGGCGCGCTGCGCTATCTTCGGTTTTTGGATCGATGCCAAGGTCCGCGCCCAATTCGATGCCGAGTTCGCGACGACTGCGTTCTGGTTCGATCAGGACGACCGTTCCGGCACCGGCAGCCCTGGCCGCCTGCAGGGTGAGCAGGCCGATTGGGCCGCCGCCAATGATTACGGCGGAGTCACCCAGCCGGATTGGTGTCCGGCGCAGTGCATGAACCGCGACGGTAGCCGGTTCAAGAATAGCCGCATCCGCATCATTGATGGACTTTGGTACGTGATAGAGGCGTCCGGCGTCAAAACAGATCGCAGTCGCAAAGCCACCATGAGGTGCGGCCATGGGACCGGCGCCAATGGCGCCGAGAAAGGCCAGTTCGCAGTGGGAGGCGTCACCGTGCCGGCATGAACCACACTGACCACACGCGGTAGCGACACCAATGGCGACACGATCACCTTCGCGCACGTGCGATACCCCGGCACCCACCGCCCGCACCGTGCCTGACCATTCGTGACCACAGATAGCCGGGTTGTACGGCTGGCCGGAAAGATAGGCGTGAACATCGGTGCCACAGATTCCGCAAAAGCCGATTTCGACGACCGCCTTGCCAGGCTCTGGTGTGGGCTCCGGCATGTCGCGAATGTCGACGGTTCTCAGTCCGGTAACGAGGCCTACCCGCATGGAAGATTCCTGTCTGATGATGGCGGCAACCTTGGTGGATTGCCGCCAGGCTTGCAAGTCCGGCGGCGAATCCCGTGGAGCAGGTTTCAGGATGCGTTGCCTGGTTCTCCATCGGAGCGGGACTTCGTCAGCCCGGAATCAACCGGGTCTGCCGAGAACCTCCAGGATATGGCCGGTCATGCCGCGCGCCAGTTCATGTTCGCCGACAAACACCTTGCCCAGCGCCTCGTCTGCAAACAGCGCAGCTTCGTCATCGCTGTTGGTTCGCAACACCACGGCAATGGACGGGTTCAGCGTTCTGGCGATATCCACCATCTTGCGGACATCCACCATGTCCGGAACGGCAATCACCAGCATGGCTGCGCGAGCAACATGAGCCTGAATGAGGACGTCCGGTATGGATGCGTCGCCTGATACTGCCGGAATCCCTTCCTGTCGCAACGCGTCGAAGATCTCTCGGTTCTGCTCGGCGACGACGAAGGCGACTTTCTGTTTTTTCAGTGATTCGCCGATGCGCTTGCCAACCCTGCCATAACCGACCAGAACCACCTGCCCGGTGAGCAATCGCAGATCCGTGGACATGGGCAACTGCGCCAGTGGGTCGTCGGGCCGTTCAACACGGCGCGCTATTTCAGAGCGGTTGCGGATCCAGACCTGCAGCGGCTCGATGGCTGCAAAAAGCAGTGAATTGGCGGCGATGGAGAGCAAGGCACCTGCGAGTACGAGGCTCTGCCCCTCGAGTGGCAACAAACCCAGCGACACGCCGAGGCCTGCCAGAATGAACGAAAACTCGCCGATCTGGGCGAGGCTGGCCCCGACGGTGAGCGCCGTGTTGAGCGGATAGCGGAAGAGCAGCACGAGCGCGACAGCGGCGACGGTCTTGCCGACCATGATGATGGCAACCACGATCAGGAGCTTGACAGGGTCGTTCCAGATCACCGATGGATCGAAGAGCATGCCGACCGAGACAAAAAACAGTACGGCAAACGCATCTCTCAGTGGCAGCGATTCGTCTGCGGCCCGGTGGCTGAACTCCGACTCACGCATCATCATGCCGGCGAAAAACGCACCCAGTGCAAACGACACATCGAACAGTTTTCCGGCGCCAAAGGCGACACCCAGGGCAATGGCAATCACGCTCAGCGTGAACAGTTCCTGCGATCCCGTACGTGCAACCCACCAGAGCAGGCGGGGCAGTAGCCGTTTGCCAACGATGAGCATCAGCAGGATGAAGGCGGAGACCTTGACCAGCGTCCAGCCTATGGTCACCCAGATCTCCGAAGCCAAAGCGGATTCCGGCGTGGCAGCTGTGGCCGCTAGCACACCTGCCAGCGCTGGCAGCAGCACCAGCACCAGCACCATGACCAGGTCTTCGACGATGAGCCAGCCGACTGCGATCTGGCCGTTGATCGACTTCAACAGATTCTTGGCTTCGAGCGCACGCAGGAGGACGACAGTGCTGGCAACCGACAGGCAGAGTCCAAACACCACGGAAGCGCCCATGTCCCATCCCCACAGCGAGGCAGTTCCCATGCCAAGCAGGACCGCAACGATGATCTGGACGATGGCTCCCGGGACGGCGATCCGCTTTACCGCCATCAGGTCATCAAGAGAGAAGTGCAGTCCGACACCGAACATGAGCAGCATCACGCCGATCTCGGCCAGTTGACTGGCGAGGCCTATGTCGGCCACAAACCCTGGTGTGGCCGGCCCGATGAGGATGCCCGCGAGCAGGTAGCCGATCAGGGGTGGCATCCGCAGGCGGGCGGCGATGAAGCCGAGGATCATGGCCAGTCCAAAAGCGGCTGACACTGTGGCGATCAGGGTGACGTCATGCATCATCTGAAGTCAGGGTCATTCGTTCCGGGTGGCGGGCATGAACGAAGGATACCTCAGTTGGTTGATGGGCCACGCCTGCAGAGAGGGCGCCAGACGGCATACACGATGGGGAAGGGCTGCCCGCATGGCGTTGTGCAAAAGGATCGCATCTTGTGCCATCGAGGCCATGCTGCCCGTGTCTCCAATGTCGAAGTCGGCGCAGAAGGAATCTGCTTGCGAACCCGGAATCAGGGCGCCGTTGCGGTGCCGGATTGTCGAAGTGCATCAATGCGCAGCGACAGCTCCCTGATCGTTGGCGCCTTGAAGACCGCACTTCCGGGCAAGTCGATGGCCAACGCGGAGTAGACCCTGCTGGCGATGCGCGCAGCGCTCAGCGAGTCTCCTCCCAGCCCAAAGAAGTCGTCGTCAACCGATATCGTCCGAACCTGCAGAACTTCCTGCCAGATCGCCTGCAGGACGGCTTCGAGATCGCCACTTGCGGACGTCACTTCCGACGGGTCGAAGGACTCCGGGTCGGCGTCCGGCAGTTCCGGCAACGCCAGTCGGTCGACCTTGCCATTCGGAGTCACCGGCAGTTTTTCGAGGAACCTGATTCCACTTGGCACCATGTATTCCGGCAGGCGGTCACGCAGGAAGGCCAGCAGGCTGGCCAGATCCATCGAAGCACCAGGTTCCAGGACCAGAAAAGCGTACAGGCGAAGGACACCCCTGGAGTCCGGGCGACCGACAACGGCGACGTCGCGGACAAGAGGGAGCTTGCGGCAGGTGACTTCCACTTCGCCGACGTCCACACGATGGCCACGTATCTTGACCTGGAAATCTTCGCGGCCCAGATGCATGAGTGAACCGTCGGGAAGCAGGCGCCCAAGATCTCCGGTCCGGTATCCCCTGCGTGCAGGATCATGCACATCGACGAAAAAACGTTCTGCAGTCAGGTCCGGTTGTCGCCAATACCCTGCCGACAGGTGTTTGCCCGTGACCACAATCTCGCCGATCGCACCTTGTGTTACGGGGTGCCCTGCGTGATCGAGCAGCATCACATCCAGGCCTTCGATGGCATGACCTGCGGGTACAACCCCTTCCGCAACCAGCGTTTCCCGGTCAATACGGTGTTCCCGGAAAGTTCCGGCTTCCGTGGTTCCGAGGCCATTGACGAGCACACAGGAGTGCGGAAAACAACGTCGAAACTGTTCCACATCGGTCGACAGCAGTGTTTCACCGGTGATGTTCACGAGCCGCAGGGAAGGCAGTTCGAGCCTGCAGGCGGAGCCGGACAGCATTCCCCTCAGGACCCCCCGCAGCACAGTGGGCACCGAGTGATAGATGGTGATGCCTTCGTCAGCAAGCCATCGAGGGAGGTCATCCACATCGAACTCCCGGAGATTCAGCGCCACCAGTGTCGCCCCTGTGAGCAATGCGCGGTACATGTTCATGCCACCGGCGCCGAGGGCCGTGATTCGGTCGCCTGGACCGACTGCAAACCGGTTGTAATCTGCAATTCGGGCCACGATGTCATCGTGCTGGTAGATCACGCCCTTGGGTCGACCGGTTGAACCTGAGGTGTACAGGAGGAATGCAATCTCGGGACTTGTCCGGGATCCTGTGCCTGCAATCGGGAGAGGGTCCAACGCTCGGTCATCGACAACCACCTCGCGAATTCCGTCGACGCCGAGTCCGGGTGTGGATCTCATCCGCACGACGACACAGGCCTGCGCGTCTTCAAGAATGTCTGCCTGACGGTTCGGGGGATTGTTGAGGTCGAGGGGGACGTGCATGCACCCGGCCTTGAGACATGCCATGGCCCCTGCCGCAAGGTCGACACCGTGTTCCAGCAGGAGGCCTGCACAACCGCCTCCCGTGCCGAGTTGCTGACGCAATCGGTGCGCGAGTTCATTCGCCTGCTGGTCGAGTTCGCGATAGGAGAGCGTGCGATTTCCGGACTTCACAGCCTCCCGTTCCGGATACAACCTGACGATCTCTTCAAAGCGCCTGGCTATCGCTGACATGGCAGCCCCCACGTTGGTCTAGACTCCGGGTATCGGATCGAAGGCGAGCAACCGCAGGATGATCGAAGCAGACAGCAACCTCGCACCGGCAGATTTCGGTTCGGTCATTTTGCGCGGGCTTGTTGTGTCCTGTCAGGCATTCGCGCGTGATCCCCTGTTTGGCAGCCTGTTCATGCGGAAGATGGCTGAATCGGCAGCGCTTGGCGGAGCGATGGCAATCCGTGCCAACGGGGCAGACGACATCAGGGCAATCTGTCAAGGTGTTGATCTTCCCGTCATCGGCCTCGTCAAGGACAGTTACCCGAGTTCGCAGGTCACCATCACGCCCACCTTCCAGGAAGCTGTCGAAGCCGCGCACGCCGGGGCGGTGGTCATCGCCGTCGATGGCACACCACGCGTCCGTCCCCAGGGAGTAACACTGGGGAGTCTCATTCACCGGATACATACCGAACTTCGACTGCCAGTGCTTGCGGACATTTCCTGTGTGGAGGACGCGTGTTACGCGGTCGATGCGGGCGCGGATGCCTTGGCCACAACGCTGTCCGGTTATCTTCCCGGACAAACCGGGGGAGTTGGGCCGGATCTCGACCTGGTCGGAAAACTCGTGCAGCGGGTGAAAGTGCCCGTCATTGCCGAAGGTCGCTATGAAACGCCGGAACAGGCTTCGGCGGCGATGACCTGCGGCGCCTGGGCGGTTGTCGTCGGTCAGGCGATTACCCGGCCGACAAGCATCGCTGAGCGATTTGTCGCGGCGATTGGTGGGCGTCAACCACGATAGTTCCGCGTCATGAAGCCTCTGCAGCCCTGTCACGAATGATCCGAACGATGAGTTCACGGAAGCGTTGAATGCAGTCGATACGATCCACAACATCGTGATGTTCCGCGCCACCCAGTGCATGAACCGTCGGGTGCGCCGTGAAACGTCTTTGGAACCGGCCGAGTTGATGCTCGATCCAGTAGTTGCCAACAAGCAGGTGCACACCGGTCGAGGGTGTTCCCGGTGGGCGATACAGCCTCACGTTGCGTATCAACTGGGGGCTGATGCGATTCCACTCCCGATCCGCCTCCGAGACTGGTTCTGGCTCACCGGATGCTGATGTTGTCTCCACGGGTTTCCGGATCCGTTTCCGCACCGCGTCAACGAGGACGGTCGGGCCTTGCCGGAACACTCGCTCGAAAAAACCGGCACCCTTGGCGATCAGCAACCTCAGCGGCTTCAGGCGCGAGGTTGGTGTCGAGGGTTCGAGGAGCACGCAGTCGACGGAGCTGCGATGAACCTTGCGCAGTTTTGCCGCCAGTGAATAGGCAACCAGGCCTCCATAGCTGAAGCCGATGGTCACGAGCGGCCCCGTGATGTGCAGATGGCGGATGGCCTTCACGTAACGCCTGAAAGCACCGTTGATGCCAAATCGGTGGAATTGCAGTGGATCGAAGGCACCACTGCCGAGATAGAGAATTCCGATGTTTTCGGGGAGTGCCTTCAGGGATTCGAGGATGTGTCCGCCGACACAAAGCACCCAACCCTGGCCCTGATCCTGTCGCACGATGGTGACCAGGGCGTCTGTCGTTTGCGGGGCACTGGCTTCCGGTTCAGAGACTTCTGTGCCTGCTGCGCCTTCCATGCCCAGGCTCAGTTCATCCAACCGGCCGGACAGCCGTGCAACCGTAGGATGCTCAAACAGCATTCGCAGCGGTATGTCGAAATTCAACGCTTCGCTGGCCCGCAAGGTGGCACGGGCGGCGAGGAGCGAGTGACCCCCCAGTGCGAAAAAATTGTCGTGCACACCAAAGTCGCCCCGTTCGAGGACGTGTTTCCAGATGGTATGAATCCGGTTCTCGGTGGGTGTACGTGGCAGCACCTGGCTGGTTGTACGTGGGGCAATCGGCGATTCAGGCGCCGGTAGCGCGTGACGATCCACTTTGCCGGTGGCGGTGATGGGCATTGCCGGCAGCAGCACCAACGACGCTGGTCGCATGAACTCCGGAAGCCGGTGCGCGAGATGCTCGCCGACGTGGTCGATCAGGACGTGTTCCCCGACAAGATAGGCGACCAGTCGCCTGTCTCCCGGACGGTCCTCGCGCAGCATCACGTGAACCTGCTGGACCTCCGGCAGTTCCATGATGGTCGCGGCGATCTCTCCAGGTTCGATGCGAAAGCCCCGGAGCTTGATCTGTTCGTCGGTCCGACCGAGGAACTCGAGCGTGCCATCATGCCGCCATCGAACCCGGTCCCCGGTGCGATAGAGCATGCCCTCGCGGTGGAGCGGTATTCGGATGAAACGCTCGGACGTCAGGTCGGGCCGGTTGAGATAACCGGACGCCACACCATCCCCACCAATATAGAGTTCACCGGGAGTGCCGATGGGTGACAGCTGGCGGAACTCATCGAGTACGTAACATCGGGTGTTGGCAATCGGACGCCCTATGGGAATGGAGAGGACGTTATCGGACAACGTTTCCTCAATTGCATGACAACACGCGAAAGTGGTCGTCTCGGTAGGCCCATAACCGTTGACGATCCTCGTCGATGGCAGCGACTCGAGCGCTCGCCGCACATGGGGTACCGACAAGGCCTCGCCACCCGTGACAAGCCAGGACACAGTACTGAGCATGGCGGGCCGCTCGTCGATGACCGCGTTGAAGAGCGATGCAGTCAACCAGAGTGTATCCACCTCGAACCTTTCGATGGCATGTCCGAGGGACACCAGTGACGGTTTCTGTTCGGTCATGATCGCGCATCGACCACCATTGAGCAGCGCGCCCCATATCTCGAAAGTCGAGGCATCAAACACGGCCGGTGCGTTGAACAGAAAGGTCCGGTCCGGGCCAAAAGGGACATAGTCCGTCCCACGCACGAGACGGACGATATTCCGGTGTGTAACTGCGGTGCCCTTCGGCTGTCCCGTCGAACCCGATGTGTACATGATTGCGGCCGGAGAATCAGCACTGGCGGGGATGGGAACACTCCGGGTTTCCAGTGGATCCTGCGGCAGATCCGCGTCATCCACACAGAGGATTTCCACTGCATCGTCAATGCACTGAACCCGCAGCATTGTCGAAGTGACAACGAGCCGGGCAGCCGAGTCCCTGATCTGTATCTGCAGGCGCGAGCCGGGATGGCCGGGATCGAGCGGCATGTAGATTGCCCCGGATTTCAGTACCGCCAGCATGGCCACGATCAGTTCCGGGCTGCGATCCAGCAGCAACGCGACAATGCTGCCGTGCATTTCGCCTCGGCTGCGGAGTCGAACCGCGAGCAGATTGGCTTGTTGATCCAGTTCCGCGTAAGTCAGCACACCCTTGTCTGACAGCAGCGCCTGTGCATCCGGACACCGGGCTGCCGTGGCTTCGAAGAGACCGTGTACCGTTGCATCACGCGGGTAGTCGATTTGCGTACCGGACCATCGGTGAGTCAGCAGAAGACGTTCGTCGGAAGACAGCAGCGGAATCTTCAGGATGGGCTGCGTCGGGTCTGCGGTAACCGCGGTGAGGAGGACCGCCAGTTGCCGGGACATCAGCTGGATCGTTCCTTCAGCGAACAGGTCGACATCGTATTCGATGGATCCGCTCAACCCGTCATCCCCGGGTGTGACAGAGAGCAGCAGGTCGAACTTGGAAGTGGCGTTGCTGACAGTCTCCCTTTCGCAGATCAGTCCTTCCAGGGAAAGTGCTGACGAGGGCGCATTCTGCAAGGCGAAGACTACCTGAACCAGCGGGTGACGACTGAGGTCACGCTCCAACTGCAGATCTTCCACCAGTTTTTCGAAGGGGAAATCCTGGTGGTCAAGGGCATCGAGGACATGATTTCTCGTTCTTGCGAGGAGATCGCTGAAGGTGGGATTTCCGGAAAGATCTCCGCGCATGACTACCGTATTGGCGAAAAAACCGATGAGGCCTTCGGTGTCCTTTGAATTGCGTCCGGACACCGGTGAACCGACGGCGATGTCGACCTGGCCGCTGTAGCGTGCGAGAAGCACCTGGAACGCGGCCAGCAACAGCATGTAAAGAGTGACCCGATGTTGGAGTGCCAAGGACTTCAGTCGGGCTTCGAGTTCGGTGGGCAGCTGAAAGAGTACCCTGGCGCCGTGATCTCCCTGTATCGGTGGTCGGCGCCAATCCGTTGGCATGTCGAGCGGTACGAGTCCTTGCAGCCGCTCGCGCCAGAACCTGAGATTCCTGGAGAGGGATTCACCCTGCATGCTTTCGCGTTGCCGGTGCGCAAATCCGGCGTAATCCACGGGCAACTCAGGCCAATTTGGCACGGTGCCGTGTACGCGTGCGGAGTAGGCGTGGCCCAGTTCCCGGGCCAGAATGCCAACGGACCAGCCATCGGAAGCGATATGGTGCATGACCAGGAGGAGGTCGTACTCGTCATCGGCGACCTGCAGAAGTGACGCACGGAGCAGCGTAGGTTCGCGCAGGTCAAACGCTGAGCCTGCCGCCTGATTCCGCAGCAATTCCCGGCGGGCAGAACGAGCGGCCACCGGCAGCTGCCTCAAGTCGGAGACGACGACCTTCAACCGCCCCGGGACGGCTTCCTGAAACAATCCTTTGTCGGTCTCCAGGAATCGGGTCCGCAGCGCGCTGTGTCGGCGCATCACATCATTGAGGGCCTGCTCGAGTGCCCCGATGTCTGCATGACCGCGAAGCCGCCATCCACACGCGATGTTGTAGGCAGCACTGCCCGGCCGGAGCCGATCGACAAGCCACATCCGTTCCTGAGCATACGAAGCGGGCTGAGTGGCGCTCGCGCCATCTCCCCGGCGTTCTGCCTGGTGCACCGCCGATGCTGCGGATGCCCTGGGAACCTGCTGCCCATCGCGGTCGTCGCGCAGTGATGCGATTTCCTCCAGAGGCTTCATCACCAACCGTCACCTGGCAGACCGCGGATGCCAACTCTTGCTCGCGGACAGGAGATTTCCATAAACCTGATCACTCCCTGGTCGAATATGCGGCGCCTGACGGTATGCTGCAAAAGCAGACTGTTCGGTCCGTCAGACTCACGAGACACCCAAAACCGGCAGAAATCACCGTACTGGCGGGATTGAGCGCGTCCATTTCCACTCCCGTCCATCTCAAGGCCAGTGGCTTGCATGCCGGGCTTCGAACACCTTACCCGCTTGTGGTCGATCAAACGCCCAAACGGAGCACAGCCTGCAAATCAAACCGTTACCGCGTTGCCGGAACGACGTCAACGATAGTGAGAATACTTGTCTTGATGGCAATTTTCAGCCCTCTGCAACGGCAGGAAGCATCTGTCTCAGGATCAACGGCAACGCCAAAGGAGATCCAGGACCACGGTGTGCTTCAGGCGATACGCCCGCACCAGCAGTTGTGGACCGGAAGGACGTTCGTGAGTCCGGTGGCAGTTCCGGCACGCCGGTTTTGACCAACAGATGTTCAGTCGTTCGCGGCCCGTTGATGATGGTCCGACAGGCTCCTGGCCATGCGCGTATACTTCCGCTCCGCGCGCCGAACGGAACACCCGCATGCCACTGACCATAGAGATCTTTTCCGACCTCGTCTGTCCCTGGTGCTTCATCGGCAAGAGAAGGCTTGATCGGGTACTGGCGTCACCGGTGGGTGAAGACGTGGAAGTTCACTGGCGCGCTTACCAACTGGCGCCGCGATTGCCAGTGGAAGGAGTGGATCGCGCGCGCTACTACGCGGCAAAGTTTGGCACCGATGGCCGGAAGGTGCCGACCCGGATCACCGAAGAAGCCGGTGCTGAAGGCATCACCATGAATTTCGCCGCGATCACCAGAATGCCCAACACCTTTCTTGGTCATCGTCTCATGGTGCGTGCCGAAACGGTTGGCGGTGCCTCGCTCCAGCATGCGCTGGCGGACATCCTTTTCCAGGCCTACTTCCAGCAAGGCAAGGACGTTGGCGACCTTGAAACCCTGCTCACACTGGGTGCGGAAGTTGGACTCGATGCACAATCGACGCGAGAGTATCTGGCCGGTGATGGTGGAGTCGCGCAAGTGCAGGCGGAACTCGACCGGGCCGTGGACATTGGTGTCAGTGGAGTGCCCTGTTTTCTCCTGGGAGGCAAATTTCCGATCCCGGGTGCACAGAATGCCGAAGTCATGGCCTCGTTCATAACGCGCGCAAAGTTGAAGCTCGTCGCACCTGCCTGACCTGTTCAGAGCTTCGGGATCACCAGTCTTGGTCCTGTGGTCTCGGCAAAGACGTGTTTTGTCAGCACGTTGTAGACATGTCCACACTGGTTGCAGTGAACGATGATGAACCAGGGCTGTTTGGCGAGCGATCGCTCCTTGCTGTCCTTGGAAACGATGTGATCAACACCGGCAACGCTGCATGTTGGACAGACCGGCTCACTCATCTTCAGTCAAACCACTGATCCATATCCATCGCCGGCTGATCGGCTGCGTGGGTAGAAACCACCTTGGCAGGCACACCAGCGACCGTCGTGTGGGGTGGGACGTCTTCGAGTACGACGCTGCCCGCTCCAACCTTTGCGCAGGTACCCACCTCGATATTGCCAATGATCTTGGCACCTGCGGCCAGCAATACACCACGCCGGATCTTGGGATGCCGATCACCGCTGGTTTTGCCTGTGCCGCCAAGCGTGACGGAATGGAGAATCGACACGTCGTCTTCGATCACCGCAGTTTCGCCGATCACGATGCCGGTTGCATGATCCAGCATGATGCCGGAGCCAATCCTTGCAGCGGGGTGGATGTCGACACCGAGCGTGGCACTGATCTGGTTCTGGAAAAAACGCGCCAGTGTCTGACGACCCTCATGCCAGAGCCAATGCGCGACCCGATAGGATTGCAGCGCGTGGAAACCCTTGAAAAACAGGAACGGGGTGGAGAGGTCTTCACAAGCCGGGTCACGGGCGTAGGTCGCGACCACATCGATCTGGGCGGCCGCGAGAATCGATGGATCCGCGGCCATCGCCTGGCTGATGACGTCACGGATCAGCATGGTGGGCAGCATCGGGTTCTCAAGCTTGCTGGCCAGGCGGAAGCTGAGCGCTGCGCCGAATGTCGGGTGATTCAGGATTGTGGCGTGGAAATAGCTGCCGAGAATCGGTTCTTCGAGCGCCTTGTGTTCGGCTTCACTGCGCATCAAGGGCCACAGATCTTCCGGCTTGCTCAGTCGTTCTGTCTTGTGGCCGGGAAGCGACTGGCGAAGGACTTCGCGAAAACGGTGCTCCGGCGGAATTGTCATGCTGCCCACTTTTGGCCACCCACGATTGTTGGCGTCAGCCCTTCGGTTTCTTCAGGATCCGAAAGCCTAGCATGGCCTCGCGCGATGATGCACTTTTGTCACAACCTGTTACCGTGCGCGAGGAGCCGCAGCAGCCCATAGAGCTTCTGCCCCGCAGAGTATCGGGATGGGCGATTGACAGTGATGCGGTGAACCAGGAGCACGAGCAGACCATGTTCAGGACCGTTGGCGTGATAGCACGGGTAGGGAGTGATCTGGTCCGCGACAGCACGCAGGCGGTACTGGCGACGTTGCGTGCAAACAAAGTGGGTGTGGTGATCGAAGCGGCCACTGCCGCCATGCTGGGCAATCACTCCGGGGTGAGCGCCGTGCCTCGTGCCGAACTGGGCCTGCAGAGCGATCTCGTGGTCGTGATAGGAGGTGATGGCAGCCTGCTTGGTGTAGCCCGGGACCTGTGCAATGCGGGCAAGCCGGTGGTTGGCGTGAATCGTGGTGGTCTTGGATTTCTGGCCGGTATCTCGCCCGATATGATCGATGCCGAAATGACCCGCGTCCTGAACGGAGAATTTGCCTCGGAAGATCATTTTCTGTTGCAGGCCGAAGTGATGCGGGGGCCTGCAGTGACCGCCACTTCGCTGGCGCTCAACGACGTCGTGGTTCATGCCGGTGGCGTGTCGCACATGCTCGAGTTCAGTGTTTACATCAACGAGGAATGGGTCTATGACCAGCGCGGCGATGGACTCATCATCGCCTCCCCAACCGGGTCGACAGCCTATTCGCTATCGGCCGGTGGGCCGATCATGCATCCCAGTCTGGATGCAATCGCCATCGTGCCGATGTTTCCACATACGCTCACGTCGCGGCCGCTGGTAGTGCCTGGTGGATCCGCAATCAGGGTCGTGATCAAGAATGCCCGTTCGACATTGCCCAAGGCCAGTTGTGATTCACAGGTCCATCTTGAGCTGGCAGCCAGTGACGCGCTGTGTATCCGCAAACACCCGGTATCGCTGCGCATGCTGTTTCCGATCGGGCACAGCTTCTACGGATCGTGCCGGTCCAAGCTCGACTGGGCCACCCGACTGGGTGGCGGCTGATCCACGTCCACGAGAATGCCTTCGTCGTCGACCTCGAAGAGTTCGAGCCGCTGCGTACCGAGGATCTCCCGGGCACCCTGATCGCCAGTCAACTGGCACAAAGCAGGCAGATGAGTGGCACCGAAGGCCACCGGATGGCCACGACGTCCGTTGAATACAGGAACGAGGATGCCATCGGACGAGAGGCTGCGCGCGCGCTCAATCAGTGCCCGCAGTGTTGCCGGCTGCAGGTAAGGCATGTCTGCCAGACCGACAAACGTATGGTCCCAATGCAGATCGGCACAACCGGCAGCCAGTGAGTGTCCCATTCCCAGATCCGCGTCTGCGGCAATGATCAGTTCATCTGCAGACCGCAGGTTGATTGCAAGCGACGACAACAGGTCCCGATCACGGGGCGAAACCACGATGCGCAGTTCAGGAAATGCCTCCTGGAAGAGGCTCGCCGTCGTCGCCATCATGCTCCGACCTCCGGGCATTACGTGACGCCGTTTGTCACCACCAAATCGCCGGCTGCGGCCAGCGGCCAGCAGGACTGCACCAATCATGTCGAGTTCATTGCGCATGGCGAGTTGATTGCGGAACCAGTGGAAGTGGCAGTGGGTGTCCGGGGGTCAACCGGCACTCACCTGTGCACCGACAGCTTCCAGTGCCTGTGCCGCTCGACCGTGCCGGACGGCGGTGATTTCTGCGAGGATCGCAATGGCGATTTCCGGCGGGGTACGGGAACCGATGGGCAGGCCGATCGGCGCCCGCAATCGTGCCAGTTCGGTGTCGGTGATATCCAGCGCCTTCAGGCGTACCCGCCGATTTGCCGAGGTGCGTGTTGAACCCATCGCGCCGATGTAGAACGCATCGGTTTTCAGCGCTTCCATCAGGCCCATGTCGTCGATGCGAGGATCGTGCGTGAGAGCAACGATGGCAGATGCCTGATCGTGCGCATAAAGACGTACGGCATCGTCCGGCATGTCTGCAATCTTGCGAATGCCATTGCCAGGGAAGTCCGCGAGCAGATGATCACGTGGATCGCAGACCGTGATCTCGAAATCCAGGGACTGGGCCATGTGCGCCAGATACTGGGACACCATGCCAGCGCCAATGATGAACAGCTGCAGGCGGGGCCCCAGTGTCTGCCGCAGAACCTGGTCGTTGGCATCCCATTGGAGCGGCGAAAAACGTTCGGTGGCAGAGGCTGAGAAGTGGCCACTGCGCAGATCCACTTCACGAGCGACGGTGTGGCGCGCTTCCAGCTGGCCCGCGAGCAGATCAAAATGGGTCTGGGCCCGGATTCCGGGAACGTGCGGTTCGACAATGATGTCGAGTTGACCACCACAGGGCAGACCCAGCCGCTCGGTCTCCTCCGCGGTGATGCCATATTTGAAGAACTGTGGATGGTCGGCAGCGAGTTCCCCCTGGATCAGTTTGTCCAGCAGATCATCTTCGACGCATCCGCCGGAGAGGGAGCCGACGACGTGCCCGCCTTTGTTGCAGGCAAACAGTGAACCGATCGGTCGGGGGGAAGAGCCCCAGGTTGCGACCACGGTTGCCAGCCAGCAGGCTTCACCCGCCCTGAGCCAATCACGCACATTGCGCAGCACTTCCAGATCCACTGCCTGCATCGCGAGTATTCCTGAACTATTCGGTCGACTAGAATTCTACCACCACGTATCGAGCTGCCTGCTAATGGATTCCCGATGATTCGGGCACTGGTGCTTCCTGTCGAAGCGGATACCGGGGCCTTTGTCGCCGCACTGCGGCATGCCGGTGTGCCTGTGCACAGCTACGAGGAGCAGGGTCAGGTTGTCCTTGAGGTTGCCGATGAACGGATTGCGGGTGTGGTGTGCCAGTTGCATGCGGCCTGGACGCGGGGTGAAAGAAGGTGGTCGATGGAGGCGCCCCCGGCAGCATTGGGCATCAACTGGCGTGAGCTGGCGAATGGGATCTGGCAGTGTCCCGGTCTGGCAGCGATACTTTTCATCACCGTTGTCGTGTTTCCGTGGGTAGTTTCGCTCGCTGACGGCGAGTTGAACGGGCTTTCCGCACTGATGCTCATCGTCAATGTCGGTGCGGGCAATGAAGTCACGCTGGCCCGTTTGGCGCAGGAATTTGAGCCCTGGCGCTGGCTTACCCCGGTGTTCATCCATTTTTCGTTCATGCACATCGCGTTCAATGCCGCCGTGATCTTCGAATTTGGCAGGCGGATCGAAAAAGCACAGGGCACTTTCATTTTTTTGCTGCTGGTCATCATCACGGGCGTTCTTTCGAACCTGGTACAGGTACTCACCGGGTCAGGACCACTGTTTGGCGGGCTTTCCGGGGTGGGTTATGCCCTGTTGGGGTACATTCTGGTGAGACGGAAGTTTGATCCGCAGAATCCGGCCTGGGCGATGCACCCGTCACTGTCGCTCTCCATGCTGATTTTCCTGGTCCTGTTCAGTACCGGCGTCACCGAGTCGTTTGGCATGCACGTCGCCAATGGGGCACACTGGGGCGGGCTTGTCAGCGGTGGATTGCTCAGCCTGTTGGCTGGTGCTCCCAAGGGTCCGGCCAGCCTGGGGAGTCGGCCTCTGTGACCCTGGAATTGGTGGCAATTGACCTGATCGCCTTGAATCGATCGTCATGGCAGAGGAAACATCATGAAAGAAGCCGAACCGCAAACCATACGCCTGAGCGACTACCAGCCACCCCGGTACCGGACTGAGCAGGTTGACCTGAAGTTTGATATCCGCGATGGCGAAACGAAGGTCAGCAGCACTCTGAAGGTACGACGGCAGGGTCTGGCAGGCAGTCTCGAACTCGACGGTGATGGGTTGCAGCTCGATTCTGTCAGCGTCAATGGTGTACCGCTCAATGCCAACGAATACGAAGCCACGCCGGATCGGCTGGTGATACACGATGCTGGCGAACTGGCCGAGATCTGCATCGTCAACCGCATTCATCCGGAAACCAACACGGCACTGATGGGGCTGTACAAGTCGAAGACCATGTACTGCACGCAGTGCGAGGCCGAAGGCTTTCGCCGGATTACCTACTACCAGGATCGGCCAGACGTCCTCGCCCGATTCACCACCACGATCGAAGCCGACGCTGTGCAGTATCCCGTGCTGCTCGCCAATGGCAATTGCATCGCGGAACAGGTGACCAATGGGCGCCGGACCGTCACCTGGGAAGATCCGTTCCCGAAACCTTCCTACCTGTTTGCCCTCGTGGCTGGCGATCTCGCCCACATTGAAGACCGGTTTGTCACCATGAGTGGGCGCGAGGTGAAGCTCTTCATCTACTCCGAGCCACATAACATCGGTCAGTGTGATTACGCCATGGATGCGCTGAAGCGTTCGATGCGCTGGGACGAAGAGGTGTTCGGCAGGGAGTACGATCTCGACATCTTCATGATCGTCGCCGTTGAAGATTTCAACATGGGGGCGATGGAAAACAAGGGACTCAACGTTTTCAACACCTCCTGTGTACTGGCATCCCCCGACACGGCCACTGATGTTGCCTATCAACGGGTGGAAGCGGTGGTTGCGCACGAGTACTTCCACAATTGGTCGGGCAATCGTGTGACCTGCCGCGACTGGTTCCAGCTCAGTCTCAAGGAAGGGTTCACGGTATTCAGGGACGCCGAATTTTCCGCGGACATGAATTCACGAACAGTACGACGGATCGAGGATGTGCAGTTTCTGCGGAGTGTCCAGTTTGCGGAAGATGCCGGTCCGCTCGCGCATCCGGTACGGCCGGCGTCCTATATCGAAATCTCCAATTTTTACACCGTCACCATCTACGAAAAGGGCGCGGAGGTCGTGCGCATGCTGCAAACGCTGCTCGGACAGGAAAAGTTCCGGCGCGGCTCGGATACCTATTTTTCCAGGCATGATGGCATGGCTGCGACTACCGACGATTTCCTCGCGGCCATGCAGACGCAGACGGATATCGATCTCACGCAGTTTCAGCGTTGGTACACCCAGGCAGGTACGCCGGTGGTCAATGTCGACGCCAGGGAGGAGGGTCCCGACCTGGTGTTGAAGTTCTCCCAAAGCTGTCCGCCAACGCCGGGCCAAACCGTCAAGGAGCCGTTCCACATACCCATGCTGATGGGTTTGCTGGATGCAGGTGGCAGTGCAATCCCCTGGAATCGGTTGACGGTTACGGGAGACGCGGTTGCGGAAAGCCGAGGTGGTGACCTGCTGGTGCATCTCGACAAGCCGGTGCACACCCTGCGCATCAAGGGTGCCGGAGCGGGTGCGGTGCCGAGTCTGTTGCGTGGTTTCTCGGCGCCGGTGCGACTGGAGATGACACGAACACCAGCGACCCTGTCGATTCTGGCTCGCCACGATACGGATGGATTTGCGAGATGGGATGCGTTGCAGAGTCTGCTTGTGGGCGAGATCTCGCGGCTGCGCACGGAATCCGGAGAAATCGATGGTGTAGTGGTCGAGGTGTTTCGCACCCTGCTCGATCAGGCACTGGCGGCGACAGACGCTGATACACGCTTCCTGCTGGCCACCATGCTGGCGTGTCCGGACGAAGCCTATCTTTTTGAATCGATTTCTCCCGTACAGGTGGACGCCATCTGCGATGCGCGCGATCGACTCATCGGCAGTCTCGGAAAAATCCTGCGTGCACAGTGGCTCAGCCTTTATCAGGTCAACCATGCCCGGCAGCCCTTTTCTCCGGCTGCCGGCGCGATGGCGCAGCGCACGCTGGCCAATGTGGCGCTTGTCAATCTGGCGGCTGGTGACAGCGCAGCCGAAGTCGAAGCACTTCTGGTCCGGCAATTTGAGTCCGCCGACAACCTGACTGATCGTCGTGCCGCCTTCATGGAAATCTGTGCCAGCGACTCGCTCCCTGCTCAGCTGCGTGCAGCAATCTGTGAACAGTTCTATGAACGCTTCAAGAACGAAGCGCTGGTGGTTGACGGCTGGTTCTCCGCCCAGGCGGCAAGTCGGCTCACGAGCCTCGAAGGAATGCAGGCACTCGAAGCACACCCTGCGTTTGATGTCCGCAACCCGAACAAGGTGCGTGCGTTGTACAGCGCCTTTGCGGCACGCAATTTCCGCATTTTCCACGCCATTGATGGGTCTGGATACCGGTTCATCGCCGATCGTGTATTGCGCCTCAACGAATTCAATCCGCAGATTGCCTCGCGATTGACGACCGAGTTGACGCGGTTCCGACGCTACGATTCCGTCCGGCAACGGCTCATGCGCGCAGAACTGGAGCGGATCGCTGGTGCGGAGAACCTCTCCAGGGATGTGTTCGAGGTGGTCACCAAGAGTCTGGCTGACTCGTGAGATCCATCAACGGTCTGCGTCACCAGTCTGCACCAGAAGCGGCCTGGTGACCTGACCAGGGATGGTCAGGCCGCAAATCAGGCACAACAGCTCCTGATCCGTCGTGAGCGAGCGTAAGCTCAGGTGAGCAGAAACAGTCCGGATGCTTTTTTCCGAAAGCTTTCAGCGCCCATCTCGTGCGTAGAGAGGCGGCAGAATGTCGCTTTTTTTTGCGACCCTGTTCTTGAGCAGCCTGCGTACCAGACCGAGCGTCTCCTGCATGGCCTGTTCGAGGTCCACGATGCCAGAGCTTTCGGCAAATCGCTGCTGGTCTGCTGCCTGGAGCCTGCGCCATTCGGGCTCGTCAGCCAGCCGCTCCAGGGCTGTACTTCGCCCGGTTGCGTGGTGCTGCATGGCACCTTCGATCATGGCCTCCCGCAATCCGTGCAGATCCTTGTTGCGAATGGCCCTTCGTGCCGCGGCAGGCCAGGAAAGACCCAGGTTGCCTTGGTGCGGAAACAACTTTCCGACCAGGATTGCCGCAAGTGCCAGGAGCGCTGCTGCCAGTGCCGGCCACCAGCGTGCGGGTGTGGCAGCCACTGCATCGGCTTCGATGGTCGCCAACTGATCATTGGCCTGCTCTCCGGGCGTCACGTCAGCTGATGTCACGGGTGGTTGTTCACCGGCTATGTTCAGTTGCCGGGGGGGCAGGCGAGTCAGCCTGACACGGCGTTCTTCCGTATCCCACCAGCTGATGTCGACGCCGGGAATCTCGACGGTGCCACCCCAGGCCGGGACAAAACCGTCGTTCTGCAGGCGCTTGCCTTTGACGGACTCGCCTCGGGTATCGTCTTCGAGCACCGGAGCTTCGGGGTAACGACGAATCAGCGGGCTGGTCAATGAAGTATCGGGAGGTGGGATCGACGAGCCGGTATTGCCAATCGCCACGATCTCGATGGTGCGCCGCAACGAAGTACCCGCGTTGACGGTGCTGGCATCCGGGGCCCATGTTTCGCGGATCGAAAGGTCAGCGGCGGGAAACCAGGGCTTTTCCACCGGCCACGCAGACGGGATTGGCAGTACGTTGATGGTCTTGTCAGCAGCCTTGACCTGGACGCCGCGACGGACGTCGTTCAATCGCACGGAACTCTGAACGGAAAATCCTGGAATGGTGAATGAACCGCTTCGTTCTGGAAAGATTGCATAACGTTGTTCAAGGACACCATAACGCGTCTCGTTTTTCATCGTGATGTCCTGGGTAGTTTCACCCAGAGGCAGTACCACGGCGTCAGCGATCACCGGTGCGCCTGGCAGATCACCGTAAATCTGCACACCGGACGTGTAGTAGAGGCGACGGGTGTAACGCACCTGGGCCTGTACAAACACTTCGCTGCGGTCGACGGTGATCTCGAACCACACCAGCTGGTCAATCTGGTTCTGCAGGCTGGATGCCACCGCCCGAACGTTGATGGAGATCGGATCGCTTCGTTCGTTGCCCAGCGACAACGGGGGAATGGTGAGTTGGCCGGTTCGTTTCGGGCGAAGCGTGATGACAAGATCAACCCAGCTGGTGATCTCGCCATTGACCACCCGCAGCTGGCTTTGTGTGCTGGTCGCCTGAACCTCGAAGTCGGCATTCAGAGGAGTGAGGTCAAGACCCTCGACATCGTCTGTCCCCGTCACTCGCACCTGAAGCTGCAACGACTGCATTTCGTCGATCTCACGCGGCTGCGCCTGTGTGATCACCGCAGCAGACACCGGGCCAATGTTCACCAGCAGGCAGACGGTAAGCAGCAGCAGGACTGCAACTTTCACCATATCTTGTCGCCTTGCCGATACCGGTAGTCACCTTCACGCAGCCGCTGCTGGTTTTCGTACTGGAACTTGCGTCGCAGGAGTCCACCAGGATCATCCGGAACACGTCGCAGCCACTGCTCCATGGCATCGGCCTGTTCGTCCCGCGACTGTGCCTGCTGCTCCTTGTCTCCCTCTTCCGGCTGTCCGGGCTCTCCTTGCTCGGCCTGGTTCTGCTCTTCTTTTCCCGGCGGGGTGACGTCCTGTGCACCAGGCTCCCCCGAATCCTGTCCCTGCTGGTTGTCGCCACTGCTGTCGCCCTGGCGAGACTGTTCACTCTGGTTTTCGCTGTCCTGTTGCTGTTCGTTGCTGTCCTGTTCGCTGGCTTGTTCCTGAGCTTCCTTTTGCTGTTCCAGAAGCGCCTTGTTGAAGGCCGCGTCTTCGTGCCCGGGATCGCGCGCCAGCACCGAGTCATAGGCGGAAATTGCACCCTCCAGATCTCCTGCCCGGGCGAGCGCGGTACCAAGATTGTAGGTATTGCGGACATCGCTCAAGCCCGTGAAGGAGCCAACCGCGGAGGAGTAGTTGCCGGCGCGATACTCGGCAACACCGCGCCAGTCCTTTCGCTCGGTCAGGGTGGCGGCACGCTCTGGTTCACCTGCGTTCAGCGCTGCATGGGCCTGCTGGTCATCCCGTTGCCAGAGGTCTTCCCAGATGCCGGCGTGGCTGTCGAGGGGCATCACGCTGAGGGTGAGCCCGGCGATCACACCACGGCGAAAGCCGAACAACAGGAGCGGCAACGCGATCACGGCAAGCCAGTAGCCGAGGTCGTGCCAGAGATCGAACTCGCGTTCAACCTGGCTCAGTTCGTCGTCATCCGGCAGTGATGTGCCAAGAACGATCTCCAGGTCGGAATCACCCAGTACCACTCGCGCATATTGTCCGTAACCCAGTTCAGCACTTTCTGCGAGCCGCTCTTCATCGAGTCGGGCAGTGATGATCTCACCTTCCCGCGTCGTCAGGAAACGACCCGGCTGCTCCACGAAGTCCAGAGGAATGGGCGCCCCTTCGGGTGTGCCGATTCCGAGTATGGAAATCGGAAATCGTGGATCGCGGTAGTCGGTGATGTCGGCGAGATTGTCGATTCCATCGGTGACAAAAAGAATGCGACCCTGGCTGATGTGCGCGTTGGCGAACAGGGCACTGATGACTTCGAGCGCGGCAGCAGGCCTGCTGCCAGCGACCGGCATGATGGCGGGTTCCAGGGATTCCAGAAGATTTTCGATGGTCGTGGTGTCGTCAGTGAGCGGGGCTACTGCGTGTGCACTGCCGGCCCAGGCAACCAGACCGGTGACCCCTTCTTCCCGATCGCGCAGCACGTCGATGATCTTCTGCCTGGCCCGTGTCAGGCGCGATGGTGCAATGTCCTGTGCATACATCGACAGTGACAGGTCGAGCGCGATGACCAGCGCATCGGACTGCTGTTCCACCGGCTGCGGCAGGCGTTCGAAGGTGGGACCCGCCAGACCGAGCAGCGTGGCGAACAGGACCAGCAGCAGCGGCCAGTGGGCGCGTGAGTCCGCGGCACCGCGCTGGTCGTCGAGCAGTACCGACAGAAGCTCCGGATCAACACTGCGCTGCCAGCGTGCGGTGATCTGTTGTCGACGCAGCCAGAGCCAGTAGAGGATGCCAACGGGCACCATCGCCAGCAGCCACAGCGGGCGCAGCAAGTGCAGATTCTGAAGCAACTGTTCAATCTGCATGTGCACCTCTGCGCAGAACGGGCAGGAGCATGGTCCAGACAAGCAGTATCAGCCCGCACCCCAGGGGCCACGGAAACAGCGCCTGAACGGGTCGAAACAGCTCGGCTTCCTGCTCGACGGGTTCCATGGCATCGATCTGTGCGTAGATCCTTGCCAGTTCCGCTGGATTCTCCGCCCTGAAATACTGCCCCCCGGTAATCTCGGCAACCTTGTTCAGCGCTTCTTCGTCGAGGTCGGCCGAAGGGTTGACGATGCGATTGCCAAGACGGCCGAAAAATCCGGGGACTCGCAACTCGCTGGCACCCACTCCGACCGTGTAGATCTTCACACCGACGCTGGCCGCCAGTTCCGCCGCCTTCACCGGTGCAACCTCACCGGCATTGCTGGCACCATCCGTGAGCAGAATCATCACACGATCCCCATCCGGTCGCTGGCGCAGTCGCTTGACACCAAGGCCGATGGCGTCACCCACCGCAGTCTTGCCTCCCGCGATGCCGATGGGAGCCTCGGCGAGCAACGTCCGCACCGTTTCCAGATCAAACGTGAGCGGCGCCTGCAGGTAGGCGTTGGTACCAAAGAGGATCAGTCCGACACGATCGCCACCCCGCAGTTCCAGGAAGGCGTTGATGACCTGTTTGACGATACTCAGGCGGTCGACATAGCGGCCGGCAAGTTCCATGTCTTCAGTGCCCATGCTCCCTGAGATGTCCACGGCCAGCATCAGGTCACGTCCGGTGACAGGCAGGGCCACTGGGTCGCCCGTCCACTGCGGACGGGATGCTGCGGTCACCAGCGCAATCCAGGACAGCGCGAGCAGCAATAGAGCCAGTGACAATCCGGAGCGCCTTCGTCGCACGGTCACCGACGCTGCCTCGAACTGATAGGCATCCAGTGCAGGCACCGTCAGTGCGGGTTGTTCGGCCTGTGTGTGTCGCCGCCAGAGCCGTACCAGCAGCGGCAGCGGCAACGCTGCGAACATCCAGGGCCAGACAAACTCGATCATGCTTTCACCGGCGGAGATTGCAGCAGCTGGCGGAGCAACGGTTGCAGAGCCTGCAGTTCAGGGACCTCGATGACAGACGCAAATCGCTGGTTCCCAAGCAACTGCCCGGGACCGGTCGTGAAATTGGCGGAGCCGCTGCGAGTGTTCAGATAGGCCAGCCACTGGTCGCCTGACAACGCGGCTACGTGGGTGGTGCCGTCGACATGCACCCAAAGGCGCTTCAGGAGTGCATTGCATTCGTTGATGCAATCAGCGGCGCTGCGAGCGCCGGATTTCCACTCACCAAATCGCCTGTCCAGTTCCCGTACCGCTGCCCGGCGTGGTGCGGTCCGCCTGTACCATTGGACAGTACCGTAGATGACATACGCCAGGAGGAGCAGCACCAGCAGCGCAACAATCCACCAGCCAGGGGCTGGTGGCCACCATTGTGGTGCTTCCGGAAGGTGCACATCGCGCAACTGATCGAGTGGGTCGTTTTGCATGTTCCAGACCGGACTACAGCCTGGCCAGCATCGGCAAGAGGTCCGCATCCGCAGTGCTGACCCGTCGGTAGGCAATCTCGCCACGTTTTCCCAGCTGCTCGATGTCCGCGATCCGGGCATCAAATCGCATCTGGTACTGTCTGCGTAACGCGGGTTCAGCGCTGTCGAACTGCAGCCTTGTGTGTCCGTCTGTTACGGCATACAGGTCATCCGGTGGCAGCGACGCTTCGAGTGGATCGACCACCTGTACCAGCGTGACGCGATTGTGACGCGAGAGTGCGTTTGCAACGTCGCGCCACAAGTCGATGTCGGTGGCAAAATCGCTGATCAGAACCACACGGTAACCGGTGTGGACAAGACGGCGGAAGGCGAACAGGGCTTCTGTGCGAACGTTTCGATCGGCCGTACCGATTCGCGCCAGTGACTGGTTGAACTGCGCGATGTCGAACATGAATCGAGCCACCGGCCGCAGATTGCGGAACGGCCGATGCACCGTGTAACGATGATTGCCCAGTACCAGTCCACCGACCCGGTCATGATCGGCAAGCGTCTGCCAGGCGAGGAGTGCAGCGGCTTCGGCCACGGCGACGGATTTCAGTCGCTGGCGCGATCCGAAGAACAGGCTCTGACTCTGATCGACAAAAAAGAGCACCGGTCGTTCGCGTTCTTCGCGAAAGACTTTGGTATGTACCTTCTGTTTGCGGGCTGTCACCCGCCAGTCGATGGTACGCACGTCGTCACCGGGTTCGTAGAGCCGCACTTCTGCGAAATCCACCCCCCGGCCCTTCTGACGAGACAACTTGAGGCCGGCCTGACGGCCGAACTGCCGCCCGCCCTGCGCCGGTGAACCGCTGCGTCGGTAACGCAATGCCAGCAGGGCGTTGCCGTCGACATAAGCACCCGTCAGGACAGTCATCAGGGTGCCGGTACGACCTGCAGCAGGGTGTCGATGGTCTGGTCTGCATCGATGCCCTGGGCCTGGGCTTCAAAGGTCAGCAGGATACGGTGTCTGAGTACATCGTGTGCAATGGCCTGGACGTCCTCCGGTGTCACGAAGTCGCGACCCGCGAGCCATGCGTGGGCTCGGGAGCAGGCATCAAGCGCAATGGTGCCACGGGGGCTTGCACCGTACTCGATCCATTCCTTGAGCTTGCCGGAGGGTTCCCGTGAAGCCATGACCAGCTGCACGATGTACTCTTCGACCGGCTTGGCCATGTGCAGGTCGAGAATTGCACGACGTGCCGAAAGCAATTCTTCCTCGCTCAGGCGACAAGGTGGCTCGGTTGCCCCTTCGCCCGGCTGTTGGCCTCGGTTTTCGGCGCGTACCAGATGCAGGATCGCCGTCTCGGCAGCGGCGTTTGGATAGCTGACCTTGACGTGCATCAGGAAACGGTCGAGCTGGGCTTCCGGCAGCGGGTAGGTGCCTTCCTGTTCGATGGGGTTCTGGGTAGCCATCACCAGAAACAGCTTTGGCAGCTTGAAGGTGTGACGGCCAACACTGACCTGGTGTTCGGCCATCGCTTCCAGCAGTGCGGACTGTACCTTGGCGGGCGCCCGGTTGATCTCATCGGCAAGTACGAGGTTGTGGAACACCGGACCGGGCTGAAACTTGAAGGTGCCATCCTCCGGGCGATAGATTTCGCTGCCGGTGACATCGCTGGGCAGGAGGTCCGGTGTGAACTGGATGCGGTGAAAATCTCCCTGGATCGCCTTGGCAAGTTCCTTGATGGCACGTGTCTTGGCCAGGCCCGGAGCCCCTTCAACCAGCAGATGGCCACCCTGCAACAGCGCGATGAGCAGTCGCTGGAGCAGTTGCTCCTGACCAATGATGCGTGAGGACAGCCAACCGGCAACGGCGCGGATACCTTCAAACTGGCCGGCATTCATGGGTAGCGGATCCTGCAGTCAATGGATTGGGCCTCATTGTAGCGGGGCGGCTGCGCGCTGTACCAAACGGTTGCAGTGATCTCTCGCCGGGGGCCGCCTTTTTTTACCTGCGTTTCTGCCGACGCGTGTTCCCATGGATTGTTGCTACGCTGAAGGGGACTACAGATTGCGCCGATGTTTTATATTCTCGACCTCAATATTCCGCGGGAAGAAGTCCTCAGATACTACGCAGGTAACGCACGCCAGGTCAGTGCAGTCGCCCGCAGTGGTCAGCGGCTGGTCTTTCCTGCCGGGATCCTGCGTCCCTTTGTAGCCAGCGACGGCATACGGGGGACCTTTCGATTGCGTGTGAACGCATCCCACCGCCTGGAGCATTTCGAGCGGCTCGCCTGATTGTCGACTCGCTTGCGGGACGCTCCTGCGGAGTCATCCAGAACTCCGTTGTCGGTCTGTCTACCCGGACCGTTCAACCGGCCGGTTCATTTTGGCCAGCCAGTGGCGATAGACTTGGCGGTATGTCCGACCCCATCTATCCGCTGCTGCGACGTGCGTTTTTCTGCTTCCCGACGGAAGCTTCCCATCACCTGGCCCTGGCAGGCATTGGTGTACTTGGCCTGTTGCCCCGCAGGGCACCCTCAATGGTCCGTGCCGTGTCATGCATGGGACTGCGTTTCCCCAACCGGGTTGGACTGGCGGCAGGGCTGGACAAGGACGCACGATCGGTCGAGGGATTTGCCGCGTTGGGGTTTGGCAGCATCGAAGTTGGCACGGTGACACCGCTGCCCCAGCCGGGCAACCCCAGGCCGCGACTGTTTCGCTTGCACGAGGCCGGAGCGATCATCAACAGGATGGGCTTCAACAGCGAAGGCCTGGCAGCGATGGTGCCGCGGCTGGCCGCGATACGCGATCGGGGTCGCCTTCAGGGGGTGATCCTCGGTGTCAACATCGGCAAGAACAAGGACACACCGCTGGAGCATGCTCACCGGGACTACGTACGTGGCCTCGAAGCCGTGCACAAATACGCAGACTACGTGACGCTCAACCTGTCCTCTCCCAACACTCCGGGTTTGCGTACGCTGCAGTCAGCCGATGCACTGAAGAAGTTGCTCGGACCTGTGGTGGAGAGCCGGGAACGGCTGGGATCCCAGGGCGGGAACCGACCGCTGGTGCTGAAGATCGCCCCGGATCTGGCTGTGGACGATCTTGAGGCGATCGCCAGTTGCGTGATGGAATTTGGCATCGATGGTGTGATTGCAACCAATACCACCATCGATCGCAGCGTCCTGCCGAAGGCGCTTGCGGATCGTTGGCAACAGGAAGCGGGAGGCTTGAGTGGCGAGCCGCTGAAAGCTCTGTCGCTGGCGACCGTTACCGCGCTTCGCACGAGGCTGGATGCATCGATTCCGATCATCGGTGCAGGCGGGATCAGTGGTCTGGCGGATGCCCGGGCGATGCGTCAGGCGGGCGCTACATTGGTGCAGATTTACACCGGGTTCATCTATCGAGGCCCTGTATTGGTGCGAGAGCTTGCGGATCTTGGGGACTAAACAGGTGCCAGGCGGGTGTTGGAAGCCTCGATTTCCCTGCTTTGGGCAGCAGATGGTCAATAAGTGGGCGTTTTGCGGGATTTACAGGCAGCTGGCACCAATATTGCTCGCTCTGGAGACGCATGGTGTATCGATACGGACCAATGGGCGGCTGGCCGCAAAAAACCGACGGCCATGAGTCAAACCAAAAACAATGAAAAAAGGAGGGGGAGCATGAAACAGGCGATGCTTGCGCTTGTGTTGCTGACGGGATGCGCTGGTGCCTATGCCGATGGCGCCGATGGTCTAGATACGGGCAACACCGCGTGGGTGCTGACGTCGACAGCGTTGGTCCTCTTGATGACCATTCCCGGACTCTCCCTCTTTTACGCCGGACTGGTCCGCAACAAAAACGTGCTCAGCGTATTGATGCAGTGTTTTGCGTTGACGTGCCTGATGTCGATTCTCTGGCTCGTGATTGGTTACAGCCTGGCCTTCAGTGAAGGATCGGGTTTCATCGGTGGATTCAGCAAGGTGCTGTTTGCCGGCATGGGCCAGGAATCCATGCAGGGCAGCATTCCTGAAAGTACCTTCGCATTGTTCCAGATGACGTTTGCGATCATCACACCGGCACTGATCATCGGTGGTTTTGCAGAGCGCATGCGCTTTTCCGCCGTGCTGATCTTCAGTTCCGCCTGGATGCTGCTGGTGTATGCACCGGTTTGTCACTGGGTGTGGGGTGGTGGCTGGATGAGCCAGTTGGGCACCCGCGGTGTGATGGATTTTGCTGGCGGGATCGTCGTCCATATCACTGCCGGCGTGGCGGCGATCGTCGCGGCGGTCACACTCGGATCCCGCAGTGGCTTTCCAAATCTGCCGATGCCACCACACAACATGCCACTCACCATCACCGGAGCCGGCCTGTTGTGGGTTGGCTGGTTCGGATTCAACGGTGGCTCTGCTCTGGCGGCCAACGGCGACGCAGGCATGGCCATGCTGGTCACCCATATTTCTGCGGCTGCCGGTGCGATGACCTGGCTGGTTGCCGAGTGGTTCCGCTACGGCAAGCCCAGCGCTCTTGGCGCAGTCACCGGCATGGTGGCGGGTCTCGGTACGATCACACCCGCGTCCGGTTTTGTCGGTCCCGCTGGTGCGTTGGTGATAGGTATCCTTGCGGGCCTCATCTGTTTCCTGGCCACCAACTACATCAAGCGCTCGCTGAAGATCGACGACTCGCTGGACGTGTTCCCGGTGCACGGAGTGGGTGGCATCCTCGGCACACTCTTGACGGCCGTTTTCGCCAGCAGCGCCCTGGGTATCTTCAGCGGCCAGGAGGATATCAGCATCACCGGGCAACTGGGTGTGCAGGCGATTGGCATCGTCGCCACGATTGGTTACACGGCAGTGGTCACCTGGGTCATCCTGAAGGTGACTGACGTGCTGGTTGGCAATCGTGTTTCCGATGACGAAGAGGTGGAAGGCCTGGATCTCGTTCTGCACAACGAACGCGGGTACGACATCTGAACTCGCCACTGGCGAACTGACCGCCGGGCGAAGGAATTTCGTCCGGCGGGTGATCGTCTGGGTTTTTCCATCACATGTGCTTGCTGCACAGACGTACCTGCTGCCCTCACTTCCAGCCGGACGCTCACTTGTGTGAATGTGGAGCTGCGCCAATCGGGTAGCTACGAGGGCGAAGTTTCGGCAGAGTGCTGGATCGACAGGTTGGAACATCCAGGGGGAACACAGATGGGTACGGTGGATCTGGGCGGCAAGGTGGCCGTGATTACCGGGGGCACACGCGGAATCGGATTTGCCATCGCGCAGACCTTCCTGGATGCAGGTGCTGGTGTTGTCATCAGCGGCCGCAGCGGCGAGAAGGGTAGCGCGGCGCTTGCGGAACTTGCCCGGCCTGAGCGAACGCTGTTTGTGGCCGGCGACGTGACCAGACGGGAGGATGTAGAGGCTGTGGTCAACGGCGCGCTGCAACGTTTTGGACGCGTCGATATTCTTGTCAACAACGCGGGTGGATCCTCCGGTTTTGCTCCGGTTGCGGAACTGAAGGATGACGACTGGCAACAGGCAGCCGCATGGATTCTCCACTCTGCATTCTGGGCAACCCGGTTGGCGTTGCGGGACATGCAGAAGCGTGGGTGGGGCCGTGTCATCAACATCTCATCCGTCGAAGGCAAACAGGCCAACAAGGCCAACTGCAGCCACTACATCACTTTCAAACATGCACTCAACGGGTTTACCAAGGCCGTTGCATTTGAGTACGGCGCACAAGGGATCACGTCCAACGCCATCAGTCCAGGCGCGGTTGAAACCGATCTGATGACAATTACCGGACGTTCGGCAGCGGCATCCCAGGGCCTGTCGTACGAGCAGTTTCTGGCCAACTACGCTCAGGACGCATCAACCAAGCGGCTGAATACGGTGGCTGAAATCGCAGGCGTGGCGATGCTCCTCGTTTCTGAACTGGGCATTGGCATCAACGGTGCAATCCTGCCGGTCGATGGGGGTACGGCACTTTGACCAACCACGACGGCCAGCGGAGGGATCAATGACCCCCATACCAGTGCCGGACGAAATCACGCCCGAGTGGCTGAACCGGATACTCGAATCAAACGGGCATGCCGGCGTGCAGGTCACCGAGGTCCGGAGCCGTCGCATAGGCACGGGCCAGGCGGCAGCATGTTCCCGGTTGCACCTGACTTTTGCACCCGGAAAACAGGCCAACGCACCGACCACGCTGGTTGCAAAATTTCCTTCTGAAGATGAAACCAGCCGCAAGAGCTGCATGGCCATGGGCCTGTATCAGAGGGAAGTGGACTTCTATCGGGATGTTGCCCCGCGACTGACGATGAATCTGCCCCGCACCTTTCATCTTGAAGTGAGCGATTCTGGCGAGTATTTCCTGATCCTGATGGAAGACCTCAGCCCTGCAGAACAAGGTGATCAGCTTGCTGGCTGTTCACCCGAGGTCGCGCGTGCAGCGGTGCTCCAACTGGTCGGATTGCAGGCGCCCATCTGGTGTGATGCGCCACTGGGCTCCCGTTTCATGGACAAACCCGGCAGCTTTTTCGCCGACATGCACAAGGTGTACAACGGTGCACTACCTGGTTTTCTGGACCGGCTCGCGCATCGCCTGGATCCAGAGGAAGTGGCCATCATCTCGGATCTCGCAAGATCCACCAGTGCGCCCCTGTATCTTCCTGTCGGTACACCGTTCTGCCTCGAACATCGTGATTTTCGCCCGGACAACATCATGATCGACCTGAGCAGGCAGGAGCCCAGGATCATTACCGTCGACTGGCAGGGCATGCGGACGGGCCGCCCGCTCAATGACGTCTGCATTTTTCTGGCTGCTGGAGTGGAGCCCGATGTGCGTCGGGAGATCGAAGTTGATCTGATACGTGAATATCACAGTGGCCTGGTCAATGCCGGTGTACGGGACTTTTCCTGGGAACAGTGCTGGCATGAATACCGGCGGGCTGCCTATGCCGGATTTGCGCTCACCGTCATTTCGACGGTTTCGGTCGTTCAAACCGAGCGTGGTGACACCATGTTCACGGCCATGGCGAGACGTTACGCCCGCCACGCCCTCGAGGTTGGTGCCAGGGATTTTCTTTAGGAAGGTGAGTCATGCCAAAGGTGAATCCGCTACTGAAATCCATTTGCGAAAGGTTGCTGGTCAACGTGCGGCGTCGACTTCCGGACATGGCCGCAACCACGATGACGGTTCCGGCACTCGCCTACCGCGATCCGGAGCAGTGGCAACGGGAGATCGACTCGATATTCCTGCGCATGCCCCTCCTGGTCGCTCTCTCGTGCGATGTCCGTCAGCCCGGTGACTATCGGGCATTGCAGATTGCAGGGCGGCCCATCGTGGTGGTTCGTGGTGATGATGGTTGTGTCCGTGTCTTTCTCAATGTCTGTCGGCACAGGGGTGCCCGATTGACAGGCCCGGAGTGTGGCAACGTCCGGCGGTTCATCTGCCCGTATCACGCCTGGACGTATGACCGCGCTGGTCGTCTGGCCGGCATCACGGAGTCAGAATCCTTTGGCAAGTCCGGGGTTGACGGTCTGATTGAACTGCCCAGCGAGGAGCGTGCAGGGATGGTGTTTGCCTGCCTTTCGGTTGATGCCAGGCTGGACCTGACAGGCTGGCTCGGCGACATGTTGCCATCGCTCGAAGCCCTGGAACTTGATCGCCTGTATCCCTATCACCCGACCACATCGCTGCGCAGTCCAAACTGGAAGATTGCGGCCGACGGCTATCTGGATGGTTATCACATCGGCTATCTGCACAAGGACTCCATTGGTCGCAAGGCGATTACCAATCGCAATACCTACGATCTTTACGGACCGCACGTGCGAATCGGCTTCGCCAATCGCCGCATTGAAGAAACGCAGTCGTTACCGGAAGAAAACTGGGTGCTCGCGGAGTACATGAGCCTGGTCCATTTCGTGTTTCCGAACATCTCGATTTCCGGCGGGCAGGGTGATGCGTTGATGCTCAGCCGCCTGTTTCCCGGTCCCACCGTGGATCAGTCGACAACAGTGCAACACCAGTATTTCCGTGAACCTGTGGTTGGCGAGTCCAGATCCATGGCCGAGGCACGCCGTCTCAACTACGAGCAGGTGGTCAGGGACGAAGATTATGCGACGACGTTCGGGATCAGCGCAGCGCTACCTTCGATGGACACTTCACCGGTGCTGTTCGGTCGAAATGAACCGGGCAACCAGAACCTGCATCGACACATAGCCGACATGACGGGCAGCAACCTGTATTGAAGGATCACCAGCATGGCTGATGTAGAACTCTCGATTGAAGATCCGGTCGGGTTGATTCGTCTGAACCGACCCGAAAAGCTCAATGCCTTCACTTACGATACGTTGCGGGAGATCCGCGCCGCGGTTGAAGCGTGTGTGAGTGATCAGCGGGTGGTCGGAATTGTCATCACGGGAACAGGACGCGGTTTCAGCGCCGGACTTGACTCGGCAACGCTGGCGGCGGTGACCTCACAACCGCAGGCTGCTCAAGCGCCACCAAGCGCGGAGTTGCCGGGTATCTTCAGCTACTTCCTCGAAGTACCCAAACCGATCATTGCTGCGGTCAACGGTGTGGCGGCGGGAGGGGGACTCATTCTGGCACTCATGAGTGACCTTCGTATCGCGGCCGATACCGCGTCGTTCACCACCGTGTTTCTCAAGCCTGGGTTGATTGCCGAACACGGTTCCAGCTGGCTGTTGCCGCGTATGGTCGGTGTGGGGCGGGCGCTGGATCTGCTGTGGATGAGCGATCGGATCGATGCGACAACGGCCAGGGAGTACGGACTCGTGCAGCAGGTGGTACCCGCCAGCGAGTTGCTCAAACGGGCGGCGGAATATGTGCGACAGCTTGCGGACACTTCGGCGCCTGCGGCCATTGCGGAGACCAAACGGCTGGTTTACGCCCATCTGGGTACCGGGTACGAGGATGCACTTCGCGATGCGGATCGCAGCCAATGGCGGTTTGTTGGTTCGCCGGATGCGCGGGAAGGTGCACAGGCCCTGATCGAAAAGCGTCCGCCGCGGTTCAGACGCCTCTCCTGAAATTTCACCTCAATCGGGCGAGGTTGCGTTTGTCCAACGGCCCGGGGTCATTCGCAGATGCAGTCGACACTATCCTTCTTTCCGTCCATCCCCGGGACAAAAACCGGCGCAAACCCACCACCGATCGTGCGGAAGTTTGTGGTCTGACCCTGATACAGCCGGGCCGCAACCAGGATGATGTCATCACCATGAACAAAGCAGCGCAGATCAACCTTGAGGTCCGTGCCATCGACGGAATCGGCGGTCCGACGCAGGCTGGGTGCAACAAATCGCTGGGCAATGTAGTCGTTGTCGCTGATTTTGCTCGAAGAGGTCCTGTTCGAGGAGATTTCGTTGAAGACACGCCGGGTGAGTTTGCTGCCCCGATAGGTTCCCTTGCCGCCATAACCGCTGGCCGGCTTGAAGAACCATTCCGCACGATGTTCCCACCACCAGTCACCGGGCATCGAATCCAGCAGCCGGCACTGTGGAATTCCCTCAAGCAGAATCTGTCGGATGTGCGCATCGACACCGTGTGCTGCAAGCCAGTCTGCATCGGTCAGGCGCACCAGATTCCGCTTGTTGGCGAGAAGTGCATGCCCATGGGGGTGCGGGGTGATCAGCACTGCCTGGCTGAGCCAGGCCTGTCTGAGCGCATGATGTGCGGTGTCATCCAGGTAGAAGTCGGTCAGACGATTGTAGACCGCGTCGACCGGCTGGCCATCAGCCAGCAGTTCGCCATCCTGCCAGACCAGTGAACCGGCATCAGCAACCACCGTATCGATACCCGTCTGCGCGAACAGCTTGCCGAACAGCAGGAACTCGGGGTAGAGGTACTGCTCCTTTGGATGGTCATCAACGATTGCGATGCGGCGCAATGGGCGGCCGGGATATTTCGACCTGAAGGGTGCCACGAACATGTCGACAAACACAGCCTCGACGTTGGTGAGGATCACCGGGCTCTGGAGGCAGTCAACCGGAGCGGATTTGCTGCGCTGGAGATTTTTCGCCGCACTTGCACACAGCAACGCGCCACCGGCATTGGTGTTGATCTCGATCAATCGTGGACCATCGGTGTCCAGATGGAAGTCGTAAGCGGTAAAGGCTGACTCGAAACCGGGATCGACGTTGGCGGATGCCGGTGTTTCCTGCAGGGCCTGCTCCCGCCAGGCCGGTAATGTGACAACCGTCCGTATCGCCCTGATCACGTTGCCCATCGCGGCCAGCTGGTCGCCACTGATGAACACGGACAACTCCGAGAACAGATTGGCATGGGTGTCGCCCGGCATCATCGAGCCACCCGAAGCCGTGATCAGCTGTTCAAGATTGGCCTGGGCCAATCCGACGTCGGTGCCGATGCAGAAACAGCTCTGGTTCAGCCTGGCGGCCACGTCTGGGCTGGTCACGTTGGTTGGTGTCCTTCTGGATTTGCACCACGATGGGGTGCGTCCGCCGACATTTCAACCCTCGGCTCCAGAGTGGCGACTGAATGCACCTCGGGAAGACCCCCGGGGCAAGGTCTCCAATCCTTCGGCGCATCGCTGTTCGTCTCACTGTTCGCATCGCTTTTTGTATCGGTTTGGGCGATCACACCAGGCTTGGCTCTGAACTGGATGTTTGGCATCAAGAATCGTGCAGACCGGCCGATACCGTCTGCACAGCGCTCGAAGGACCGTCGCTCATGAACCTGTCATCGTTGGGCGGGAGCATACCGGCTCCCCCATACAGTCTGCAGCCGGCAAGACCCGGCTCCCATGCATTTTCCCATGCAACCAGTTCGGCCGGTGAGGCCAGGGTCCTGGCGGGAGAACTGGGCGCGGGTGCCGTTTTTGATGCGTTGTCGAGAGGCGGCAGCGTGAGTGCAATTCCCAGGACAGCAGCACCATCAGCCGCTGATCTGCTGCGATCGGCGCCGCAGAGCGTTCGCTCGTCGGCAACCGACGCCTACGATCGGGCGGCCAGCTACGCAGAGTTTGCCGAACGTCATGAAACCGCGTTTTCCCTGGAGTTGCGTACCCGGGAAGGTGACGTCGTGGCGTTGAATTTTCGGCAGCTCGATTACCGGTCATCTGCTCAGGGTGCCGGTGCCAGCGTCGTCGAAGAGGGGATCGAACGAATGGTCAACCTGTCAGTGGAAGGTGATCTGTCCGATGCCGAGTTGGCGGCGATTGATCGCCTGCTGGAGCAGGTCACCGAAGAGGCTGCGTCATTTTTTTCCGGCGACCTGATGGCAACCGCAGCCCGATTGTCTTCTCTCGATTTCGACAGCGAACAACTGGCCTCCTTTGCCCTGGACTTCACGCGGACCAGTCAGCTTGAACTGACACAGGTGTACACCGATTCCAAACAGGCGCTGGGCGATCTTGCCCAGCGGGATGGTGGAGTAGTGTCTCTGCTCGAGATGCTTGCAGCGACCCAGCGTCGGTTGATGGATGAAGCCAGGACTGTGTTCGATGCACCCGGTGCCGCCCGATTTGCCCGTTCCGTTGTACCGTTTGTTTTTGGTCCCGGTGCGGAAGAAAGGACCAGCGCGGCTTGATGGCGCTGTAACGGACGCCAAGGAACAAAGTGCACCAGGTCGCGGGGGATGGATCGGCTATAGTTTCCATCAGTCCCCATCCCGCTGGTAACCATGACCGCTCACATACTGACCCTCACCTGCGCCGACCGGCCCGGCATCGTCCACACCGTGTGTGGCGCGTTGCTCGACGTTGGGGGCAACATCACCGAAAACGCCCAGTTCAGTGAGCCGGAGAGCGGTACGTTCTGCATGCGTACCGAGTTTACTTCGTCACAGCCGGATGCCGAAGTTGTGCGAAGACTTGTCTCGGAGCGGCTTGCCGAACCTCGTGCGATCCTCACGGTCCGCTCAAGTTGCTACCGACCGCGCGTCCTGATTCTGGTGTCGAAGCAGGACCACTGTCTGTTTGATCTGCTCTATCGATGGCGAACGGGTGAACTGGCCATCGACATTCCATTGATCATTTCGAATCACCCGGATTGTGGTGCCATAGCAGCGATGTATGGGATCGATTTCCTCTGCCTGCCAGTCACCCCGAACACAAGGAGCGAACAGGAAGGTCGTCTCCGGACACTGGTCGCGCAACTCTCGGTGGATCTCGTCGTACTGGCGCGTTACATGCAGATTCTCAGTGACGACCTGTGCAGATTTCTCACCGGCAGGGCCATCAACATCCATCATTCGTTTTTACCGGGCTTCAAGGGCGCCCGACCTTATCACCAGGCCTGGCGTCGTGGTGTGAAGGTGGTGGGTGCAACGGCGCATTTTGTCACGGCCGAACTGGACGAAGGCCCGATCATCGAGCAGGCGGTCGAACGGGTGAACCATGCACACTCTCCGGCCGAATTGATTGCGTTGGGGCGTGACATCGAACGCATGGTTTTGTTTCGGGCGGTGAAGTACTGGGCTGAAGACAGGATCCTGCTGATCGGTGAACGAACCGTCGTGTTCGCGAACTAGTTTTTCCGATCGTGCCTCGCTCTCTCGAGAGCACTGTGCACGAGGGCGTCCATCAACCGGGGAAAGTCGTAGCCGATGGCTCTGGCGCCATCGGGAAACAGGCTGGTGGGGGTCATGCCGGGAAGCGTATTCACCTCCAGCAGGAAGATCTCGCCCGCATCAGTGACAATGAGATCGGCGCGGGACAGATCGCACAGGCCGAGGGCCCGGTGCGCCTTCGTGGCAATTTCGCCCATGTGTCTGCTGACATGTTCTGGCAAGACGGCAGGAATGATGTGTTCACTCTTGCCAACCGTGTAACGATTGGTGAAGTCATACCATTCGTCCTTGGCCGTTCGGATCTCGATCACCGGCAGGCTGCGGATGGGAGCTTCGTACAGGTCGAGCACCCCGACTGTCATTTCCCGGCCCATGACATACGGCTCAACGAGCACGTCACCACCGACCGCCCGACAACCGGATATCGCGGCCGCGATATCGCCGCCGTTGGGCAGCAGGTGAACCCCCAGTGCAGAGCCCTGCGCGAGTGGTTTGACAGCCACGCGCAGACCCAGCTTATGCCGGATTGTCTCGACTGCCTCCGGAATGTCCTGGTCGGCCGTCACGACCAGATCGGGAGCTACCGGTAGTCCTGCGCGAATGAACACTGCCTTGGCGAGGCTCTTGTCCATGGCGGTTGCCGAACCGTGCACTCCTGCTCCGACGTAGGGAAGGGCAAGCATTTCCAGGTAGCCCTGTACCGTACCGTCTTCACCGGGTGCGCCGTGCAGTGCCGGGAATACCACATCTGGCGCAAACCGCTGCAGATCACGGGTCAACTCCGGCCCAAGATCGATGATACAGGCGTCGTGCCCCGCGGCGACCAACCCCGCCGACACTTCCCGAGCGGACTTGGCAGAGACTTCAGCCTCGCGGGAGTAACCACCGCGCAGCACAGCCACACGCAGACTCATGTTGCCAGCGCCTTGCGGTGATGCACCCGACACCATCTTTCATGGTCCCGCCAGGCACCATCGATGAACAGGAATTCCGGGGACAGGCCTTCGAGTTGAAAGCCGCAACGCTGGACCAGTTTGATGGAACGCTGGTTCTCCGGCTGGATGTTGGCTTCCAGGCGGTGCAGTCCCATGGTCTGGAATGCATGATCGCAGACCTGATTGAGACCCTGGATCATGTAACCGCGACCTGCGTACAGGGCTGCCGAATAGTAGCCCAGACTGGCTGAGAGAAAGGTACCTCGCACGATATTGTTCAGGTTGATGACGCCTGCGATGGCGTGAGTGGACTTGTCGCACACCAGAAAACTCTCGTGATCGTCACGGTTCAGTCGCGACACGTACGCATCAAAGGTGCGGACTGTGATGGGCGGCGAGATCCACGGTGCGTGCAGACCCTGGCTACCCTGTGCCATTGCCAGAAATTCGTCCCGGTCGCTGCCGGTGAGCTGTCGCAGGTAGATGCGGGGTTCGTTCATCTGGCTTCCTTGGTTGCGCTGGACCTGCTCATGACTTGCTTACGGCCTTGCCCATGATCTTGTTTGCAGGCCTGTCCCGAACCAGCAGCGCATGAAGTGCCAAGGGCAGTGTTGCCAGTCCCATGCCAATCAGATGGATAGGGTGGAGCCGCGCGGCTCCGTGCAGTGGCCATAACGGATCGACCGAAAAAAGATCATCTGCCCAGGCGACCAACCCCCACGTCATGGTCGCCATTGCCAGGATTATCGCCAGCATGCAGAGGAGTCGGCTCATCATGGGGCGATGATATAGCTTGCGCCGCGCATGGCCAGCCATGCCTTCGTGAACTGGCCCAGATCATATCGTCGGGCTACGGATGCATCGGAGTCTGCCGCCGGGTCGTGGACCAGCACGGTATCGCCGTCGACTCCATGCACCACCACCAGGTGTCCGCCTGTGCTCGCGAGTGGCGCACCCTGCAATTCACCATCGGCGAACCGGATCGAAGCGGCAAATGGCAGACCAGCGCGGAGCAGCGTCAACGCTGTCGACCAATCGCTGTGCAGTTCGACCGTTGCGACACACCCCTTGAGCGCTGCGGCCCTGGCCGCCAGTGCCCAGCTCCCATGCAGGCCCGTAGCTCGATCACGAGTCCACGCCAGTACCTCCTCACGTGCTATCCCGGGAAGCAGCATCGCGACGCTGGTCGGCGAACAAATGTGCCGACGCAGGGGTTCCTCGGCGGTCATCTGCGAAATGGCCTGGGGAGTGTTGGCAATCGCGCTGGTGATCGGCAAGGCGGGCAAGTCGATCGCCAGAGGCCGGCACGATATGGCGATGAAGTACTCTTCCGGCGCCTGCTGAGTGTGGATGACGAGCTGGATAGCCGGGTCGTCGAGCGCAACACGGGTGTGCCAGCAGTCGATATGGGTGGATACTGCGTCATTCACTGGTATCTGGTCGGGTCTCTCGCCAACCATGGAAGGCACAGGCAGCAGTGGCCACTCGTACGAACTGGCGCGGAGCCGGAACTGATGGTCCGGCGTGATCGAACCGGGGGTGACAAAACTGGCAACCAGGATCGACTCGGCGGGTACGGAGGGGATCGCGATCGGGATCATCCACTCGCCGGCGGCAGTGCTCAGGAATTCCACGGACCGTGCCACGGGCAGAGGAAAACGGGCGGCACTGCGCTGGTCAGCCAATCTCAGCGTAGGCCAGGAATTGGAGCAAGAGCTGATGGAGGGTGCGTTCAATTGAGTAACGGAATGAGCCTGCTGATGTATGGCACGAGCGCCTGCTCCCTGTGTGATCAGGCTTTCGATTTGTTGATGAGTATGCCAGAACTGCAAGGCCTCACGCTGCGTGTTGTCGATGTGTCTGGCGATGGTGCGCTGGCAGAAAAGTATGGCGCGCGACTGCCGGTGCTGTCTTGTGGTGGAGTGGAACTGGATTGGGTCTTTACCGAAGGGCAGGTTCGTCGCCTGCTTCGTTCTGCAATCGAAAGAAGCTGATGGCATTCGCGGTCGTGGCGCTGGCGAGAACATCCAGCGGCACCTGCTTCAGTTCGGCGAGTGCTGCAGCGATGTGGGGAAGATAGGCCGGTTCGTTGCGGCGTCCGAGCGGAGGATGGTCCAATCCGCTGGGCAGGTCGTGTGGCAACAAAAAAGGAGCGTCGGTTTCAATGAGCAGGCGCGTGAGAGGAATCCTTGGCACAAGATCCCGCAATGACTGACCGCGTCGCCGGTCACAGACCCAGCCGGTGATACCGATCCAGTAACCGGCGGCGAGATAGTCATCAAGCTCCTGCGCGCTGCCGGTAAAGCAGTGTATGACAACGTTCTGCGGTGGTGTTGCACGCTCTTGCAGCATGCGCAGCACTTCCCCGTTTGAATCCCTGTCGTGTACGAACAGCGGTCGGTCAATGGCATTGGCAAGATCGATCTGACCGGCAAAAACCTCGCGTTGCTGCTGCGCCGGAGAAAAATTGCGATTGAAATCGAGACCGGTTTCGCCTATCGCGACCACAGCGGGATGTTGGACCAGGTCGTTGACCCTGGATTTCCAGTCGGCTGGCGCCTGTGCAGCGTCGTGTGGATGGATGCCGGCGGTTGCATGCAGGATCGGAACATCAGCACGGGCCGCCATCTTCTCCACCAAGGAAAGGGCGTTCCCCGCAGTTTCCAGGCTGGTTGCGGTGATGACCAGCCGGGTGATGCCTGCAGTGCGCGCTCTTGTCAGCACGGACATCCGGTCGGAGTCAAACTGGGCATGCAGCAGGTTGGCGCCGATGTCGACGAGACCGGGCATCAGCTTTTGCGCAGCACCAGCATCTCGTGCGGTCCGAGCAGTGGCTGTGGTTCTTCGGTCAGCAGCCCATAGACAACCCGGAACGCGAGCACGTTCTTGACGTAGTTGCGCGTTTCATTGAACGGGATCGTCTCGATCCACACATCCATGGGCATGCCCGCCACACCGGTGGTCCACCGCTTCACCCTGCCTTCACCCGCGTTGTAGGCTGCTGCCGCCAGTGGTAACTGGTTCTGATAACGACCCAGCAGTCCCGAGAGAAAGGTGCTGCCCAGATTGATGTTGGTGGCAGGCTCATACAAGGCTGCCTCGTTTGGCGCACGCTGTCGGTTGCGCTCGGCAACCCAGCGTGCCGTGCTGGGCAGCAGTTGCATGAGCCCGCGGGCATCGGCTATGGAACGTGCCTGTCGGTCAAACGCACTTTCCTGGCGGGTGACTGCCAGCAACAGCGGGACCGGCAAGCGCGAGCGTTTGGACGCGGCATCAAACTCCTTGCGGTAAAGCATCGGGAATCGCGCCGAGACTTCATCCAGCAGTCCTGCGCGATTGGCCAGGAATATTCCGAAGTGCGGATAACCCTTGTGCAAGGCAGCATAGGTAAATTCCCTGGCGGCTTCCGGGCCCAGGTTGTCCACGGCGAAGAGCCACTCCCGCCGCGCATTGACCGCTTCATTGCGCGCAAAAAATTCCAGCCCACGAGCGCCGTTCGGATATTTGTACAAACCGTCCACCGCCTCCGTCCCCAATGCCGCGATCGAAGTCGGTGAAAGCTGGGGAGGCGCACCTACCTTTTCGGCAGCCAGAAATCCGTAGTAGTGGCGCTGGTTGG
Source organism: Pseudomonadales bacterium (assembly GCA_041752315.1). Taxonomy (GTDB): domain Bacteria; phylum Pseudomonadota; class Gammaproteobacteria; order Pseudomonadales; family Azotimanducaceae; genus SYFY01. The sequence continues at coordinate 61,834 of JBGSHJ010000053.1, forward strand.
CAATACCGCGATAGATCTGCTCGGCACGCTGCCGATCACTCTGGTTTTCTTCCACGGCGCGAGCCAGCCAGTACTGCCACTCGATCTTCTTGCGCTCGTCATCTGGCATCCAGGCAATGAAGCGTTCCAGTTCCTTCCAGTTCTGGCGATTGCGTGCCAGGGTGGCGAGTGTGGCCAGCAGAATCGGATCGTTGGTCCTGAATTCTGGCTCGGGGAAGAGGCCCAGGTTTGCACGCGCTTGCCAGATTGCCCGTTCGATGGTCGTTTCTTCTTCGGCATTCCAGGCGTATTGGTCGCGGTACGCTGGCCAGATCCTGTACGCGTCTGCGGGATTTTTTGCAGCCAGGCGCACCAGACCATTGCGCACGACCCGTCGCAGTCTTGGTGAGGTTTGAGGAGAGCCTTCGGTTGAAGTTCTGCTGAACCTCGCCGGTACCAGCAGGCGGCGTGGATCGAGGTGGGTCTGATAATAAGCTTCCCCCCAGATTCGATCGTCTCCGGCGAGGCGGGCAATCAGATGTCGGCCGAGCTGGATCGAGTTGGCTGCAAAAGCCAGTTCCATTCGCTGCCAGGTAATTTCCTGGGTGATGCGTCCGCTCTGCCGGAGCGCTGTAAACACAGGGTCACAAGCGATGGGTTGTGACTTGCCGGTCAGCCAGAGTGAACCTGCCGCAGCCAGGCCGTTTTCGCGACTGCCAGCCGCCAGTTCGGCGCGCGCCCTGTAACACTGCATCTCCGTGTCGTACACACGGTCATCGGCAGGAAAACCTTGCAGCAGGGCCTTCCAGTTGGACCTGGCGGCCATGCCCTTGAGCCATTCTTCGCGCAGTTCCGGCGCAGCGGGGAGGTCGGGGTACCGTGTTTCAAAGGTATCTATTTCTGCCACGCTCAGGCTTCCCAGGCGACGCTTGTGCTCCTGAAAGTCGAGCCACGGAGCCAGTGGATATTGATCAAGGGTCTTGCGTACAGTGTGGTATTGGGCCATGCGACCTGCGGCCAGATGGGAGAGGGCGGTTTGATAGGCCCGACGTTCCTGGGTGTAGTCCGGTCCGGCGTTGACCGATCCGACAACCGTCATCAGACAGACCAGCAGCAGCGGCTGGATCAGCAAGTGAGTCCATCTCACCCGGCCCGATCGGCTCTGCAATCGGGTACATCCTGTTTCGAACACTACTTCTCCGTCGTATTGCCTACGCGAACTGCCAGAACGTCACAGGGAGCACCGTGCAACACGCCGTTTGCGGTTGATCCCAGGAGGAGCGCAAGGCCGTGTCGACCATGGCTGCCGACGACAATCAGGTCTGCGCCCTGGGCCTGAGCGGTACGCTGGATCTCATGCTCCGGCCGCCCGAAGATCAGGTGCCTTCGACCCTCGGGTACACCGACTCCGGCGGCAAACTCGTTGAGGTGCGACCTGGCCTGCTCATGGATCTGATCCTGGATGGCCGAGAGATCCATGGGTACGTCGCCACCGTAGGCGAGACTCAGCGGTTCGATGACATGCACGATGTGCAATTCAGCCTGGGTCGCCTGCACGATGGCCAATGCTCGATCAGCGACAGGCCTGGACTCCTCAGTCAGGTCGACTGCGAGCATGATGCGGTGATACGCGTTCATGTTGTCCCCCGATCTCATTTGGGGTCACCATAGCACAAACCTACTACGTCACTTCAAGCGCATTGCCATGGCCTGGTTATACATATTGATCGCTTTGATTCTGGTTCTTGGCCCGGTGCTCTACCTGGTGCCGACCCGACGGGACAAGGAGCAGGCCGCCTTGCGCAGTGCGGCGCGTGCGGGCGGATTGATCGTGGAACTGGCTTCGATCCACAAAGTGGACAGCGAGGCCCATGAGCGCGTCTCGGCAAGCGCCCAGCCAAGAGAACCGAAGATTCAGTGCGTCCGCTACGGTATGCCTCTGGGGTCACCTTTGCCGGGTCTGCCTGAAGTGCACCTTGTACGGGGCCGGAATTCGGACTGGCGGCCTGATCCAGAGTACCCGACTGTCGCAAATGATGAACTGGTGGCGCTTCTGCAGCCGCTGTTGGAAGACTTCCCGAAAGACGCCAGAGGGCTCGCCGTGACCGCTTCTCTGGTTTGGGTCTACTGGCTTGAAAGCCTTGACGGTGCGGCCTCCGCGCAGGATCGGGTAGACAAGATCCGGCAGGTACTGGCGACAATTCGGGGCCAGGTGACCGACTGGCACGCCAGACGCGTTTCTTGACACGTCTTCAAATCAACCCTTATAACGGCGCGGCATTTTCGACCTGGTCCAACTGCGAACTGCTGACATAACCCGGAATCTTCTGGAATCCGGGAGCCGATGGTGGGACGAACTGATGGTGGGGCGCACCAAGGATGTGCACGGCCACATCGACTGGTGGATCAGGTGGTTGGGTTTCGACGCCGGTACAGGAGGTCTTGGCTGCCGAAATGGCACGTTCCCTAGTCATCGTAGAGTCTCCGGCGAAGGCCAAGACCATCAATCGTTATCTCGGCAACGACTATGTCGTCCGCTCCAGCGTGGGCCATATTCGGGATCTGCCCATGGGCGGCAAGACGACCGACGCCAAGGACCGCGCCAGGGAGGCGGCAAAAACCAAGGCCATTCCAGCGGCTGAACGAGCCACCTACAAGGCAGCCAGGGCTCGTGCACAGCTGATCAGACGAATGGGCGTGGATCCTGAAGCTGGCTGGGAGGCCAGTTACGAAATCCTGCCGGGCAAGGAAAAGGTGGTGGCGGAACTGGCACGGCTGGCCAAATCGGCTGACACCGTGTATCTGGCGACGGATATGGACCGTGAGGGTGAAGCGATTGCCTGGCACCTCAGGGAGACCATCGGAGGCGATCCCGGACGTTATCGGCGGGTAGTGTTCAACGAGATCACCCGCAAGGCCATCCAGGAAGCCTTTGCAGCGCCCGGTGAGCTGAACATGAATCGGGTCAACGCCCAGCAGGCGCGACGATTCCTGGATCGGGTAGTGGGTTTCGAGTTGTCCCCGCTGCTGTGGGAAAAGGTGGCCCGGGGCCTGTCCGCTGGCAGAGTACAGTCGGTAGCGGTTCGTCTGCTGGTGGAAAGGGAAAGGGAAATCCGCGCATTTGTTCCGGAAGAATACTGGGAAGCGTTTGTTGACCTGTCCCGTGCAGGTGATGAGTCAACCTATCGCTTTCAGCTGGCCAGGGTCGATGACAAAAATTTCCGGCCCGATAACGCTGGTGCGGCCGAGGCAGCCCTGGCCCGGATGCGGCAAGGTGGATTTGCCGTCGTCAGTCGGGAAGACAAACCCACTCGAACCCGTCCCAGTGCACCGTTCATCACTTCGACACTGCAGCAGGCCGCAAGTACGCGGCTCGGCTACTCCGTGAAAAAGACCATGACCATGGCGCAGCGGCTCTATGAAGCGGGCCACATCACCTATATGCGCACTGATTCCACGAATCTGTCGGCTGAAGCCGTCGCGAGCTGTCGTGACTTTGTGATGAAGAGCTTCGGTGACCAGTACCTGCCCGAAAAACCGCGCGTTTACACGAGCAAAAAAGACGCACAGGAAGCACACGAAGCCATCCGGCCCTCGAACGTCGGCACACGCAGTGAACATCTTGGTGACGTCGAAACCGACGCGGCCCGGCTTTATGATCTGATCTGGCGCCAGTTTGTGGCTTGCCAGATGCCCGACGCGGATTACATGTCGACCACGGTGACTGCGCTGGCACAGGGTTGCGAAGTCCGGTTGCGAGGACGAATCCTGGTATTTGATGGTTACACCCGGGTGCTGCCACAAGGCGCGCGCAAGGACGAAGATCTTGAGCTGCCGGATTTTCGCACGGGTGAATCGCTGGCCCTGTCCGGTGTTGAAGGTGTTCAGCATTTTACCAAGCCCACGCCGCGTTACGGAGAGGCCAGCCTGGTACGGGAGCTTGAAAAACGCGGTATCGGACGTCCGTCCACCTATGCCGCCATCATCTCGACTATCCAGGAGCGTGGTTATGTGACGCTCAATGCGCGGCGTTTTTATGCCGAGAAGATTGGCGAACTCGTCACAGATCGCCTGGTCGAAAAATTCGAAAACCTCCTCGATTATGGCTTCACCGCGCAGATGGAAGCCGAGCTCGACCGCATCGCCGAAGGTGACATCGCCTGGCGCGAAGTGCTCGATCAGTTCTACGAGGACTTCTCCGGCAAACTGGAGACGGCCAAATCTGCCGACCACGGAATGCGGGCCAATGATCCGACCGACACCAATGTCGTCTGTCCCAAATGTTCCCGGCACATGCAGATCCGCACCGGTTCAACAGGCGTTTTTCTCGGGTGCTCGGGTTATGCGTTGCCGCCAAAGGAACGTTGCACCCACACGATAAACCTGATCCCCGGTGAAGAGGCGGCCGACGTTGAAGCCGATGAAGAAGGTGAGTCGAAGCTGCTGCGCACCCGCCACCGCTGCACGATCTGTTCCGCCTCCATGACCCCTTACCTGATTGACGAAGGTCGCAAGCTGCATGTCTGCGGCAACAATCCGGATTGTGGTGGTTATGCCGTTGAGCATGGCCAGTACCGGATCAAGGGTTATGAAGGCCCGGTGCTGACGTGTGATCGCTGTGGCTCCGACATGCAGTTGAAATCAGGCCGATTTGGCAAGTACTTCGGCTGCACGAATGACACCTGCGGCAATACTCGCAAGCTGCTGCGCAACGGCGAAGCAGCCCCGCCCAAGGCAGATCCCATACCGATGCCGGAACTGCGCTGCAGCAAGGTGGATGATCATTATCTCCTTCGCGACGGCGCCAGTGGACTGTTCCTGGCCGCCAGCCAGTTTCCCAGGTACCGCGAGACCCGCGCGCCTCTGGTCGGGGAACTGAAGCCCCACGCCAATGAACTCGATCCGAAATTTGCCTACCTGCTCTCTGCTCCGGAGTTTGACAACCACGGTCGGCCTGCGCTGCTCCGGTTTGCCCGCAAGACCCGTGAACAGTATGTGCAGACTGAAGTTGACGGCAAACCAACCGGATGGCGTGCCTTCTACCAGGACGGACGATGGGTCGTTGACGACGTTTCGAAGCCCGGCACCGGTGACCCCGCAAACAGCAGGGCCGGGTCAGACAAGAGTGGAACCGGGCCGAAACCCACACCGAAAAAAAAGGTGCCAAGCAAGCCCGCCGTCGCCAGGAAAAAAGCGGTAGCCAAATCAAGGGTGAAAAAAGCAGGAATCATCAGCGACGCTGGATGACAGGCCCAGGCTCCAGGAGCCTGGAAGGGGCGGGTTCAGGTGACAGACAATTCACGGGATGTTGCCGTTGAACCTGTATTTCCAGCACCATCATTGTTCGCGGGGAGGGGAGTAACCCTCTGCAGGCTACATCTGGCGGATGACGCCAACACTGAGCCCTTCGATGACAAACGGAGTCACGGAGAGATCAACTTCGATGGGATCATAAGCCGGGTTTTCAGCGATCAGCAGAACCTTGTTCCGATTCCGCGTGCGCTGCAGACGTTTGACGGTCACCTCCTCGTCTATGCGGGCGACGACGATCTGGCCATTGGCTGCATCGCGCGTACGATGTACAGCCAGCAGATCTCCATCGAGAATGCCGGCGTTGATCATGCTGTCGCCTTTCACGCGGAGCAGGAAATCTGCATGGGGGCGGAAAAACCCCGGCGGCAATTCAACTCGATCTTCAATATGTTCCGTAGCGAGAATCGGATGACCTGCTGCAACACTGCCGACAATGGGAATACCGCTTTCGCGTTCCGGCAATCGAATGCCCCTGCTGGTACCGGGAATGACTTCGATCGCTCCTTTCCGGGCCAGCGCTTTCAGATGCTCCTCGGCTGCATTTGGCGACTTGAAGCCAAGTTGCTCGGCGATATCGGCACGGGTCGGCGGATAGCCGGTATCGACGATATGGGTTCGGATAAGCTGGAGTATCTGGGCCTGACGCGGTGTGAGCGGCTGCATTCGATTTCCTGTGGTTTTATCCAGTGAGCTGGAATTATATACAGTGAAGTCCCGAAAGCGAGCGATCTTGAGCAGAAGTCGTTTTTTTCATCATCTGGTGATACGGGTGCTGGCCGGTGCTGGCCTGCTCGTCGCTCTCCACCCGGCTGCACAGCAGGCTCTGGCGGTCGAGGCAGATTTCGAACTTTCGCTGGAATCACGCCTCTTTGCTCACGAGGGTCTCGCCGGTCAGGACAACCAGTCGCACAGCCTCGGTGCGCGTGGCGAGTTTGTATTCGAGACCGGTGAACAATCACAGGTCGTGTTTGCTCCGTTTGTCCGCGTCGACAGCGAGGACAACAAGCGTACACACGCCGATATCCGCGAGTTTTTCTGGTCGACGCTGGGGGAACGCTGGGAGTTTTCGCTCGGTGTGAAACAGGTCTTCTGGGGAGTTGCGGAATTCAATCACCTGGTCGATGTCATCAATCAGACCGACCTGGTCGAAAATGTCGATGGCGAAGACAAGCTGGGTCAGCCGATGGCACAGCTGACGCTGCTGCGTGACTTCGGAACGCTTGACCTGTTTGTGATGTCGGGCTTTCGCGAGCGAACCTTCCCCGGGCGCGATGGCCGATTCCGGCTGCCAGCGGTTGTTGATACCGGTGCCGCCCGCTATGAGGCTGACAGCAAGGCGGCGCACGTCGACTTTGCCGCTCGATGGTCCCGGCAGTTCGATGCGCTGGATATCGGGATTTATCATTTCAACGGGACCGGGCGCGCGCCGGACCTGGTTCCTGAGCCGCGGCCCCTCGACCAGGATGGCAGCCAGGTGGAACTGGTACCCGTTTATGTGCTGATCGATCAAACCGGCCTCGATGCACAGTATCAGGCGGGCAACTGGGCGTTCAAGCTGGAGAGCATTCGTCGCAGCGGCCAGGGTAAACACTTCGTGGCAGCCACAGCCGGCACGGAGTACACAATGGTCGGTGTGCTGGGGTCACAGATGGACCTGGGACTGGTCGCCGAATATTTTTATGACGAACGCGACGAACTGGCGTTTGATACCTTGTTTGAACACGACTATGCCATTGGGTTGCGCCTCGGCCTCAATGACGCCAGCAACACCCAGGCGCTGATCGGTGTGATCCGGGACCAGGAAACAGCCGAGACGGTGGTCAGCGTGGAAGCCAGTCGTCAGCTTGGCGATCACTTTGCAATCACGGTTGAAGGTCGGGTCTTTGCCGGTTCGGAAGGGTTCGAGACCGGGTCGCCCGCGGCCTTGCCGGCCGAAGAGGAGAGGGCTGCCTATCTGGCGAAGGAGGACTATCTGCAAGTGGAGCTGAAATGGTTTTTTTGAACAACTTACCGAGTCCTGGTGCCAACCCTCCCGGCGCACCCCGATGAAGATGTCCGAGGTCATCGACCGTTCCCGGCTGGTGCATGACAAGGACACCGTTCGTGCGGCCATTGATCAGCTTGCGCTGCGCCTGGATCTTGCGCTGCGGTTTCACGATCCACTACTGGTCTGCGTGCTGCAGGGTGGTGTCTATCTGGCGGGCCAGCTGTTGGCCAGATTGCGTTTTCCGCTGCAGCAGGCAACGGTCCAGGTGACACGCTATGGCAACTCCACCGAGCCGGGGGTGCTGCGCTGGCTGTCCCCGCTCAGCATGGACGTCAGTGGTCGCTCCGTGCTGCTCGTTGATGATGTGTTCGACCGCGGCCTGACACTCAGCCTGCTGCACGATCATCTGCTCGCCGCAGGCGCGCGGCAGGTACTCAGTGCGGTGATCGCGCGCAAGGCTGTTGAACACCTGACGGCGTATCGGCCAGACTACATCGCAATCGAATGTGGCGGTGACTATCTGGTCGGATGCGGGATGGACTATCACGGTTACTGGCGCAATCTGCCGGAGATCAGGGTACTTCCTGACGACATGAAGGATATGCGCTGATGCTCGCAGTACTTACGGGCAGTGCAAGATTGCCGATGGATGTAGAAGACGCCGCAGTGACACCGGCCAACCCCTTCGGAGAAGCGTCAGGAAGGATCTGGCGTGCCCGCTTGCGGGGATCGCCACTCCTGACGCTCGCCCGTCACGGCGATGCGACCCACATTGCCCCGCATGCCATCAACTATCGAGCCAATCTGTACGCGCTGGCAGCCGCCGGGGCACGCTGGATCATCGCCATCCATACGGTTGGTGGCATTCGCCATGATCTGCAGCCAGGTGATCTGCTGGTACCAGACCAGCTGATCGACTACACCCATGGGCGGATGCAGACGTTTGCGCCGGACGCGCAGGCACGGCACATCGAATTTTCGCAGCCCTTCACGTCACTCCTGGCCGATCAGCTGTTCGACGCTGCGGCAGCGACGGGACTGGCCGTGCATCGTGGCGGGACCTATGGATGCACCCAGGGGCCACGACTGGAAACCGCGGCGGAGATCGATCGTCTGGAACGTGACGGCTGCTGTGTGGTGGGCATGACTGCAATGCCTGAAGCAGCCCTGGCGAGGGAGTTGGATCTGGCCTATGTCAGCCTTTGCCTGGTGGTCAATCCTGCCGCCGGCCGGGGTAGCATCGAATCGTCTGCAATGGCGAGTGCCGCGGTTGCCGGTGCCGATTCAATCACGCGACTCATCGTCGCCTGCGCGAAAGGCCTCGAAGGCTTCGAGTACTGATTCCGGTGGTGTGACTGGTCTGACCCTGATCAGCACTCCAAACCGCGGATGATCGAAGTAGGTCAGTTCCCCTGGTGCCAGTGTCTGACGTTCATCAATGGCCAGATAACGATCCATGACCAGGGGAATGATGTCTTTTTCGGAGTGGTGGGCCGCTATGCCTGCTGCCAGAAGGATCGGCTCACGACCGACGTGCGGTCCGTTCAACCAGATGCTGGTGTGCACCTCGATCGTCTCCGTCCGGGCAACGTCCAGTGTACCCTCCAGCAGGAACCGGTCTGTCAGCAGCGGACCGCCCTGGATGAGGACGGGTACACTCCGACCCGGTTTCAGCAACGCCTGCGACCAGCGCTCGTGCCAGAGGATGTGTGCGCCACCTTGTGCAACCAGCCTTTCGGATGCGGTGACAAGGGCCCGATCTTCAGCAGATGCTGCAGCGAAGCTGGATGCTTCGACGCCATCTTCCCAGGATTTCAGGGCGGCCCGAAAAAGTTCTTCCGGCGACGGTGGTGGTGGGGGTTCTGCGATGCCACCGGTACCTGCCGGTTTGTCTGTTGCAGGAATTGCAGCCTCCGCAACTGAAGTTGATGGGTCCTTGTTCCGGTCTCCAGCCTGCTCGTCGGGTTGCCCTCTTGCCAGTCCCGGCGCAAAGGTCTCGACTGCGCTACGGGTCGCTTCGTGCAGCGGCCGGGCTGGAGTCAGCCAGTCCGGTGTCGCAAGCGCAAGGAATCGTGCGGGGAGGCGGCGTGGCGCGGCGAGCATGAGATTTTCGCCGGCGTGAACATCACCTATGCCCGGCCGTTCGAAGATGATCACTTCAACGTCGTGCCAGGCCTGCCGCAGATAAGGCGCCAGCGCCTCCGCCTCCCTGGAGGGATCCTGTGCCGAGGCAAACATGGAGTGCAATACTGCGAGCAGCGCAATGGCGCCAACCACGCCGGCGCGACAGGAACCCGGATGTTTCATCTTGCTGCCCTGTTCCTGCTCTTGTGCTTGTCTGGCCGGGTCTGCACTCCGGACTTGTTCGAAGGGGTGGCCGGAATAGTGGGAGTTGCCGGCGCCTGTGTTGCTTCGCTTGTCAGTAGCGTGCGACACAACGTCTGTGCAAAATCCATCCGTTCCTGGAATTCAGGAAGGTTTTTGCGAATCCTCAGCATGCTGGGTCCGTCCATGCGATAGATGTGCGGCTGCCGCTGTATCAGCTGGATGACGGCGATCGGGTCTACTTGCGCCCGATCAGAGAATTCCAGACGTCCGGTCTGTGGGCCAAGATCAAGACGACGCACTCCCAGCTGTTGTGCAAGCAGCTTGAGTCGGGTCACGGCAAACAGCCGCTTGGCGGGCTCTGGCAACAGGCCAAAGCGGTCGACCAGTTCGATCTGCAAGGCATCCACGGCTTCTTCTGTCGATGCGCTGGAGACACGCTTGTAGAGAATCAGGCGGGTATGGGCATCTGGCAGGTAAGTATCCGGGATGAGGGTCGGGGCGTGCAGGTTGACTTCCTGGTTCACGTACGCAAGCGGCGCACCAAGGTCTGGCGAACGGCCATCGCGCAGTGCTGCAACTGCACGCTCCAGCATTTCCATGTACAGGTTGAAGCCGACTGCTTCAATCTGTCCTGACTGGTCCTCCCCCAGCAGTTCACCGGCGCCGCGAATTTCCAGATCGTGGGTGGCGAGGGTGAAGCCGACACCGAGATCTCCGGAAGCTTCGATGGCTTCCAGACGCTTGATGGCATCGGGTGTCATCGCCTTGCGATGTGGTGTCAGCAGGTAGGCATATGCCTGTCGATGCGATCTGCCTACCCGACCACGCAACTGGTGCAGCTGCGCCAGACCAAACTTGTCAGCGCGCTCGATGATGATGGTGTTGGCATTGGGGATGTCTATGCCGTTTTCGATGATGGTGGTGCACAACAGGATGTTGAGCTGGCGATGGGAGAAGTCGTTCATCACCCGCTCGAGTTCACGGGCGCCCATTTGACCGTGCCCGACGCCGATCCGGGCTTCGGGGACCAGCAGCGCCAGCTCGCGTGCCGTTCCCTCGATGGTACGAACCTCGTTGTGCACGTAGAACACCTGACCACCGCGCATCAGTTCGCGGGTAATGGCTTCCTTGGTCACGGATAGACGCTTTTCCTGTACAAACGTCTTGATGGACAGGCGTTTGGCGGGTGGTGTGGCGATGATCGACAAGTCCCGCATGCCACTCATGGCCATGTTCAGAGTGCGTGGAATCGGGGTTGCCGTCAGGGTGAGGATGTCCACTTCGGCCCGCATGGCCTTGAGGCGTTCTTTCTGCCGCACGCCAAACCGGTGTTCTTCGTCGATGATCACCAGACCCAGGTCCCGATAGCGGAACTCCGCGCTGAGCAGTTTGTGAGTGCCGATGACGATGTCGATCTTGCCCGCTGCCAGCGCATCTGCGGTACGGGCCAGTTCCGCGCCCGTCCGCAGTCTCGACAGCACCTCGATCCGTACGGGCCAATCTGCAAACCGCTCCCGGAATGAATCACCATGCTGCTGGGCCAGCAGTGTCGTGGGTACCAGCACGGCGACCTGGGCACCGTTCTGTACCGTCACGAACGCGGCGCGCATGGCCACTTCGGTCTTGCCAAATCCGACATCGCCGCAGATCAGGCGATCGGTGGCCTGTTCAGAGGCAAGGTCAGTCAGCACCGCGTCGATGGCCGCTCCCTGGTCGACCGTGAGTTCGAATGGAAACTGATCGACAAAACGAGCGTAGTCCTCGGTCTGTGCGTGCATGGCCCGGGAGCGTCGCGACAGGCGATGGGCATGGATGTCCAGCAGTTCGGCTGCCACGTCGGCCGCCTTTTCGGCGGCCCGCCGCCTGGCCTTTTCCCACTGGTCCGAACCCAGTCGATGCAGGGGCGCGCTGGTTTCGTCTGCGCCGGTATACCGACTGATCAGGTGGAGGGAAGCCACGGGCACGTACAGGCGCGCGTCCTCGGCGTAGATGAGGGTCAGGAATTCATGCGTATCGCCATCGATCTCGAGCGTCTGCAGTCCTACATATCGCCCAACACCGTGTTCCAGGTGAATGACTGGTGCACCGATGTTGAGCTCGGTGAGATTGCGGATGATCTCGCCCGGGTCGACGATCCGTCCGCCGCGGGTCTGGACACTGCGTTCAACCGGACGGCTGCCGAGCAACTGGCTTTCCGACAGGACGATGACGTCAGCAAAGACCGCGCTGTCGGCCAGTTCACCCACACAGATTCCATACAGCGCCTGTCCAAGCTGAAAGGATTCGAACCCCCCGCAGTCGGCGACCTGGATGCCGGCACGACGCAGGTGTTCGGACAGCAGTTCCCGACGACCGGTACTCTCGGCAACAAAGAGGGTCCTTTGTCCATCCTGCCGATGGATAAACTCGAGCAGTGCGGTGGCCGATCGTTCGGCATGGGCGTTGAACGCGATGTTGCCGAGTGCTGCAACGGCAAAGTTCAGCTCATGGCGCTGTCCGGTGACTGTTTCGTGCATCCAGACCTGTGTTTTGTCGGCTATTGCAGTGCGCCATTGGACATCGTCAAGATAAAGTGAAGAGGGCGGTAGAACAGGCCTTTCAATGTCATGACGCAGGTTCTCGTACCGATTGTTGACATCGTCAAGAAAATGCGCGGCGGCGGCTTGGGTTTCGCCGTGGAAAAAATAGCGGCTCGCGTGCGGAAGATAGTCGAACAGGGTGTCCAGGTGGTCAAAAAAGAAGGGCAGAAAGTACTCGATGCCCGCCGGTGGCAGTCGGTTGCTGACGTCCTGGTAGACGCTGCATCGTCGTATGTCGACGTTGAACGTGTGATGCCAGTTGTTTCTGAAGCGGGCGATGGCATCGGCGTCGAAAGGAAACTCGCGGGCCGGCAGGTAGTCGATGACCGAAACCGCCTCGATGGTTCGCTGGGTGTCGGTATCGAAGTATCGAAGGCTCTCGATCTCGTCATCAAACAGGTCGATGCGGACCGGCCGATCATGGCCGGTAGGGAAAAGATCGAGCAGCGCCCCTCGTACTGCAAATTGACCGAGAGCGGTGACCGTCTCGACAGCCTGGTAACCAGCGGCCTCCAGTTGCCTTCGTGTTGAGTGCAGGTCGAAGCGCTCGCCAACTTTCAGGCGCAGTGCTGCCGTTGCAAGATAGTGTCGAGGCGGCAACCGGTGCAGCAGGGTGGGCATCGGTACAACAAGGACACCAGTGCGGCGGTCGGGCAGCGTGCGCAGTATGCGCAGCCGCTCGGCAACAATATCCTCGTGTGGCGAAAATGGATCGTAAGGCAGGGTCTCCCAGTCCGGAAACTCAAGCACCGGGAACGTGTCACCGAGAAAAAAACGCAAGGCGCTGGCAAGTTCACGGGCGGTGGCCGATGAATCGGCAATCGCCACGGAAAAGCCACCCAGACGCGATGCTGCCATGGCTGTCGCACGCGCTGCCGAGAGTGGCGGCAATCCACTCCAGTGCCCGCGCTGGCCAGCCGGTGGCACGAGTTGGTCTGCCTTCAGCAGGTTCGGTTGGGCGTCTGGAGGGCTGATGGTGTCGGAGTTGATCGTCATGGGGCGCGTATTCTAGCCCGTACTGCCCACGAACGTGCCGCTGCTGGGGGAGATCTGCCCGAAAAAACAGCCTCTCCTGTCAAGAGGAAGAGCCGGTTGCACCGGGACCTCCGACCGCTGGTCGCGATGCACGCCGCATACTGTTTTCATTATGCTTTGCGCTGGCAGCGACGGACCTTCCCGAACAGGCTACGCTGGCCATGCCTGATGCGAGTCGCTAAAGTAGTATGGTTTGACTGTTTAAACCGCAAGACGGAAGGATTCCCGCCGGAAAGTTGATGAAACCAACCAACATTTTTGATCCCAACTATTTTCACAAGGTCGTGGATTGTCAGTGGGCCTGCCCGGCCCACACACCGGTTCCCGAATACATCAGACTGATTGCCCAGGAGCGTTACACCGAGGCGTACATGCTCAACTGGGATTCGAATGTCTTCCCGGGCGTGCTCGGTCGCACCTGTGACCGTCCGTGCGAACCGGCCTGCCGCCGTGTTCGTACCGAAGAAAAACCGGTTGCCATCTGCCGGTTGAAGCGCGTTGCCGCGGACAACAAAGGCGACGTGACCGCGTGGTTGCCCCGTATTCCCCAGGTCAAGAATGGCAAGAGGGTGGCCCTGCTGGGTGCGGGTCCGGCTTCCCTGGCGGTGGCACGGGACCTGTTGCCGATGGGCTACGATGTGCACATCTATGACAAGGAGCCCAAAGGCGGCGGTTTCATGCGCAGCCAGATCCCGGCCTTCCGGCTGCCAGAGTCCGTGCTCGACGAAGAGGTCAACCTCATTCTCGACCTCGGGGTGAAAACCCACTTTGGCCACGAGATCAAGAGCATGAAGTCCATGCTTGATCTGGGATACGACGCCTATTTTGTCGGCACGGGCGCTCCACGTGGCCGGGATCTGGAGTTGCCCGGGCGTCAGGAAGTTGCCAGTCACATCTCCATCGGCATCGACTGGCTGTCGAGTGTGGCGTTTGGGCATACCACATCGATAACCGGCAAGGTGATCGTGATGGGTGGTGGCAATACCGCCATGGATTGCTGTCGGACGGCGATTCGGCTGGGTGCCGAATCGGTGAAGGTGGTCGTGCGCAGTGCGTTCGAGGTCATGAAAGCATCGCCGTGGGAGAAAGAAGATGCCATGTCGGAAGGCATCCCCATTCTCAACAACCGGCCACCGAAGGAGTTTGTGCATGAAAACGGCAAGCTCAAGGGCATCGTCTTCGAAGTACTCAAGCCGGTTACCGGCGCGGATGGCAAATTGCGTTACGAGCCGAGCGGCGAACCCGATGAGTTCATCGAGTGCGACCACGTGCTGATGGCGATCGGCCAGGAGAACCACTGTCCGTGGATCGAGCGGGATCTGGGTATCCAGTTCGACAAGTGGGCGTGCCCGGTGCTTGATGAGGTCACGTTGCAGTCGACCCTGCCGAAGGTTTTTTTCGGTGGCGATTCCGCGTTTGGGCCCGAGAACATCATCTGGGCTTCTGCGCATGCCCATCGTGCGGCGATCTCGATCCATCTCTTCCTGCAGGGCAGCGACCTGCACAAGGGCAGGCCCCCCGAACACCTCAATCTGGTCAGCGCAAAGATGGGTGTTCACGAGTGGGCGTACGACAGCACACACGATGCGTCGGCCCGCTATCTGGTGCCGCATGCTGAAAAGAAGAAGGCACTGGCTGACATCAAACTTGAGGTGGAACTCGGGTTCGACCGTGAACTTGGTGCAAAAGAGGCACAACGTTGCCTGAACTGTGATGTGCAGACCGTGTTCACTGACAAGCTCTGCATCGAATGTGACGCCTGTGTCGACATCTGTCCAATGGACTGCATCTCCTTCACGGAAAACAGCGAGGAAGACCAGCTTCGCCAGCAACTCACTGCCCCTGCCTACAACCGTCAGCAGGATCTGTATGTTTCCGGTGGCCTGAAGACGGGCAGGGTCATGGTCAAGGACGAAGACGTGTGTCTGCACTGCGGACTCTGTGCCGAGCGATGTCCCACCAACGCCTGGGACATGCAGCGCAGTGTTGTGCATATCCCTCAACTCGGCAGTCATGCCAGCGCCTGAACCGGTTACCCGAACAAGGCTCAACCCGGATACGGCTGAATCAACGGTCAAAGAGGAAGCGATGGCGGTCAAGTACAACGACTTTGTGATCAAGTTTGCCAACGTCAATGGCTCCGGCTCGGCCAGTGCCAATGGCATGTTTGCCAAAGCCCTGTTCCGGATGGGTATTCCGGTGGCAACGAGAAACATATTCCCGTCCAATATCCAGGGTTTGCCGACGTGGTTTGAAGTCCGCGTCAGCGCCAAGGGTTACCTGGGGCGCCGGGAAGGGGTCGACATCATGGTCGCCATGAATGCCGAGACCTTTGCCGAGGATGTGGCGTCCATTCGTCCAGGCGGTTATCTCTTCTACGACAACACCAAACCGCTGGCCAGGGAGTTGCGCCGTGGTGACATCCAGGAAATCGGTGTGCCGATTTCAGAGTTGCTGTTACCCGAGTTTGCCGATCCGAAACAACGCAGCCTGTTCAAGAACATCACCTATCTGGGCGTTCTGACTGCGCTGCTCAACATCGAGTTCGATGTCATTACGGGGATGCTCTCCAAGCAGTACAAGGGCAAGGAAGACCTGATCAAGCCTAACGTCAAGGCGATGGAACTAGGTCGACAGTACGCTTACGAGTACCTGCAATGTCCCTTGCCGATCCAGGTCAGGCGCATGGACGGGATTGGTGACCGGATCATGGTGGATGGCAACACGGCGGCGGCCCTGGGCGCTGTGTATGGTGGAGCGACCGTGTGTGCCTGGTATCCGATTACCCCCTCCACGTCGGTCGTGGAAAGTTTTGAGCGATACACCAGCCAGATGCGCAAGGACAAGGCTACCGGCAAGTCGAAGTACGCCATCGTGCAGGCCGAAGACGAACTCGCTTCAATCGGTATCGTCATCGGTGCGGCCTGGAACGGCGCGCGGTCCTTCACCGCGACGAGTGGTCCTGGCATTTCCCTGATGAGCGAGTTTCTGGGACTTGCCTACTTTGCGGAAATCCCGGCCGTGGTGTGGGATATCCAGCGTTCCGGCCCCAGTACCGGCATGCCAACACGCACCCAGCAGGGCGACATCATCTCGGCGGCTTATGCATCGCATGGTGATACCAAACACGTGGTGCTGTTTCCCTCGACACCACGTGAGTGTTTTGATTTTGGCGCCGATGCCCTGGATCTGGCTGATCGCCTGCAGACCCCGGTACTCGTGTTGTCGGATCTTGAACTCGGCATGAATGACAACCTGTCTGAGCCATTCAGCTGGGATGACAGCCGCGAGTATGACCGCGGCAAGGTGCTGGACGCGGACGCACTGGAGAAGGTTCAGCGTTTTGGCCGTTATCTGGATGTTGATGGGGACGGCATCGGCTATCGCACGCTGCCAGGAACACATCCGACCAAGGGCGCGTTTTTCACGCGTGGCACGTCGCGGGATGAATATGCCGCGTATACCGAAAGCCCGGACGCGTATCAGCGCAACATGGAGCGGCTGCTGAAGAAGTGGGATACCGCCAAAACCCTCGTCCCCAGGGCGGAACTGGGCACCGGGGGACATCGCAATGGTGTGCTCTACTTCGGCACGACATCACTGCCAATGCAGGAGGCGCTGGACCATCTGCGGGAGGAAGGCATCGAGCTGGATACCTGCCGGATCCGTGCATTCCCGTTTGATGCCGGTGTTGAAGCGTTCATCCGCGACCACGAAAAGATCTTTGTTGTCGAGCAGAATCGTGATGGTCAGATGCGCCAGCTCCTGGTGAATGAACTGCAGATTGATCCTGCACGTCTGATCCCGGTGCTGTATTACGCCGGTCTGTCGATCTCGGCGGACGAAATCCACTCGCAGATCTCTGCATGTTTCAGTGCCCACAAGCTGGCACGCCTCACGGAGGTGAAATCATGACGTTTGTTGCCAAGCCAAGGGTCCACCATCCGCGACTGCCCCTCAATGATCTCGGCCTGACCCGGCGCGACTACGAGGGATCGATTTCAACGCTGTGCGCCGGCTGTGGCCACGATTCGGTCAGTGCCGCCATTGTGCAGGCGTGCGCCGAATTGTCACTTCCGCCACATCGTTTTGCGAAGATCTCAGGTATTGGCTGTTCTTCCAAGACACCCAGTTACTTTCTTGGCAAGTCACACGGGTTCAACTCGGTGCACGGTCGCATGCCTTCCGTCGCGACGGGTGCGAACATGGCCAATCGTGAGCTGTACACCATCGGCGTATCCGGTGACGGCGACAGTGCCTCGATCGGACTTGGCCAGTTTGCACACATCGTGCGTCGACGCATCAACATGTGTTACATCGTTGACAACAATGGAACGTACGGCCTGACCAAGGGGCAGTTCTCGGCGACCAACGACAAGGGTTCGACCTCGAAAAAAGGTGCCCCCAACCTGTACGAGCCCATCGATCTGGTGAGCCTTGCCATCCAGATCGGAGCGAGCTTTGTGGCCCGCAGTTTTTCTGGCGACAAAAAGCAGCTGGTACCGCTGATCAAGGCCGCCCTCATGCATCGTGGCATGGCTTTCATCGACGTTGTCAGTCCTTGTGTTGCGTTCAACAATCACAGCGGCTCGACCAAGAGTTATGACTATGTCAGGGCGCACATGGAAGCCGTGGTGTCGGCAGACTACATTCCGCACGCGGAAGAGATCACTGCCGACTACGCACCCGGTACCACCGAACGCATTTCGATGCCGGACGGCTCGATCCTGCAGTTGCACAAGCTGACGGATGACTATGATCCGCATGATCGTGTGGCGGCACTGCACTATGTCCAGAGCAAACAGGCCTTGGGCGAAGTGGTGACAGGGCTGCTGTATCTCGATGCCGATGCCATGGATTGCCACGAGATCATGAATACGGTTGAAACACCGCTCAATCAGTTGACGGAAAAAGACCTTTGTCCTGGCAATGCAGCTCTGGCGGCGGTAAACCAGGGCTTTCGCTGAAGTCAGCGTCTCCGGCACAGCCGGCACGGTTGCCGGGCCAAGAGGGCCGCCAGGGTTGAATGGGGTGTGTGTCGCGCCCGTTCAGATCAATGATTCACATTTCAGGCAGACGCGCTCACCCCTCGGGTTGCCCTCCCGGAGGGGAGGCTCGATAATGTGTCTGTCATCATTCCCGCAGTAACCACGACTCTCGGCAATCAAGAGTCTTCAGCAATCATGAAAAGGAACCCCCTGTGGCCCTAGCTAGCCTGGATGCCTACTTCCCCGACTGGAAGGAAAGAGAAGCCCTCGCCGAGGCGATGATTCCCATCATCGGTCGCCTCTATCGCAGCAACGTGGTGACCTACTGCTTCGGACGCGCGCTCTACAACCAGAGTGTCACGCAGATCATGAAGACGCACCGTTACGTGCGCCAGATTGCCCAGAACGAACTGTCCGAATACGAGAGTTACCCGATTCTTGACGCCTTGTCCCAGCTTGACCTCGGGCCAGCCCATATCGACGTGGGCAAACTGGCTTCGAAGTACATGGAGGAGTCGGGCCAGACCAAGATCAGCCCTCTGGACTATGTCCGACGGGAATGTTCCGAGGTCATCGGCCGGCATGTTCCACCCCTTGCAGTCCCACAGGACGTCGTCCTGTATGGATTTGGCCGGATCGGCCGTCTGCTCGCCCGATTGCTGATCGAAAAAACGGGCAGCGGTCATCAACTGCGTTTGCGTGCCATCGTGGTCCGGAAGGGTAAGGGCGACGATCTGGTCAAACGGGCATCGCTGCTGCGTCGGGACAGTGTGCACGGCAGTTTCCAGGGCACGATCCGCATTGACGAAGAGCACAACTGCATCATTGCCAATGGAATTGCGATCCAGGTCATTTACGCGGCATCGCCTGCGGAAATCGACTACACCGCACACGGCATCGACAATGCGATCATCATCGACAATACCGGGGTGTGGCGTGATGCCGAGAAACTGAGTCTGCACCTCAAATCGAAAGGCGCCGCCAAGGTGATACTCACGGCACCCGGCAAGGGTGCGATGAAAGACATCGTCGCCGGTGTCAATTCCGATGCGATCCAGCCTTCTGACAAGATCCTTGGCGCGGCAAGTTGCACAACCAACGCCATCCTGCCAGTGCTGAAGGCGATGCATGATGAATACGAAGTGGTATCGGGACATGTGGAAACCGTCCACTCGTATACCAACGACCAGAACCTCATTGATAACTATCACGACAAACCACGTCGTGGACGTGCAGCACCGCTGAACATGGTCATCACTGAAACGGGTGCGTCCAAGGCCATCACCAAACTCATGCCCGAGATGGAAGGGCGGCTGACCGGCAATGCCATCCGTGTACCCACGCCCAACGTCTCCCTCGCCATCCTGAATCTGCAACTGGGGCGTGCGGTCTCGGTGGAATGTGTCAACGACTTTCTCCGCAGGACATCGCTGTTCTCCACCCTGCAGCGACAGATTGACTACACCACTTCGCCGGAAGTCGTATCGTCGGACTTTGTCGGCAATCGCCACGCTTCGATCGTCGACGCCGGTGCGACCATTGCCAAGGACAATCGCTGCGTGCTGTATGTCTGGTACGACAACGAGTTTGGCTATGCCTGTCAGGTGGTACGTATCGTGCAGAAGTGGGCAGGCATTGCGTACCCGTTGATTCCAAAGGATGTAGCAGAACTCGGGTTCTGATCTTCCAGCGCTATGCTCCTGGTCCGATCCCGCTGACCTGGTCCCGCGGGTGTACGGATGTTCAGTGCAAAGGCGCAATCCGATGCATGATCCGCACGCATGGTGTACAAGATCGTAGCCAAGTTCGTTGTGTTTCAGGCAAGCCCGAAACTATAATGCGCGCGCTTTCGCGCTGGCACTTCTACTGAGGTGCAGGGAAACAGCGTTGGCTCAGCCGGTCGGTGTGATATCAGTTTCAGGCCGTCAAATCGTGTCCTTGAGGTGATCGAACATCAGCCGAACTCGACCGAAGATTCCTTAACCTTTATCGAAACGTGTCGATACACCTTAAATACAGATCGCAGGTCAATGATGGCGCGATGCACGGCAGGCAGTGGACTCGTCCGGGTTCCCTGGATGGTCGTGAACCGGACTGTCCGCGGTATCCCTGTGATCTGCACATGACGTGGCGACCGGGTATCCACAACAGCCTCCGGTCACTCCATTCGAAGGCATTGATCGTGCATGTGGCAAGCGATGTACGCAGACGAACTTGCCTGCGCATCCGGTGCAGCCAATCGAGTGACGAAGCAAAGACGGCAAATTACCCATGATTGAACTGAAAAAAGGTCTCGACCTGCCGATCGCCGGCGCGCCCCGGCAGGAAATCGAGGACGCTCGGCCGGTATCCCGCGTCGGGGTCCTCGGCTCGGACTATCCGGGCCTGCGACCGACCATGAAAGTTGCGGAAGGTGATGCCGTCCAGATTGGTACCCCGCTGTTCGAGGACAAGAAAAATCCGGGAGTTGTCGTTACCTCACCGGCGGCCGGCAAGATTGAATCGATCGTACGAGGCGAGAAGCGGGCGCTCACCGCTGTGGTCATTGCCGTCGAAGGGGAACGATCCAAACTGTTCGAGTCTTATGGCTCCCAGGCCATGGGTCGCCTTACCACTGAAGACGTGACCAATGTCCTGCGCATGAGTGGTCTGTGGACTGCGTTGCGTACCCGTCCATTCAGCAAGATTCCCCTGCTGGGTTCCAGCCCGCATTCGATTTTTGTCACGGCGATGGACTCCAATCCCCTCGGTGTTGATGCCGGACTCGTCATTACCGAAAAAGCGGTGGAGTTTGCGCTGGGTCTGGATGTCATCGCAAAGTTGACCGAAGGCGCGGTACATGTCTGTCAGAAGCCCGGCAAATTTCTGCCGACCGGTCACGAGGCCAGGGTCAAGGTGCACGAGTTTGACGGTCCCCACCCGGCGGGACTTCCGGGCACCCACATTCACTTCATCGATCCCGTCGGGCCAAGCAAGACGGTCTGGTACATCGGGTACCAGGACGTGATCGCCATAGGTCATCTGTTTCACAAGGGACGAATCGATCCAGCACGGGTGATTGCGCTCGGTGGCCCTGGTGTGAAGATCCCCAGATTGTTGCGGACCCGGCTTGGTGCTGATATCTCGGAGCTTGTCTCGGGAGAACTCGCGGACGGGGAACTGCGCGTGATTTCAGGCTCTGTGCTCGCGGGCCACTCTGCCGTGGGATCAAAGGCCTTTCTTGGCCGTTACCATACGCAGGTCAGTGTGATTCCGGAGGAACGTAACCGTCGTCTGCTGGGTTATCTCGAACCAGGGTTGGATCGGCATTCGGTTTTCCCGGCTTTTCTCTCCAGATGGTTCGGGCAGAAAAACGTGAAATTCACGACCACCAGCAACGGCAGTCCGAGGGCGATGGTACCGATCGGTACCTTTGAAGACGTGATGCCACATGATGTGCTGCCGACGCAACTGCTGCGTGCGCTGCTGGTTGGTGATCTCGAAAACGCAATCAACCTCGGCTGCCTGGAGTTTGATGAAGAAGATATCGCCCTGTGCACTTATGCCTGCCCAGGCAAATACGAATACGGCCCGGTGCTTCGGAACATGCTGACGATGATCGAGAAGGAGAGCGCAGCATGAGTCTGAGAACGATGCTCGACGGCGTTGAACATCATTTCGAAAAAGGCGGGAAGTTCGCCTGGGCGTACCCTGCGTTTGAAGCCATTGACACAGCGCTCTATACACCCGCGACGGTGACCGGTGGCGCGTCCCACGTTCGTGATGCATTAAATCTCAAGCGCATCATGATGACCGTGTGGCTGGCTGCGTTCATCCCGGTGTTTGTAGGCAGCTACGTGGTTGGCAGCCAGGCGCTGTCCGCAATGGCGGATGCCGGAATGACTTCCATCGTCGACTGGCGGGCGATTTTTCTCGACGCCCTGATCGGTTACGACGCCAACAGCGTCATGGATTGCCTGATCTACGGCCTGGCGTATTTTGTGCCCCTCTATGTGGTTGTTTTTGGCACCGGCATCATTTTCGAAATCTGGTTTGCCTCCAAACGTGGTCATGAGGTCAACGAAGGCTTTTTTGTCACCTCCATCCTCTTCACGTTGACACTGCCCGCGGGAATCCCGCTCTGGATGGCAGCAGTTGGCGTGGCATTCGGGGTTGTGGTTGGCAAGGAAGTCTTTGGTGGCACTGGCAAGAACTTCCTCAATCCAGCGTTGACCGGCCGGGCGTTCCTGTATTTTGCGTATCCAGCGGAGATGTCCGGTGATCGTGTCTGGGTGGCCGTTGATGGCGTGACCCAGGCGACCCCACTGGGTAACGCCGCCCTGGGCGAGGCATATGGCCTCGACTGGATGACGGCGTTCCTCGGGAACATGCCTGGTTCATTTGGTGAAACGTCGACGCTTGCGATACTCATTGCTGCGGTCATTCTGATGCTGACCCGGATTGCATCCTGGCGCGTGATTGCCGGTTGTTTTGTCGGCATGGCGGCGACCGCATCGCTGTTCAACCTCGTCGACTCCACCAACCCCATGTTTGCCATGCCGTTCTGGTGGCACATGGTGCTGGGCGGATTTGCCTTCGGTGCGGTCTTTATGGCGACGGATCCCGTTTCGGCTGCGATGACCAATACAGGGCGCTGGTATTACGGGATCCTGATCGGCTTCATGTGTGTCCTTATCCGGGTCGTGAATCCGGCGTATCCGGAAGGCATGATGCTGGCGATTCTGTTCGGCAACATGTTTGCACCACTTTTCGATTACTTTGTCGTGCAGGGCAACATCAAGCGGAGGCTCGCTCGTGGCTGAGTTCAACAAAGACAGTCTCGGCAATACGCTCTTCATTGCCATCACGTTGTGTCTTGTCTGTGCAGTAGTCGTTTCCGCAGCCAATGTCATGCTGAAACCTACCCATGCACTGAACCGTGAACTGGATCAGAAGGAAAACATACTGCGTGCAGCGGGCCTGCTGGCCCCTGGCACCGATGTCGGCCTTGATGGGCGCAGCATCCCGGAGATCTTCAAGGACTTCAGCGTGCGCGCTGTTGATCTTGATTCCGGGGAGTTTGTCGATGACTTTGAGCAGAAGGGTTACGACGCGATCAGGATGTCCAAAGACCGTGCAAACTCGCGCGCCCTCACTGAAGAAGAAGACACGATCACCATCCGGCGAAGGGAAAACATCGGTCTTGTCTACATCAAGCAGGACGAACAGGGACTCGAAAAACTGGTGATTCCCGTTCGCGGGTATGGCCTGTGGGGCACCTTGTTTGGCTACCTGGCCATCGACAGGGACCTGTCGACGATATCCGGCCTCGGTTTTTATGATCACAAGGAGACGCCAGGTCTCGGTGGTGAGGTGGATAACCCGGCGTGGAAGGACAAGTGGCCCGGAGTGCATTTGTTCGGCGTCGATGGCAAACTAGGAGTCCGGTTGGTGAAAACGCGGTCCCCTGCGGACTCCCCGGCAGCAGAACATGAGGTGGATGCACTGTCCGGTGCAACCTTCACCACCCGAGGAGTGCAGAACCTGGTCAATTTCTGGACCGGTGACCTCGGTTACGGTCCGCTGATCGAAAACATGAAAACGCAAAGCTGAGTAAACGCCATGTCAAGCGCACCCACTGCGAAAGAAGTCGTCGTTGGCCCGATATTCAACAACAATCCGATCGCCTTGCAGGTTCTGGGAATCTGCTCCGCACTGGCGGTTACCATCAGCATGTCGAAAACACTGGTGATGTGCGCGGCGGTAATCTTCGTGACGGCGATGTCGAACTTTGCTGTATCGCTGATCCGCAATCGCATCCCGATGAGCATTCGCATCATCGTCCAGATGACGGTGATCGCTTCGCTGGTGATTGTCGTGGATCAGGTGTTGAAGGCGGTCGCCTATGACATTTCAAAGTCCTTGTCGGTTTTTGTCGGGCTGATCATCACCAACTGTATCGTGATGGGTCGTGCCGAGGCCTTTGCGATGTCGAATCCACCATGGATTTCGCTGCTCGACGGGTTTGGGACGGCGGTTGGCTACAGCGCGATGCTGATAGCGGTTGCGCTGATTCGTGAACCACTGGGTACGGGTATGCTGTTGGGTTACCCCATACTTCCCACGGTCGCTACTGGCGGGTGGTACGTTCCCAATGGGCTGCTGCTGCTGCCCCCCAGTGCATTTTTCATAGTCGCCGGTTTCATCTGGGCGCTGCGAAGCTGGAAAACCACGCAGGTCGAAGCGCCTGAGTACCAGATTGCTGCCAATGTCCAGTACAGGGGGGCAATGTAGATGGAACACTATCTCAGCCTGTTCATCAGGGCCGTATTCATCGAGAACATGGCGCTGGTCTTTTTTCTGGGCATGTGCACATTCATCGCGATTTCCAAGAAAGTAACGACAGCGGTTGGCCTGGGTATTGCCGTCATTGTCGTGCTTGGCATCACCACCCCAGTCAGCAACCTGATCTACAACAACCTGTTGCGCGAAGGGGCGCTGGCCTGGGCCGGTTATCCGGAAGTGGACCTCAGTTTCCTCGGCTTCCTCTCCTACATCGGCGTGGTGGCTGCCATTGTCCAGATCCTGGAGATGGTGCTCGACAAGTTTGTGCCGTTCCTCTACAACGCGCTTGGTGTGTTCCTGCCGCTTATCACCGTGAACTGTGCGATTCTCGGTGCGATTCTCATGATGGTCGAACGTGATCAGACGTTCATGGAATCGACAGTATTCGGACTCGGCGCCGGGGTGGGCTGGGCTGCGGCAATCATCCTGCTCGCGGGCGTCCGCGAAAAACTGAAGTACAGCGACCCGCCTGATGGCCTGCGCGGGTTGGGCATCACGTTCGTAAGCGCAGGGCTGATGGCGATGTGCTTCATGTCCTTTGGCGGCATAGACATCTGATTCGAGGAGCGGAGCACCCCATGTTTGATGAGACGATAGTCCTTGGAGTGGTGATGTTCAGCGTCACCATCCTCTCGCTGACGATGGTGATTCTTTATGCCCGCCGCCTGCTCGTGAGTTCAGGTGACGTCACCATCGAGATCAACGATGACCCGAACAAGACGATCACGGTTGCCGCCGGTTCCAAACTGCTGCCCACGCTCGCCGCCAAGGGCGTGTTTCTGGCCAGTGCCTGCGGTGGTGGTGGAACCTGTGCACAGTGCCGTTGTCAGGTGATGGAAGGGGGTGGCGGCATTCTCTCGACTGAAGAAGGGCATTTCACCCGTGCGGAGATCCAGCAGAAGTGGCGGCTCTCCTGTCAGGTGGCGGTCAAGCAGAATCTGAAAATCGTTGTCCCGGAAGATGCCATCGGCGTCAAGCGGTGGGACTGCGAGGTGACCTCCAACCCCAACGTCGCGACCTTCATCAAGGAACTCAATCTCAAGCTGCCGGAGGGCGAAAACGTCGATTTTCGTGCCGGTGGTTACGTCCAACTTGAAATCCCGCCCCATGAACTGGACTACAAGACGTTTGATATCGAAAAGGAGTATCACGGTGACTGGGATCGTTTCAACGTGTGGAAGTACCACTCGAAGGTAGATGAAACGGTCATCCGCGCCTACTCGATGGCAAACTATCCGGAAGAGAAGGGCATCATGAAGTTCAACATCCGGATCGCCAGCCCACCACCGGGCAAAGACTGGCCGCCGGGCAAGATGTCTTCCTACTGTTTCAATCTGAAAAAAGGTGACCGGATCACCGTGTTCGGTCCGTACGGCCACTTTTTTGTGAAACCGACGCAGAACGAGAAAATCTGGATCGGCGGTGGAGCCGGCATGGCTCCGCTGCGCTCCCAGATCTTCGATGAACTCAAGCGCAAGAAAGTCACGTACAAGATGAGCTACTGGTACGGCGCCCGGAGCCTGCGCGAGATGTTCTACGTCGAAGAACTGGATGAACTGGCCAGAACCTACGAAAATTTCTCATGGCATGTGGCACTTTCCGATCCGCTTCCGGAGGATAACTGGACTGGACTCAAGGGGTTCATCCACCAGGTGGTGCTGGACCAGTATCTGAAGAATCATCCTGCACCGGAAGACTGCGAATATTATCTTTGTGGCCCGCCTCAGATGAACGCAGCGGTGCTCAAGATGCTCGACGATCTGGGCGTGGAGCCGGAGAACATTCTGCTGGATGACTTTGGCGGATAAAAAGCTGACCTGATTGAGGGAACAAGGCAGGCGAGAGGCTTGCCCGTAGCACAGAAAAACCTTAGCCTCCGTACTCACTGTGGTTAGATCCAGACCTGTGAACCTGCTGACGCTGGCCAAAGATGGCTGAAGAAGATCACCGCAAACCCGCCGCGGTTGGTGTTTGGGAACACAACGGCTGGGCAGTGTTCGTCACGATCGGTGTTGAAGTCGGTGAGCCTCTGATCCTTGATCGAAGGTGGGTTGACTTGTTGTCACCAGGTTTGCCCAGCCAGCCCTATCATCACGAAACGATGAAAATGCCTGCCACCGAAGCTCAGGCGCTGGTTGACCAGGTGCGCGCAGACGCGGTCGTCCAGGCCGTGGCTGCACTGGGCCAACTGCTCGATGATCTTGATCTCGATACCTGGCGGCTTGATGTCCTGACACTCAGGGAACCCGCCTTTCCCGGTCTGCCGGCCACGGTTGCAGCGGTGCACGACAATCAGCGAGCGCTGTATTCTGCCGATGGCATGATCTATCACGACGCTATCGTCGCGGCCGCCAACAGTCGGCAGATGCAAGTTGTGCTGTTTCACAAGAACGATGTCCTGAAGATCTGCTGTGACCGACTGGACTGTGGAGCGGATGAACTCGAAGAGATCCTTCTGCAGTTTGGCAAGGACGTTGGCAGCCCATGGCAAAAAGAACACCAGATGGCGGCAGCAGCTGCCATTGACGCCTTGTTCCAGTAACCAGTCCCTGAAGTCGACGCGGGGAGACTCTTGATCACGCTCTATACCGCATCCACCCCGAACGGCTGGAAAGTTTCGTGTGCACTGGAAGAGATGGGATTGTCCTACACCGTGCATGAGATTGATCTGCGCGCAAATGCACAGAAGGAGCCTGCGTACCTGGCGATCAACCCCAATGGCCGCATTCCAACCCTCGTTCATGATCAGTTTTCGATTTTCGAGTCCGGCGCGATTCTTCTTTATCTCGCCGAGTTGACGGGGCAATTGATGCCGAGCGATTTCAAGGGGCGATCAAGGGTAACGCAGTGGCTGATGTTCCAGATGGGTGGCATCGGGCCGATGATGGGTCAGGCCAACGTGTTTTACCGTGCGATGGAGACCAGGCTGCCGGCGGCGATAGCACGGTACCAGAACGAGTCCCGCCGACTTTTCGAAGTCTTGAATACCCGGCTCGAGCGACACGAATTCCTGGTCGATGACTTCTCCATTGCCGATATTGCGAACTGGTGCTGGGTGAGGTTGTATTTCTGGTCAGGTGTTTCTCTTGAAGGGCTCGATCATCTGCAGCGCTGGATGGGCTCCATCGATGCCCGACCGGCATGTCAGCGTGGCATCGCAGTACCGAGGCCGTTGCTGTTGCCAACCGATCCTGCCGGTGTCGAACAGGTCTCGGTGACCTCACGCGCGATCATGCAGCGATGAATCCTGAATCTCCCTGGTTCCGCCCACCGGACCTCAACGGGATCAATCGCAGTCACGAAAACACGGCGGTTGGACAACTGGGTATCGAATTCACCGAGGTGGGAATCAATACGCTGACGGCAAGAATGCCGGTCGACGTGCGTACTCGCCAGCCTGCGGGCTTGTTGCACGGCGGTGCGTCCGTACTGCTGGCGGAGACCCTCGCGAGTTGTGCGGCATGGCAGACAATCGATCGAACGCAGAACACGGCTGTGGGAATCGAAATCAATGCCAATCACGTTCGTGGCGTACGTGCTGGCTGGGTGATCGGGACTGTTGCACCGATCCATCTCGGCCGCAGCACACAGATCTGGGAAGTGCGCATCGTCGATGACGTCGAACATCTGGTTTCCATTGCACGTGCCACCCTATCGATACTCGCCATCGGTGGACGTTCCTGAGCAACCGTACCCCTTGCTTATCAGTGCCGGTTGACCTGGGCAGGCGAAAATCCGGCAGTCTGCTTGTACCTTGCGGCGATCGATTCGAGTTCATCCAGACCAATGACGTCATGAATATGCACAAAACCATCCGGCGCACGTTCATGTGCAAGTTGCATCACCTGATCCGGTCCGTTGCCACGATTGGCAAGGACTATTTTTGCCGTCGTCTCGCGTCGCTCCGATTCGTAGCGTGCGAGTGCCTGTTCGACGTCAGGGCATTCGCAGAGTGCATCAACGAGGCTTGCTGAATCGAGAATCGCCTGTGAAGCCCCGTTTGACCCGATGGGATACATGGGATGTGCTGCATCACCGAGCAACGTGACCCGGCCATGTGACCAGCGTTGCAACGGGTCGCGATCGCACATGGGATATTCCCAGGCGTCACCACCATTGGCAATCAACGATGGAACGTCGAGCCAGTCCCATCGCCAGTGGGCGAAGTAGTCTGCAAATACCGACTTGTCGACCTGCTTCGACCAATCCTGCCGGGGCGGTGTGACACCGGGAACGGAACGTTCCATGATCCAGTTGGTGAGATTGTTACCGGTAGTGTCGAAAACACGGCGGGAAATGGGATAAACCACGGCCTTCTGGCTGGCATGTCCGGCCTGGATCATGCTGCGCCCGTCGAGGAATGGAGGTGCCAGGCCGGTGCCCCTCCAGAGCATGCGACCGGAAAACCTGGGCAAACCTTCGTCAGGCTGGAAAGCGGCGCGGACGGTGGAATGGATACCATCTGCTGCGACGATGCATTCAGCGCGGACTTCACCCACATCTTCACCTGTTCGCCGGTTCTCGAACAGGGCGTTTGCCCGGGACATTGCCGTACCTGCATCAAACCGCCTGATCGCATGGCCCGTCAGGATGCGCTCTGCGCCGAGTCGGCGGGTAACCTCGCCGAGCAACAGCGTCTGCAGTTCACCTCGGTGGATCGAGAATTGAGGATAGTCGTATCCTGCGGCAACACCCCGAGGTTCCTGCCAGATCAGCTGCCCCCATCGATTGAAGTACGCAAGCGTGGTGGTTTCCACCGCCGTTGCACGCAGCGCGTCAAGCAGTCCCAACTGGCTGAGTATGCGGACACTGTGTGGCAGCAGATTGATCCCCACACCGAGTGGCTCGAGTTTTTCAACCGCTTCAAGGACCAGACAATCGAGCCCACGGCGCTGGCATTGCAACGCCATGGTCAGCCCGCCAATACCTCCGCCGATGATCGCGATCTGTGTGGTGAAACGGGGCAGGCCCATGCCGACTCCTGATCCGGGGCCAGAACTTCAGGTCAGCCACTGCGATGGTGGAGCATTCACACCATCCAACGGGAAAACCGGCCGACGCACACGACTGAATTTCAGTTCTGAATAGTCGGAGGTGCAGACGCCGACCCCTGCACACTCGACGGTTGCCTTGACCAGGTCCCGGAAGCCGACACGATAGTGAATGCGACTCTTCAACATGATGAACTTCTTGTTCGAAGGTTCGATGCCAACAGCACGAAAGCAGCCTGGATCAAACGGTTCGATGTGCCGGGAGATCACGACGATCTCGACGCCTCTGGTGACCAGGACCCCACACAGTCCCATGTTCATGGTCATGCCTCGGGACATCGGCACGGTGGCTGGAAAGCGGCCATCTGCCAGGAGCTTGACACGTCCGGTTACCGTGATGGGTGTGCTCTGACGGGGAATTGAAGGGGTCGGGAGTTTGCCGCCCAGTGAAACCGTGATGTCCGCACCGATACCGGCAGAGATCATCTGGCGCACGACTTCAGGATCGAAGATCCCGAAGACCGCGACGTCATCGAGTCCTGCCTCAAGAATGGCGGCGAGGACGCTGGTGCTGTCCATCGTTCCGCCTGAAGCGGTGTTGTCGTAATGATCGAGCAACAGCACGGGACCGTCGCCGGCAACCAGCAGCTGCGCCCTGGCCATGGATTCCGCCAGCGGTTCCGGACGATAGATGAACGCCTCGCGCTGGTTCCAGGCTTCGTTCAGCAATTCATCCCTCAACGTCCTGGCCCTGGCCACATCGGCATCGGTGACCATGACCACGGACAGGCCGGCATCATGGATATCGGCATGCGGAAAGCCGACGAACAGATTCGCGGCCAGTGCTTCGCCACGTTCGATCTCGATGATTCGATTTTGCAGAGCCTTGTTGGGCAGGTCATCCGTGCCCTGTCGCATCACGTGTGGAAGCATCGGTGCATTGCCGAACACCATGACGGGAGAACACTTGTGCTCCAGTTTGTCGAGCAGCAGATTTGCCGCACGGGTGGCGGTCTCGGCCATGTCGATGTGAGGGTAAGTGTGATATCCGCAGATGATGTCGCAGTTCTCCACCATCTGTGCAGTGACGTTGGCATGCATGTCCAGCGCGACGGTGATCGGCAGCGCGGGGTGACGATCCCGGATACGACGCAGCAATTCCCCTTCGCCGTCATCAAACGTCCTGGTCACCATCGCACCGTGCAGATCCAGCATCAGCGCATCAACGCCTGCGGCGAGTTCCAGGATCTGCCCGACCATTTCCTCATAGGCGTCGTTTTCGACCGGCCCGCTTGGCGCGGCTCCAGCGGCGACGCCCATGCGGAATGGGTAACCACGGGTTTCGCAGACACTGATGAATCCGCCGAGGCACGTACCGGTGTTGCGAAAGATGTTGATGGCCTTGTCACCCACGGCAGGTTTTGATGCCCCACCAGAAAAGCGCGCGAGGTCGGTCACGACTGGCGAAAACGTGTTGGTTTCGTGGCTCATCCCGGCGATGCCGATCAGCATGGTTCTTCAGTCCTCAGGAAATATGCAGGTAGGACAGGCGGGATCTGCATCCCTTCGATCCTCTTCCAGCTGGTATTGCGGGTCCGGGTGGCGGGTGACCCGATCATCCCGGGCTTCGGAGTGTCCGCCCTGGGTTTTCCCTGGCCGCATCGCCGTCTCCTTCCAGGATTCATCGATGCTCCATCGATAACGAAGTGGCACGATGGTGCCTGGCACCTGAATCGTCTCCAGCGCGCGCAGCGTATCGATCATGATGTGGCGCTGTTCCGCGAGATCATCCGGCCGCCCCGCGGTATGACCCAGCGGGTAGTCGAGGAATACTGCGCGAGGCGGATTGACGCTTGCAGTGATGGAGTGTGCACTGGACATGCTGATGGTAGCGATACCACGAGCTTCCAGTTGTCTGGCGATCAATCCAACGGATTGATGACAGACAGGTCACACCGGCACCATCACCACGACGTCCACCTCGTCGCGCACACATTCGGCAACCAGTCGCGGTGCAAGCACCTCCCGCACCTTTCGGGAGGAATAGATACCACCCATGAAGGTATAGGCGTAGTCGGCGACGGCGCCAATGGCTCCTGCATCCGCAAGGCCAGTCAGTGTCCTTGCCGGGAACACCACGGCTGGATCATGACGGGCATCCTGCAGATCGTAGGCAAAGTGAGTCACCCTGAGTTCCTGGCGAGGAGTGCGCATGGCGATCTTGCGGTAACTGACGTCGTCCTTGAAATGGAACGCGATCTGACCGCGGGCATAGATGCCGCCGGAACAGATCAATCCGACACGGGAGCGGTCCAGCGGCTTGCTCAGCGGTGTGAACGGTGGCGAATCCTGATTGTGCACCCAGGCATATGGCGGGTAGCCGAGCGCCTCATACTGACTGCGCGTGCGCTCGATATAGTCGACAGGTTCCGAAGAACCTGATTCCGTTGCCATCGACCTGTTCTCCGAAAGTGCTTCCTCGAAGGGTGGACCATACACGCTCATTCGGTGACCGTGAAGCACTGGAGTGGGGGAGGATGCAAGCGGAAGTACTCGGGAAAGAAGCGGGCCGTCTGCATGTATCGGGCTCTTCAATCTTGCTGCGCTCCCTCCTATAGTCGGACCTTGTATTTTCTGCAGCTGTTTCATGTCGAGTTCCCGCAAACGCCACGCGCTGACCTTTGTCACCATCACCGTACTTCTGGACGTGGTCGGTTTTGGCATCATCATGCCCGTACTGCCTGTTCTGCTGGCTGAACTGACCGGTGGCGGCTTGTCGGAAGCATCCGAGTGGGGCGGTTACCTGCTGGTCAGCTACGCGGTGCTGCAGTTCGTGTTTTCGCCAATCCTGGGCGGTCTGAGTGACAGCTACGGCAGACGCCCGGTGCTGTTGCTGTCGCTGGGATTCTACGCGGTGAACTATCTGATCATGGGCTTTGCGACGAGCCTGTTCCTGCTGTTTGTCGGACGCGTGCTGACTGGCATGTCCAGCGCGACGTATGCCACAGCCAATGCCCTGATCGCTGATGTCAGCCCACCCGAAGAGCGAGCCCAGAATTTTGGGTTGATGGGCATGGCGTTCGGGATCGGGTTCATCATTGGCCCGACTTTGGGTGGACTGCTCGGTGAGTGGGATACCAGGGCGCCGTTTTTTGCGGCGGCAGCCTTTGCCATGATCAACACGCTGTATGGCTACTTCGTCCTGAAAGAGACGCTGGATGCAAAACACCGTCGACCTTTTGACTGGCGACGTGCAAATCCGATCGGTGCGTTTGCACAATTGCGCAGATATCCGTTGATTTCCGGTCTGATCGCAGCCGTTTTTCTGT
The DNA here is from genome assembly GCA_041752315.1 of Pseudomonadales bacterium. Lineage (GTDB taxonomy): Bacteria > Pseudomonadota > Gammaproteobacteria > Pseudomonadales > Azotimanducaceae > SYFY01. The sequence continues at coordinate 94,687 of JBGSHJ010000053.1, forward strand.
ACAACATCGGGCACCATGTGTATCCCTCGAACTGGAGCTTTTTCACCATGGAGAAGTTCGACTGGACACCGCGTGATGTCGGTCTTTCCATGGGCGTGGTCGGTATTCTGATGGCTGTAGTTCAAGGCGGGTTGCTGCGGATCGTGATCCCCAGAATAGGTGCCGGGCGGACGGCGATCCTGGGATTTGCGTCAGCAGCGATGGCGTATATCGGTATTGCGATGGCACCCAATGGTCTGACAGTCTATCTCTGGTGCGTGGTATCCGCGCTGTCGGGATTCATCATGCCTTCGCTACAGAGCATGCTGTCCAATCAGGTTGCCGCTGACCAGCAGGGGGAACTGCAGGGAATTCTTGCCAGCGTTGGCAGTGTGGGTGCCATCATCGGGCCGTTGCTCATGACCCAGACGTTTGCAGTGTTCACACAACCAGGCGCCGCGGTGTACTTCCCCGGGGCCGCCTTCATGGTGGCCGGCTGCCTTTCGATCATGGCGCTCCTTGTCTTTGTCATGAATCTCAGAAGCCTGACTGCCACGTCCGCTACAGGAGTGAGTTGATGAAACGTCTGTTGTCCCTGGCAGCTGGAGTCCTGCCGGAATTCACGCCTGAGCAGATTGCCCAGGCTGCAGCCGAATCCGGCTTCGAAGCGGTGGGTTTTACCGTCGCACCGGAGTCCTGGACGGATGCAACGACGGCCAGGGTGCAAGCCATCCTGCAGTCGGCCGGCGTGTCGGTACTGGATGTGGAAGTCATATGGATTGGTGCGGATGGTGCCGTCACCGATGGACATCGCAGGATTCTGGATGTTGGTGGCGCACTTGGCGCAAAAAACGCACTGATTGTTTCGTCCTGTACCGATGAAGCCAAAAACTGTGTTGCCTTTGCGGCGCTCGCAGAACACGCCAGTCGATACGACATTCGGGCCTGCCTGGAGTTTCTTCGAATCACTGCGGTGACTCACCTGAGTCAGGCTGTTCGAATCGTCGAGACTGTCGGGCATCCAGCAGGAGGTGTTCTGGTCGATACGATCCACCTCGCGCGCTGCAAGGAGTTCCATCTGCTGCGGTCTGTTGATCCGGGCCTGCTGCCGTACTCCCAGTTCTGCGACGGCAATGTGGATTGTGCCGAGGACTACCAGAGCCTGTTGACGGATGCCGTCGACCTGCGCAGTCTGCCGGGTGAAGGTGGCTTGCCACTGCAGGACGTGCTTGAAGTGCTGCGTCCCGATCTGCCACTGGCCCTGGAAATCCGTTCACGCAAGCTGCGCGAGGACTATCCGGATCACATCGCGCGAGCACGTCAGGTTCGGAACTCGGCGAAGGCATACTTTGGTCAATAGCCTGGTTATTTCCAGAACATCAGAATCAAGATCGATCAGGGGAGAGAGATGAGCGAATTGCCAATGCTTTATGAAGAAAGTGATTACATCGGCGTGATCACCCTGAACCGGCCAGAGGCCATGAATGCCCTGACCTATGAAAGTTATCGACTGCTGGAAGACTACGTTCGTGACAGTCAGGCACGCGTGCTGATCATCACGGCCCACGGCCGTGCGTTCTGCTCTGGTGATGACGTGAAGCAGATTCTCGGCTCGACCACGCCTGCGCCAGAAGAGTTTCGTGCCCGATCCATCAGATCCGGTGGTCTGACACCTGCCGCCGACGCACTGTTGCACACCAACATTCCAGTGATTGCTGCGGTCAATGGCCCGGCAGTCGGCTGGGGAATGGAACTTGCGTTGATGGCCGACATTCGTGTGATCTCGGAAAAAGCCAAATTTGGTGAACTCTTTGTACTGCGAGGGTTGTGCTGCGATGCACCTGGTCTGGGGCGCCTTGCGCAACTCGTTGGCAGGGAACGTGCCGCCGAACTGCTGTTTACCGGTGATGTGATCGATGCGCAGACGGCGCTGGCCATCGGACTTGTTTCGCGAGTCGTGGCACCCGAGGCATTGATGGAAACGGCCATGGGAATCGCCCGCAAGATCGCCGGCAACCCGCCCCTTGCGGTGCAGGCACTCAAGGAAGGTCTGCGTCGCACGTTGGAGCCGGACTGGAAGGACACGGGCAAGTGGGCGAGCCAGCAGATTCAGCGACTCCGCCAGACGGAAGATTCAAAGGAGGGGGTCAGGTCGTTTCTCGAGAAGCGGCCGGCTGTGTATGTCGGGCGTTGAGTTTCTGGGTCTTTTTTATCGCCTGCGGGCATCCTGCCCGCAGGCTCTACCGGTCGCGTTGCTCCCTCACACCGGCGCGATCGGCTTCGCCGATAGTGCCGGTGGTCCGGCCTTCCGTGGCCGGAGGAGTCGGCGAGCGAACCGCCGGTTCGTTGGTTTCCGTTTGTGCTCAGTAACTGGTCTGTCGACGGATGGGCGTAACACCGGCTTCGAGTTTTATTGGCCAGCAACGGTTGGCCATGTCCAGGACAAAAGGCAGCCGGGTTTTGGGTCACAGAACGGGGACCACAGTCAGATTGGAAGATTCCTACCGCAGCTTCAGTGCGGTGGCCAGCACATCCAGTTGGTCCTGTCTGACTCCGTGTACAGCGTGTGCGCCTTTGTCAAACACCAGCGTGCCTCGATTGACAGGGCCGTATCGGGGCCATTCCGGGCGTGAGCCGCCGTTCGGATTGCCTGTCCGCGCAAACGTGGTCCAGTAGTCTGCCATCAGCGTGGCGGTCTGCCGGTCGGCGTCGTTCCAGTCGTGACCAACGAGGTGCATGTTATCGAAGACAAAGGCCAGGTCACCCGAGTGATAGGCACCGACACTTCGTGGTCCGTTCGCCAGCCGCAGATCAGGATTGTCGGGATCGTACAGGCGAAATGCCGGCGGTACGTGCTCCAGGTGATAGAGATAAGTCGGAGACTGCGAGCGTGTATGAAGATCGGCCCACTCCCGCATGCCGAGTGTGAAAAAGAGATCGGCATTGATTGTTCGCTCGGCGATCGCGGCGGACTGACCGGGTTCGCGAGTATACAACTCGTAAATGCGCATGGCCTGATCGCCGAAGCGCTGCTCGAGCCCTGCACGCAACATCGCATCGTCCAGATTTTCTGTCAGTGGCAGCAGGCCAACACCTTCATTGGCAGCAGATCCCAGCAACAATGGTATCTGCAACTGTTTTCCTGCCTGCAGGCGTGATCGTGCCTGATCAGGCACAACCCAGCCATCCACAACCGTGCGACTGCTCCGATCCCAGCCCGAGGTCGACTCCGCAGCCAGTATTGTTTCTACGGGTAGTGCACGCAGGGCAGCGACAAGGCTGCTGCCGTCGATTCCCCTTCCCGAGCCTGACTCTTCGAGCGCCAGCGTGGCCAATCCGGCACCGCGTTCGTATCCGTTGGTATCTTTGTCAGTAACCGGCATTGCGCAACTCGCCGACTGTCCGATGGCCTTCTGAAACAGCCCGCTGGCCAGAGGTGATGTCATGAGCAGGCAGACCGTCTGCGAGCCCGCCGACTGTCCGAACAACGTCACGTTGTCCGGATCCCCACCCAGGGCGTTGATGTTGGCCTTCACCCATTGCAGCGCAGCAATGACGTCAAGCAGACCGTAGTTGCCGGATGACCCATGGGCACTTTCGGCTGCCAGTGCGGGATGGGCCAGAAAACCCAGTGCGCCCAGCCGATAGTTGATCGTGACGATGACCACTTCACGTCGTGCAAGCGCTGTCCCGTCGAAGATGCGGGCGTGGCCAAAACCCGAGGTGTGACTACCCCCATGTACCCAGACCATGACCGGCAACCGGTCGCCTGCACCGGCGGGCGTCCAGACATTCAGGTAAAGGCAATCCTCGTTGGCCTCGAAAGGGGCGCGTGACCAGACGAAGGCGTTGGCTGCCGGATGTTGTGGGCAGGCAGGACCTGGTCGCGTGGCATCACGCAGGGATGACCAGCCAGGATGCGGAGCTGGAGGTTTGAACCGAAAATTCCTGGTTGGAGCAGCTGCGTAGGGAAGTCCCATGAACGCGCGCACGCCTTGCCGCTCGTCAGCCCATTGCCCCTGTACCGGACCGGCAGGCAACTGCGCACGCAGCAGGTCGATTGCAGCCGCCGCGGTGGTCAGGTTGGAAAAAACCAGCAGGATGGCAGCGGTGAGTATCCTAGCCGGGCACACGTTCAAACGCGGGAACACCATCCGGCAACTGGTGGAAGATCTGCTTGTCGACGGTGAAAATCGCCATCTGCGGCTTGCCATACACCGAAGGATCATCCATCGAACCAACCTTGAGAATGATCGCATTCTTCAATGCCGGCGCCCTGGTGAGGATGTGAGTTCCGCAGTTGGGACAGAACTCGCGGGTGACAGGATTGGCGAGATCACTTCGTGTAAACGCCTTCGTCTGCCCGAGTGTCAGCTTGAATCCTGCTGCCGGCATGGCCATGAAGAAGTTTGGTCCTCCGCCGGTCAGGTACTGACATTCCCGGCAATGGCATTGGGCTTTCATCATCGCATCGCCTTCGGCCTCGTAACGAACGGCGCCACAGTAACATCCACCGGTAACTTTCATGACCGTCCTGTCTGTCTGAGTTTTGTCAACTTTGCACGAAAATGGTGCTGCGCACCACAGCCGCCTTCTGCCGCGCAGACTCCTGACCCAGCTAGAACCCGCCCGCGTGACCTTCCTTGCGATGGTCGGATCCGGCAATGTAACCATCATCCGATCGATAGATGAGTTGCGCGCCTCCAAACAGCCACGGGCGTTTTTCGTGCTGTACACGATGACCTCGTGTCTCAAGATCCGCGAGCACGGCTGGGTTGTATCCGGATTCCAGGCCAACTCCAAAATCTTCATACACATGCCATCGTGGTGCGTCGCTGGCAGCCTGTGGATTCTGCTGGTGATCAAAAATGCGGGTAACCATCTGTACGTGACCCTGATGCTGCATGTGACCGCCCATCACACCAAAACTCAACCGCGGTTGACCGTGTTCGGTAACAAAGCCGGGAATGATGGTATGGAAAGGGCGCTTGCCCGGGCCGACGCAGTTCGGATGGTCTGGATCAAGGACAAATCCGCGACCCCGATTCTGCATGCTGATACCGGTGCCCGGTATGACGATGCCTGATCCGAAACCCAGATAGTTCGACTGGATGTACGAAATCATCATGCCATCTGCGTCGGCTGCGGTGAGATACACGGTGTCGTGGCTGATCGGCAGCAGTACCGGTGGGAGGGGAGCAGCCTTTGCCGTGATCTGTTGCGCGGCGAGTTCAAGCGATTCAGGGGCGAGCAGTTCTGCCACTGACAAGCGCATGAATCGGGGATCGGCAAAGTGGGTGAACGCCGCATGAATGGCCAGCTTCATCGCTTCCACCTGCTGATGCACCCAGGCTGCCGAGTCCACCGCTGCCGGTTCGAGATGACGCAGGATGCCCAGCGCGATCTGTGCGGCCAGGCCCTGGCCATTGGGTGGAATTTCGTGGAGCAAGTGTGCCCGGTAGTCGATTGCGGAGGGGGTTACCCAATCGGCAGCATGTGCTTCAAGATCACTCTTGCGCAGCGCACCACCACCGGATCTGGCGGTGGCGTCGATGCGGCTGGCGAGTTCACCGCGATAAAACGACTCACCCTTGCTGTCGGCAATCGCTCGAAGTGTCTGTGCCAGGTCAGGGCGTCGAAACCGTACGGCCGGAGCGGGTGCCGGCGTGAAATGGTCCAGCCAGTCTGGAAAATCGGCAAAGTTGGCGACGGCGGCTTGCCAGAAACCGGCCGTCAGCGGCCCGACCTGGAAACCTTCCTCGGCATAACGGATTGCGTCCTCGAACAAGCGGTCGAACGCAAGTTTGCCAAAACGTTCCGACAGCGCAACCCATGCACTCACCGCGCCGGGAACCGTCACTGTGTCCCAGCCGAGGTCTGGCATCCGGGTATGGGACTTGAAGTAGTCCGGGGTCCAGGAGGACGGAGAACGCCCGCAGGCGTTCAAACCCTGAAGGGTGGTTCCGTCCCAGAGAATCGCAAACGCGTCGCTGCCCACACCGTTGTTGTTGGGTTCAACGACGGTCAGTGTTATGGCAGCGGCAAGCGCCGCATCAACCGCGTTGCCCCCCTGCCGGAGCGCATGCAGACCAGCCGCGGTTGCCAGTGGCTGCGAAGTCGCGACCACGTTCCGTGCGCAGACCGGCGATCGCTGTGAAGGGTAGGGTTGTTTGAAGTTGAGCATGTCCGGTGCTTGTTTGAGTACACTTCGAAGTGTACAGATCAGTGGAGAGGGAAATTGGGGAAACTCGAGGGGAAAGTCGCCATCGTTACCGGTGCTGGTGGCGGGCTGGGCCGTTGCCATGCATTGGGACTTGCAGCCGAAGGCGCAAAGGTCGTGGTGAACGATCTCGGTGGAGCGCGCGACGGTTCGGGATCGGGTCATTCCATGGCCGACGGGGTGGTCGAAGAAATCAGGACCAGGGGTGGCACCGCAGTCGCGCACTATGGCTCGGTCACCAGTGAAGCCGATGCAGCGGGCATGGTGGCCAAGGCCGTCGAGAGCTTTGGCCGGCTCGACATCCTGGTGAACAATGCCGGCATCCTGCGCGACCGTACGTTCAAGAAAATGACCCATGCCGAGTGGGACATCGTCATCGAAGTCCACCTGCGTGGCACGTATCTCGTCACCCGGGCGGCCTGGGATCAGATGCTGGTGCAGGCGGAAGGCGGCCGGATCATCAACACCAGCTCGACCTCTGGCCTGATCGGCAATTTTGGGCAGGCCAACTATGGTGCCGCAAAAGCGGGCATTGCTGGTTTCACCCGGGTACTTGCGCTGGAAGGCATGAAGTCCGGCATCACCGTGAATACGCTGGCACCTGCCGCGTTCTCGCGAATGACGGAGGACATCATGCAGGAAGTTCAGGCCGAGCGATTTGCTCCGGACAAGGTCTCCCCCGTGGTGGTCTGGTTGTGCACGGATGAAGCAAAGGACGTCACCGGGCGGCAATTCTGCGTAGGTGGCAACCGGATTTCCCTGCTCTCCTGGCAGGTGCTGGTCATCGGCCAGCATGGACCAGCGGACGCCCCCTGGACGGTGGACGAAGTGGACGCCGCGATGAAAGCCTCGCGTGAGCAGTGGCCACGTCCGCTCAAACCGATGGAGGTCTGAGATCATGACGGAAACGTTGTTCATGCATGGTGTGCGATGGCTTGTCGCCGGCACTCTGATGCTCCTGACCAGTGCGCTGTTTGCCGCCGACTTCAAGGCTCCGCGTGGACCGGACGGCAAGCACCCCGATCTCAATGGCATCTGGCAGGCATTAAACGAGGCCCACTGGGATGTCGAGCGGCATATGGCCCGTGCGGGTGTTCAGCTTCGCGAAGGTCCGATGGGTCCCGTACCTGCACTTTCGGTGCTCCGCATGGGGGCGGCAGCGGCCGTTCCTCCAGGCATTGGTGTCATCAAGGGAGGCGGTCGTATCCCTTACACCGAAGCGGCACTCAAGCTCAGGCATGAAAATGCAGCCGACTGGGCAAATCGTGATCCGGAAGTGAAGTGTTATCTGCCAGGGATTCCACGTGCGACCTACATGCCACAGCCGTTCCAGATCTTTCAGAACAGCCAGGACATCTTCATCGCGTATCAGTACGCCGGTGCCAATCGCGACATCCTGATGAAAGACCCAGGGCCGGCACCCGTGGATTCCTGGATGGGACAGTCTTACGGAAAGTGGGATGGCGACACGCTGGTCATCGAGGTCACCGGCCAGCTCGCTGACACCTGGTTTGATCGCTCTGGCAATCACCACAGCGAACAGATGACGGTTACCGAGCGGATCACTCCCATGAGCGCAAACCATCTGTGGTACGAAGCCACCATTGAGGATCCAGCAACCTTCACGGCGCCGTGGACCATCGAAATGCCTCTCTACAGGCGGATGGAACCTGGCATCGAACTGATGGATTTCAAGTGTGTCGAGTTTGTCGAAGAACTGATGTACGGCGAGTTTCGACGCCAGCCGTTACCCCGCTGACCCGGATGGTTCATGCAGGCTCCGGGTCGGGCAACACCCTGATTGGGGAGAGTGGTCCCCATGCCACAGGAGGAAAATATGAAACGATTGATCCTGGTGTGTATCGCCTTGTCAGCGACCGGTGTGTCCGCTCAGCTGTCCGCGGCGAGCAAGGTCCCCGATCTGTCCGGCACGTACGACATCGCCACGCTGACACCTCTGCAGAGGCCGCAGGCGTTTGGTGACAAGTTGTACATGACACCCGATGAGGCGAAGAAGATCGAAGAAATGGCAAAGGCCGCCATGGATGCCGGCCAGAAGGACAGCGACCCGGACCGTGAAGCGCCACCCGCAGGTGGTGATGGTTCGGAAGGTGCGGCTGGCAACGTAGGTGGTTACAACAGCTTCTGGATCGACAATGGCGAAACCACCGCGTCGGTCGATGGCAAGTTCCGCACGTCCATCATTCATGATCCGGCCAACGGTCGCCAGCCTCCCATGACGCCGTACGGCATGAGCCGTGCTGCAAAGTTCTTTTCGATGTTTCGACAGAACGAAGGCGAAGCCTGGTGGTATCCAGGCCCCGGGCCCTGGGATAATCCGGAATCCACCACACTGTCCGATCGTTGTCTGCTTGGTTTCAGCTCGACGGCCGGTCCTCCGATGCTGCCCGCGCTCTACAACAACCTGCATCGCATCGTGCAGACGGAAGATCACGTGATGATCCTTTCGGAGATGGTTCATGACGCACGCATCGTCCGAATGAACAGCGAACACGTACCTGCGGATGTGCGCAAGTGGCTTGGTGATTCCATTGGTTGGTGGGAAGGGGACACACTGGTCGTCGACACCACCAACTTCCGTGATACACCTGCGTTGTATCTGGCGGGCGAGGATCTGCATGTTGTGGAGCGATTCAGGAAACTGGATGACAACACCTTGCTCTACAGCTTTACGGTCAACGACCCAAAGGTCTGGTCAACCTCCTTCAGCGGCGAGTATCCATGGCCGCGCACCGAAGATCGGTTGTTTGAGTACGCCTGTCATGAAGGCAATTATGCGATGGGGAACATGCTGCGGGGCGCGCGGTTGCTGGAAGCGGACAAGGCCGCTGAAACGGGCGGTGCAACCCCTGGCGGTCGATGACGTCACGTTTTCCGGCTGACTCTGAGGGGGGGCTTTCGCAGCCGCGGACTCCCTTCGATTCGTGATCCGGGTGCTTCAGCGTTTGCCTTTCGCGCTTTCGCAACTTTTTTCATCAGGTGCCGTACCCGAAAGTCGCAGCACGGGAATCGGGTAGGGCGTCCGCTGCTGATAGGACACATATCCCGGATAGAGGTCGATCGCCTTCTGCCACGCCTTCTCCCGCGGCGCGCCACTCAGTTCCATGACGGTCATGAGGGTGTCAAGGCCTCCAATCACCACCTCGACATGACCTGACCCTCGCAGATTCAGGTACCACGCCGGCAGACGGCCCTGGCCGGCGTTGGATGCGAGCAGCAGGACCGATTGACCATCGGGTACATACAGCAGTGGCACTTCGCGCAATACACCGGACTGACGACCGCGCACACGCAGCAACAGGACAGGGATGACAAAGCTGAGCCGCAGGCGCCCGCCACTGAAACGCATGAGCGGTCGATCGACGACCGTTGCGAGTTTCATCATGGCGATGGATACACGGGGTCTTGCAACCCAAGCGGAGAACCGACGCCATAACCACCCCTTCGGGGCTGGAGGGGTATTTACCACGAACAGGCAGGGCTGCGTCTGCGGCCCCGCGGGTTGGATCCGGTGCTCAGATCAGATCCGTTCGATCAGGGTTCCGGTTCCCAGGCCACCTCCGCAGCACATGCTGACCAGACCGTATCGGCCACCGGTTCGCTCGAGTTCGTAGACGGCCTTGGTGATCAGGAAACAACCCGTCGCGCCCAGAGGATGCCCCAGGGCAATTGCGCCACCATTCGGGTTGACTTTGTTCATGTCGGCACCAACCGCCTTGGCCCAGCCGAGTACGACCGACGCAAACGCCTCGTTCACTTCGAAGACATCGATGTCGTTGATCTTCAGGCCTGCGTTGGCCAGCAGTTTTTCAGTGGCAGGAATCGGGCCTTCCAGCATCAGCACCGGATCACAGCCGACCAGCACGGAATCCACGAGTCTCGCCTTCGGTTTGAGGCCCAGTTCCTTCGCCCTGGCTGCACTCATGAGCAGGACCGCTGCCGCACCGTCCGCAATCTGTGAAGACTGGCCAGCGGTGTGTACACCATTTTCACGTGCGACAGGCTTCAGGCCGGCGAGCGCATCAAGGCTGGTATCGCGAGGAATCTCGTCACGATCGAATACCTTGGTGGCACCGGTCTTTTCTCCCTTGTCATCGAACACCGGGATTTCCAGCGGGATGATCTGGGACTTGAAGCGGCCTTCGTCCTGGGCCTTGGCTGCACGGATCTGGGACTGCAGACCAAAACCGTCGGCATCCTTGCGAGTGATCTGGTATTTCTCGGCGACACGTTCGGCGCCTTCGAACTGGCTGGTGAACTCGAAGTGTTCAAAGTAGCTCTTGGCGACAACCTTGCCATATTCCTTCGGCAGACCGATGGCATCCGATCCGATGGGCAGGCGAGTCATGTTCTCGACACCACACGCCATCACGACGTCGGCCATGCCGGAGCGAATGAGGCTGTAGGCAAGACCGGCTGCCTGTTGTGAACTGCCGCATTGGGAGTCGATCGTGATACAGGGCGTGGATTCTCCGCCACCATTGGCAAGCCATGCCGTACGCGTGACATTCATGCCCTGCGCACCGAGTTTGTTGATGCAGCCACCAACCACCTGATCCACCTGTTTGCCTTCCAGCCCGTTGCGTTTGAGCAGGCCCATCATGATGGGACCGAGAGTGTCGGTCGGGTGTACCCAGCCGAGTGAACCTTTTTTCTTGCCGACTGCGGATCGGGCGGCGTCTACGATGACAACATCTTGCATGTTTTGTTTCCTGGTTGGTCGCTGACTGTCTGGTTGGCGAATGTGCTGCTGACGAGTGTCCTGTTCGATGAAAGCCCGGCTGTCGAACTACTCCGGTTCTTCACCTTTTGGATTCAGGCGATGTGCTTCAAGTAGCCCGACGAGTATCAGATCGGGTACCACGGCGTCAAAAATACCTTCACGATCAAAAAGATGCGAAAAGCCGCCGGTTGCAATCAACAACGGCTTTTCATCCTGAAACACCTCGGCGGTGATCCGCGTCGACAATTCCTTCACCATGCCGACGTTGCTCCAGTACAAACCACTCTGGATGCTCTCGATGGTCGAACGCCCAATCGCAAAACGTACCGGCTTGATTTCGACTGTCGGCAGTTGCGCGGTGCGCGCCTCAAGGGCCTCCATCGACAGACGCACCCCTGGCAGGATATTGCCACCCAGAAACTCGCGGTCTCGGGTCACGGCGCAGACTGTGGTGGCGGTGCCAAAATCCACGATGATGAGATTCCGGTCAGGGTACAGCTTGATTCCACCAATGGCGTCGGCGATACGGTCAGCGCCAACTTCCTTGGGATCCTTGTACTTGATCTTCAGACCGGTCCTGATGCCGGGTCGCAGCATGAGAGGTTCGACCCTGAAGTACTTCTGACAGCAGGCACGGAGGGAGTAGTTCAGGTCCGGAACGACCGAACAGGCAACGACGGCGTTGATCGATTCCGGATCGACGTCGTTTTCGCGGAGCGCGGCGCGAAGGAAAATGCCGAGTTCGTCGGAGGACGCCTTCTGTGTGGACGCCCGGCGAAATTGTACGATCAGTTCATCATCGTCGAAGACGCCGCAGAAAATCTGGGAGTTACCGACATCCAGCGCAAGAATCATTGACACAACCCGGCCTGAAGAGGGCGGGACTATAGGCAAACCGGCGGACGGTGTCTAACCAGGGTGGTCCGGATGGGTGATCACCTCATCAGACCTGGTGAATTCTTCACCCTGCCTGGTATCGGTGTCACTCCATCCGGCGCGCCGCTTCACCGGCCCTTGAATTCCGGTGGCCGCTTTTCGACAAACGCCCGGGCTGCATTGGCATGATCTTCCGTCATCATGGTGCGCACCATGTGTTCTGCCTCGAGATCCAGAACCTGGGAGAGGCTGGCTTCATCGGCTGCATTGAGATTGCGCTTCATGTAACCGATCGCCGCAGTCGCGAGGCCAGCGAGTTTCAGCGCAAATGCCCGCGACCGGGCAGCAAACTCGGCGGCAGGATAAACGTGGTTGACGAGACCGAGTTCAAACGCTTCCTGGCCACTGATGATGTCGGACGTGAAATAGAGCTCCCGGGCCTTGGCTGCACCGACCAGACGAGGCAGGAAATACGAGCCACCGTAGTCACCGGACGCACCGATCTTCGAAAAGGCCATGGTCAGCTTGGCATCGGCGGCAACCACACGCAGATCACAGGCCAGCGCGAGGCTGAGACCAGCACCGGCGGCGGCGCCCGGAATGATCGCCAGGGTCGGTTTGGGCATTTCGTGCAGCAATCGCGAAGTTTCCATGCCGGTACGGAGTCCGTGAACCCGTTGCTCGATGCTGATCGAGCCACCTGCCGACCGCTCCGAGGCAGCCTTCGCCTGACCCTTTACATCACCGCCTGCGCAGAAGGCGTTGCCAGCACCGGTGAGCACGACACAACGAACAGCAGGATCCGCGGCCACCCGGCGGACGGCCGCATCGAGTGCCGCCATCATCTCGCCACTCATGGCATTGCGGGCTTCCGGTCGGTTCATCGTCAGTGTGGCGACGCCGTCACTGAAGTCTTCGAGAAGGTGCGTGGTCATCGTGTTCTCCAGAGGTCGATCGGGTAGGGATCAGGAATTTCTGTTGCGTAACCGTGTTTACCAGTCGAGGTCATCAGGTACCTTGAACTTTGCGTAGTACTCATCATCCGCGCCTGGCTCAGCAGCCTTGTCTGCCGACCCCGCCATGATGCGATGGGGATCGCGTGCGCGGATCTGTTCGGCGACCTCTGGTGTGACCAGATGGTATCGCCCGTCATTGTTGGCGATGAGCAGGCTGCCGGCACTGAGTTTCGCCTGGTGGTCACGCGTGACATAGATGCGCTTGATCTTTTTCCCGTGCAGAAAGTTGTACGGCACGTCGTCCTCACTGGCTGGCGCAGTCCGCTGATCATTTTGCGCGATGATCTGCCGGATCTCGGCCTTGCGCGCCTTGGTCGCCGCCTTTTCGTTGGCCACTCGTGCCAGTTCCCGATCCCGCTCGACCTTCGCCGCGTACCTCTTTTCTGCTTCCGAGAGGACTTTGGGTCTGGTCGGTGTTTTTTCGGCCGCGTCGGGACCCGGTTTGCGTTCAGGCTTCAAGCGACCCTGCGCCTGCTTTTCTGCTTTTACCTGGCGTTCGGCTTTTTTCACCTGACTCGAAGTTGCGAGTCCTGCTGCGATCAACTGTTCTCTCAGGCTGCCCGCCATCGTGTCCTCATCTGCTGTGCCCCAGGCCGGGGCTCATTGGTGAATGATGCTGTCTACCGGGGTACCTGGTCCATGCCCATCTGCGGAGACGATCGACAGACTCCCGTTCATACCTGAGGTGTTCCGCCCTGCAGGATTTCGGCAAACCACGCCGGATCAATGTTGCCGCCTGTCATGATGATACCGACGTTGCGACCCTGCCACTGTCCTCGCTCCTGCATCAGGGCCGCACACGCTGCGGCGCCCGCACCTTCGGCAACCTGATGCGTGGTCCGGAACAGCAGGCGAATGGCCGCGGCCACCTCGTCATCGGTAACGCAGGCAATGTGATCGGCACCACGCCGGATTTCGTCGAGAGCCGCAGGATTGGGCAACCGTGTCGCGACGCCATCGGCAAAGGTGCGTGCGGTCGCCGTGGTTTCCACGCGATCACTCTGAAACGAGCGCGCCATGGCGTCGGCATGTGCAGAGACCACGCCAATGATCTTTGTTGGCAAGCCCAGCAGGTCGCGAACACGCATCAGTGCACAGATCCCGGAGCCCATGCCGACCGGAACGTAGACGGCGTCGAGAGGCGGGCAGTGTTCGAACAGTTCGGCGGCGTACGTCGCGACCCCAAGAATGAGGTCGTCATGAAAACTGGGGACAATTTCTCCATTGCCGAGTTTTGCTCGACGCTCGGCTTCCTGGCGTGCCGTATCAAAGTCAGTGCCAAACACTTCCAGCTCCGCCCCCCATGCACACATGGCGGCATTCTTGTCTGCACTGTTGCCTTCGGGGACCAGCACGGTCACCGGGATACCATGTTGTCGGGCGGCATAGGGAATGCTCTGGCCGTGATTGCCACGGGTTGCGGTGATCAGTCGCTCCGGCCGATTGACGCGTTGCATCAACCGGTCCAGATAGACCAGTCCGCCACGCACCTTGAAGGCACCGGTTGGAGTGTGGTTCTCATGTTTTACCCACGTCCGGACACCCAGTTCCGCGGCCAGCAATGGCCAGCAGTATTGTGGCGTTGGTGCAACGTGACGGGCGACGAGGGCGCGGGCAGCCGTCAGGTCTGCGAGGCTGATCAGTTGGGGCATGCGTGCTGGTGTCCTGGTGGTTTTTCGTCCGGGGAGTCAAAGCACCCGTCCGCCATCGACCTCCATCGCCACTCCGGTGACCATGGAGGCTTCATCGCTGGCGAGAAAACAGGCCATCGCACCGACATCTTCAGGAGTGCAGAAACGACCCAGTGGGATGGTGGCGAGAAACCTGTTGCGCAGGACTTCATTGTCTCCACCCATGAAGGTGGCCAGCAGTGGCGTGTCGCCAGCCACGGGATTGATCGCATTGACACGAATGCCCAGTGGCGCAAGTTCCGCAGCCAGCGACTTGGTTGCCGTGATGACCCAACCCTTGGATGCGTTGTACCAGGTAAGACCACCACGCGGCCGGACGCCGGCAGTGGAAGCTATGTTGATGATCACACCCGAGCGGTTGGATTTCATGCCGGGCAGGAATGCCTGGCACATGTGAAAGAGTCCGCGCATGTTGACGTTGGCGATACGGTCAAAGGTTGCAGCGTCAACATCTTCGGCCGGTGTCGGCACATGGCCGACGCCTGCGTTGTTGACGAGTATGTCGACACGTTCGACACATCGGGAAAATTCCCGGACCTCATTGGAGTCACAGATGTCAAGGCGGGCAAAGGGCATGCCGAGAGATGCGGCCATGGTTTCACCTGCCGTTGCATCGATGTCGGTGATCCACACCTTTGCGCCCTCGGCGACAAACTTGCGGGCGATACCGGCACCAAACCCGGATGCAGCGCCGGTGACAACGGCAGTCTTGCCGAGCAGCCGATCAGGCATGATGTTGCTCTCCGGTGAGCAGACGCAGCGTTGCCAGTGCCATGACCTTGGCCGAGTCCACCAGGTCCTGAACAGCCACGTATTCATCGGGACGATGGGCAAGATCCAGGATGCCAGGTCCATAGGCAATGCAGTTCTGCAGGCGACCGATCCGGTCGATGTGTTTCTGATCGTAGGTGCCGGGTGAGATGACGTAGTCGGGTGCCTTGCCGAGTACCGTTTTGATGGCGCCGGCAACACTGCGTGCCACCGGTGCGTTTTTGTCAGTCATCGTCGGCAGAACTTCAAACAGGTCGCGCAAGGCGTAGCTGAACCCTGCACGATCACGGGACAATCCGTCGAGCAACCGCGAGACCTCCGCCTTGACCTCGCCGATGGACTCCTCGATCAGGAACCGCCTGTCGATGATCAGGCGACACGAGTCGGCTACCAGCGGAGCGGGCAGACCATCATGACCTTCCGGCTGACCTCCATGCAGGGAATTGATGTTCAGCGTTGATTGTCTGGCACCTTCCGGCACCACCGGCATGTCCGTGCGTTTGGACGACAGAATGGGGTAGAGCGTCTCCTCGAACGACTGCAGTACCGCACCCATGTGACGGATGGCACTGTCACCCAGGAAGGGCATGGAGCCGTGGGCGATCCGGCCAAAGGTCTCGATCTCGGCCCACCAGACACCACGATGGCCAAGGCAGACCCGATCCTTGTTGAGAGGTTCGGGAATGATCACATGATCGACGGTGTCGCGGGTCAGCAGTCCTTGTTCGCACAACCAGGCGACACCACCATAACCTCCGGATTCCTCATCGGCAGTGCCTGACAGTTCGAGAGTTCCCGGCAGATCCGGCATGACGTCGAGCAGCGCTTCCATGGCGATGATGGCTGCCGCAATGCCACCCTTCATGTCGCAGGTCCCACGGCCGTAGATCCGGTCATCTTTCAGGACGGCCCCAAAGGGAGCTTCGGTCCAGCCTGCGCCGGGTTCGACCACATCAAGGTGGCCGTTGAAGTGGATGCGTGGACCACTCTGTTTGCCCGCACGGCGGGCCATGATGTTGATGCGTGGATAGCGCTCGGAGTCTCCGGGCGTGCCGGTGGCCCGCAGATACTGTACATCAAAGCCCCGTTTGCGCAGTCGTTCACCGATCACTTCGGCGCAGGGGCGATAGTAGTCACCGGGAGGATTGATGGTCGGGATCCGCACCATCTGCTGGGTCAGTGCAACCAGTTCATCCCGACGCGATTCAATGGAGTTGAACAGACGATCCATCACTGGCTGTCCCGTGGATTGACCTGCAGTTCGCCGGGTACGACGCCTTGCAGTTCGGTTTGTTGTTCGGCGGTGTATACCGCGATGGCGATGGCACGGGAGACCACGTTGGCCGCACAAACTCCCAGCAGCATCGGATCTTCGGCAGGCTGGTCAGCATGGCCGTTGGCGAGTGTGAACACCACGTCGCCGTCGGCCGGGGTATGAACCGGGTAGATCGCCCGTGCAAATCCGTCATGGGCAACGATGGCCAGGCGTTGTGCATCCGAACGGGTCAGCCGGGCATCAGTCAGTATCGCGGCCAGGGTGGTGTTCTGCAGTTCCTTGAATCCGGCCTTTGTGCGGATGCGACGGGCATCGTTTGGCCATGGTGAGGCGATCCCGCGCCCACCGGATTCATTGCCGATTTCGAAAGGGGCAGCCCAGAAGTGAGGTGTATCGCCAACATGGGTCGAGCCAGCGGCGTTGCATACCACTACGGCCGTGACCGTGATGCCATCCGGCATGCGCTGGCTGGCCATGCCGAAGCCGCCGGGTCCGGTGGCTGTGGTTGCGCCGGCTCCCGCACCGACCAGCCCCTGGCCTGGCCTTTCAGTGATGGCACAACAGGCTTCGTAACCGAGTTCCCGATAGGGTGGGTAACGTCCCCACTCATCGATCCTGCCGGTGCGCAAATCGAAAATGATGGCGGCAGGAACGATCGGAATGCGAAACGGCGCGGCGGGATAGCCTCGACCCTGTTCACGCAACCATGCCTGTACACCACTCGCTGCATCCAGTCCAAATGCGGACCCACCTGAAAATACCAGCGCATCGATGGTGGCGACCAGTTGGGAAGACGCGAGCAGATCGGTTTCGCGGGTACCCGGCGCGCCGCCCATGACATGGACCGCGGCAACAGCGACATCATCCGGCAGGATCACGGTCACCCCGGTGTTGAAATGCCTGTGGGTGGCGTGGCCGATCCGGAATCCGGGTGGGAGTTGACTGGGAGTTCGGCGGGGTGGCGGTGTTGGCGACGAGGGTGGCATGCAAACGATGATAACAACGGCTGGCGCTGGCGTCCCCGGCTTGCACCAGGCCGGCGTCTGGCAGACAGGCTGGCAAGAGCGGTCAAACCACGTATGCTCTGGTTTGAACCAGCAAATCAACGGGCGAACGGGCCCAAACGCCAAAGACAAGTACCAAAGACAAGCGCCAAAGACAGGGAGAGAACAATGCTGAAGGCATCGATTGCGGTCGGAGGGTATGCGCGGACCAATGCAAGACATCTGGTGGATGTGGTGCAGGAAGCAGAGCGCCAGGGTGTCGACAGCGTGTGGTCGGCAGAAGCGTGGGGGTCAGATGCGGTCACCTCGCTTGCGTTCCTCGCCGGCTTCACCTCGAAAATCAAACTCGGCACCGGGATCATGCAGATCAGTGCACGAACGCCATCCATGACGGCGATGACCGCGTTGTCCCTGAACGATCTCTCCGAAGGCCGATTCCTGTTGGGACTGGGCGCCAGTGGTCCGCAGGTTGTTGAAGGTTTGCACGGCATCGCCTATGCAGAACCGCTGGCCCGCATGCGGGAAACGGTGGCAATTCTGAGGCTGGCTTTTGCAGGGGAAAAGCTGGTGCACGAAGGCAAGCACCATGTGCTGCCGCGCAAGGGTGGTGAAGGCAAGCCACTGCGTCTGGATCACCCACCGGCTGCAATTCCGATCTATCTCGCAACACTGGCTCCGAAAGCACTGGAATTCACCGGTGCCGCGGCAGATGGCTGGCTTGGTACGTCGTTTTCACCAGACCATCCGGAAGCCCATCTCGATCACATTCGACGTGGCGCCGAGCAGGCCGGTCGCCAGCTCTCGGATATCTTTCTCAACGTCGGCTGTTCGGTGGCAATCGGTGACAACGTCGAAGAACTGATCGAAGGCCGGCGTGCAGGTGTCGCTTTCCAGATGGGTGCCATGGGCAGCGCCAAGACCAACTTCTACAACGATGCCTTCAAAAGGGCCGGATTCACCGATGATGCGCTGGCCATTCAACAACTGTGGAAGGCCGGCAAGCGGGATGAAGCGGCAAGGCGTGTGCCGGATGCGATGGTCACCGAGTTTGGTGCGATTGGCACTGCAGCGATGGTCAAGGCGCGATTCCAGAAGTACAAGGATGTGGGTATCAATGGCCTGACCATCCGGATCGAGTCGACCGGCAAGGATCGCCTGGCGGCGATGGAAGAGACGATGGATCTGCTGCGGTCGGTTTGAGTGGAACGCGGGGTGAAGAGAGCTTAACAAGATGTCCGACGAGTCCTACCTGCTCATCACTGCCGATACCCATGCCGGTGGCAGTCATGCCCAGTATCGGGAATACCTCGACCCTGCCTGGCGCGAGACGTTCGATGCATGGCGGGGAGGTTACAGGAACCCCGCACAGGAACACTATGGCACCAAGAAGATGAAAAACTGGGACCTCGCCATTCGCAGCGCGGACCAGAATAGTCAGGGCGTGGTGGGCGAAGTCGTGTTTCCCAATACGGTGCCCCCGTTTTTCCGCAAGAGCATCGTCACGGCTCAGCCGCCCAGACCGGAAGACTACGAGGGCTGTCTGGCGGGGATTCGTGCACACAATCGCTGGCTGGCAGATTTCTGTGCCGAAGATCCGGTTCGACGGGCAGGGGTCGGGCTGATCCTGCCCAACGATCTGGATGAGGCGATCCGGGACGTTGAGTTCATCGCCCGGGCTGGTCTGCGTGGCGGCGTACTGCTACCGCTGATTCCGCCGGATTGTGGATGGCTCAAACCGTTATACGATCCTGCCTGGGATCGTGTTCTTGCTGCAATCCAGGACCATGACCTGGTCATGAACCAGCACTCGGGGCAGGGTTCACCGGACTATGGGAAGGGACCCGTCGCCGAAGCCCTGTGGATTTCTGAAGTCATCTTCTACTGCCAGGCCGGTTATCGACATCTCCTCATGAGCGGCGCCTTCGAAAAATTTCCTCGCCTGAAGTACATCCTGACCGAATCCGGATGCGCCTGGGTACCAGCCATGCTGGGCAGCCTTGATCGCATTCACCGGGGGATTCAGGCCGGCGCCATTGGTGAGATGAACTACAGGGACACGCAGTGGGTGCTTAAGGAAACACCCAGTTTCTACGCAGCCCGAAACTGCTTCTATGGTGCCAGTTTTCCCAGCATCGACGATCTGAATGGCATCGAGCAAATCGGCGCCGACAAGGTCCTGTGGGGAAACGACTACCCGCATTATGAAGGCACCTTTCCCTATACTCTGGAATCGCTGCGGCTGACGTTCAGTGGGTTGTCGGAATCAGTGCGCCGCAGGGTACTTGGTGAAAACGCGGCGGCGCTCTACAAGTTTGATGTCGAGGCCCTCCGGATTCAGGCCGACCTGTACGGTCCAACCCCTGCGCAACTCGACGCCGTTCTCCCGCGCGACCAGATCCCGCGTGATTCCACCTGTCACTTGTTTCAGGAGGCGTTCCACGCCAGCTGACAGGAGTTGAAATCGGCGTGGCATGAACTCCGTGTGCATGTGGAAACGGGGCAGCATCAGATCGAGATCCTTGCCCACCCGCCACGTTTCCAGAACCAGCCGAAAATGAAGACGTGGCCAAAGCGGAACGGCAACTGGTGGACGAGCCACATGCCGAGCAGCCCCAGACCAAGGACCGGTCCGGCGAGCCACACCCCGGGCACCAGGATGAGCCATTGGGTAACGAGGTTGATCCAGGTGACCTTCTTCACATCACCCGCTCCATTGAGCAGCATGGCCAGCATGTAGCCAATCCCGTTCAGTGCGATCATTGCACCGAGAATGCGGGTTGGCCAGATCGCAAGTTCGGCCGTGGCAGGATCGTGAATCCAGATCGAAAGCAGCAGTTCCGGGGCAACCCAGAACGGTACGCCGATCACGCCCATCGCGATGATTCCAACCCTGACCGTTTCGCGACCCCATTGTCTGGCATCCGCGACATCCCGCCGTCCCAGTGCCTGGCCGACCAGCGTCGCGCCTGCAGTACCCAGTCCCCACGCGGGGAGACCCACGAAGTTGACCAGGTTGATGAGCACGCTGTAACAGGCCAGTTCTGCAGTACCGACCCGGCCGACGATACTGTAGGTCACGGTCAGCGCGGCAACGTCGAGCACCTGCTGCAGACCGGCGGGAATCGCCAGTCGCAGCACTCGACGAACCTCACCGATACCCGTCTCGAAGCGGGTGAAACCGTACGGCCGGCCATGCCGAAAGCCAAGCCATGCAAACAGGGCAGCCCCCAGCACATTGGCGAGAAAGGTGGCAAACCCGGCGCCCTCTGCGCCCATGACCGGGGCACCGAAGTGACCGAAGATGAAGATGTAGTTGAAGAGGATGTTGGCTGCGTGCATCGCCAGCAACGAAGTGAAGTAGATCCGGCTTTCACCGATACCGTTCCAGAACCCGGTACACGCGGCGATGAATCCTGCAAAGACGGCCTGCAGAATCAGCCAGCGGATGTAGTCGATGCCGATTCGGATGACTTCAGGATCATCGTTCATGAGAGGAAAGAGCCAGGGAATCGCGATATATAACAGGGCCGACAACAACGGCGCGACGAGTCCGATGATGATCAGTGCCGCGTGCAGTGGCCGTGCCGACTGATGCAGGGCGCCCTCACCGGTTCGTCGCGCGGACAATGCCTGGACAGCGATCGAGAAACCGAAAAAGAGTCCGAGAAAGATGAAGGAGGCAAATGAGGAGAGCCCGACTGCACCCAGCGCAGCATTGCCCAGCGAACCGACCATGGCGGTATCAACCAGACCCAGAAGGGCACCGGAGATCATGCCGCCCATGATGGGCAGGCCAATCTTCAGCAGATGGCGGGCACGGGCAAACGACAGGAGCATGGTTTTCAGATCATCACTCTGGAGAAGATATGGCGTGCAGGTTGCTCAGAAGTTGTTCGGCCCGTCACTCGCCATCGCTTACACTCCTTTCCGGGGACTGTATCGGAAACACATCAGGGGTGACCATGGGCATGCCCGAGGGTATCGGCATCATCGATACGATGATCGGCTTTCCAGCCACCGATTTCAAAATGTACGACTTCATTCGTGCGCAATTGAGGGACGGTTCGACAAGCTTCGAATTTCCTGTTGAGTACATGTTCAAGCAGGTACCCAGGGAACTGTATGGTACGGCTGCCGATCCCGTTGCACTCACATTGAAGGAAATGGATCGTTTCGGGATCGAGATCGGGATGATCGGCTGCGGTGATGAAGTCTCGAACAAGGCTCTCAAACAGCATCCTGATCGCTTCATACCCGCGGGCTCGGTCGATCCAAACAAGGGGATGGACGGCATCCGGAAGATGGTTGCTCAGTTCGAGACCCATGGTGTACGTGCCTTTCACGCATTCAATGCGGGTTACAACCCGCAGGTTGCGATCGATGATGCAAAGATGTATCCCATTTATGCCAAGTGTGTGGAACTGGGCGTGCCGATTTTCTCCTGTGCAGGCGTGCCCGGACCACGCCTGCCCATGTGGCCCCAGGAAGTGTCGCGTATCGATCAGGTCATGTACGACTTTCCCGAACTGGTGTTTGTCACCCGGCATGGCTGCGAGCCATGGGAGGAACTGGCGGTCAAGCTGATGCTGAAGTGGCCAAACCTCTACTATTCAACCTCTGCCTTTGCACCGAAGCACTACCCCAGGGCGGTCATCGACTTTGCCAATACACGAGGTGCTGACAAGATCATCTACGCCGGCTATTTTCCAATGGGCCTGAGTCTTGAGAGAATCATGCGGGACATGCCAGAGGTGCCCTTCAAGCCGGAAGTGTGGCCTGGGTTCCTGCGAGGCAATGCTGCCAGGGTACTGGGACTCTGATTCGTGAATCGTCCGTGACAACACCCTCACATCCGCAACCATCCCCAGCCATCCGCAACTACAGGAGTAGATCCAATTGAAGATCATTGCCGTGCTTTTTCCGGGCATGACCGCCCTTGACCTCGTCGGCCCGATGCAGGCACTGGGTTTTCTGCCCGGCGCAGAAATCCAGACCGTCTGGACACATGAAGGTCCCGTGCGCTCCGACAACGGATTGCAACTCGTCGCCTCCCACTCGTTTCTTACTGCCTTTCCCGACCCGGACATCCTGATCATTGGTGGTGCGGCGGGTCCGACGCTTGATGTCATGAAAGACGATGCTGCCGTGGCCTTCCTCGCCGATCGGGGGGGCAGGGCAAAGTGGTTGGTCAGCGTCTGTACCGGTTCGTTGATACTGGGTGCGGCCGGGTTGCTCAAGGGTTATCGGGCATCGTCGTATTGGGCCGTGCGGGAGCAGCTTGCAGAGTTTGGTGCGATCCCTTGTGACGAGCGGGTGGTGATTGATCGCAACCGCATGACCGGTGGTGGTGTGACCGCCGGGATCGATGTGGGTTTGTCGCTCATTGGGACGCTGGTGGGAGATGATTTTGGCCGACTGGTCGAGTTGTTCCTCGAGTACGCGCCAAAGCCTCCCTACGGTACCGGTCGGCCGGAACTCGCTGGTCCGGAACTGACCGCCCAGGTAATGGGTGCTCTGGGCCAGGCGTTATCGGTGGAGGAGATCCGGGCCGTGGCCCGTTCGCGTTTGGGTTGAACTGTAGGCTCAGCTCACCATGACCGGCAGCTCCCGAATGCCACGGATGAAACTCGACTTCAGGTATTTGGGTTCGCCAACCACTTCGATACGGGAAAAGCGCTTGAGGATCTCCTCCCAGATGATCTTCAGCTGCATTTCGCCCAGGCGGTTGCCGATGCAGCGATGAATGCCAAAGCCGAACGACAGATGTTTGCGTGGATTCGCCCGGTCGATGATGAATCGATTGGCTTCACTGATTGAAGTTTCGTCGCGATTGCCGGAGACGTACCACATGGCCACACGGTCGCCGGCCTTGATAGGTTTGCCACCGAGTTCGGTATCGACTATCGCGGTTCGCGCCATATGCGCTACCGGTGATTGCCAGCGGATGATCTCGGGGGACATGCTGTCCACGAGGCCCGGGTTTGCGCGCAGCTTCACGTATTCGTCCGGATGCTGGTTGAGGGCAAGCAAACCACCGGTGATCGAATTGCGGGTCGTGTCGTTGCCACCGACGATCAGCAGGAGGATGTTGCCCAGGTATTCGTTGGGCGACATGTTTTTGGTTGACTCCCCATGGACCAGCATCGAGATCAGATCGCCGCCAGGCTCGTTTTTCTTGACCCGTTCCTGCCAGACCTGATTGAAGTAACCCCAGCATTCCCACAGAACCTTGAACCCTTCTTCTATCGATTCGAAATACTCAGGGTTGGTCAGGTTGGAAACCGAGTCCGACCAGTAGATGAGCTTGTGCCGATCTTCCTGGGGTACTCCGAACAGGGTAGCGAGCATCTGCCCGGTCAGTTCGATGGATACGTCCTTGACCCAGTTGAAGGGTTCGTTGCGTGGGAGCGCGTCGAGGATCCTGCCTGCCCGTTCGCGGATGAGGGGCTCAAACCCCATCAGGTGACGTGCCGTGAACATTGGCGCGATGACCTTGCGTTGTTCATCGTGTTTGGGCGGGTCTTCCTGGATGAACATTGGCAGGTAGAAATTCGGGTCGGGATTCGGATCGGCGATGCCACCCAGACTGATGCCGCCCCGCTTGCTGTCCGACGAAAAGATCTCGTGGTGTTTGTCCACGTGCATGATGTCTTCGTAACGTGTCACGGACCAGTAGGGTCCAAACTGGCTGTTCTGCGTGTAGTGGACAGGATCTTCACGGCGCAGTCGTTCGAAATACGGAAGCTCCCTGCGGTGCTCGAAGAGAACCGGGTGCGCGGGATTGAGCGAATCGAGAGGGATGCTGCAAGGGTCCTGCTCGACGTCGATTGGCCAGCGGGCCTCGAGTTCGGCGTTCGAAGTCCGGAAGAGTTCGGTTCGATTGGCAGATTCCGCTGCCGGTATTGTTTCGCTCATCATTGCCTCCTGCGTGGTACCCCGATTATCGGTGACTTATCGTGTGAAAAAATAGCGATTCAATCGTTAAATGTTGATAACGTGGCTTTGAAATCCATCAGATTCCCGGACGGAGTGCATGCCGTCCCACTCCCGTCAGCAGATGTCTGAGAAGGTCAGAAGAGGTCAGCGACAGACGGCCGGCAAACCCAGGAGTTCCACGTCCATGGTGTGGGGATTGTCGGCTATACGGAGGTCGCTCGAAGGACTATCATCGATTAATGTCCAGTAATTGAACGGTATTGTGGAGGATCTGTGTTAGGACTATTCCGCTTTTTTCGCAGAAAAGGTGAGCCACAACCCGCCAAATCGAGTGCGACCCGATACCGCGCGGTGCGTCTGCAATTTGATCGCAGGCTTGGTTGTGAAGCCGTACGGGAACTGGAAAATCGGGTTTTTCTTGGCAACGAGGCGCCGAGCCTCCCGCTTGTGGATTGCTCGCGCAAGGGTGCCTGCAAATGTGGCTACCGCCATCAGTCGGATCGCCGGGAAGACATGCGCCGGGACACGGATCATGGATTGCCCGAACGCCTGTATGAAGCCAGGGAGCGCCGGTCCGGTCTTGTCGATCGACGTCGGCAGCGGGTTGCGTGATGCCATGTTGAGACGACGCTGACCTGTGCACATCTTCGGTAATCCGCAATTCGGGGGAATTGTGCTTTCTGGCCGAATTGAGTAATTTGCCCGCGCAATTATTTTGAATCACTGCGGTTATGAACAATTCCGGTTTTCAACCGTCACGGTATTGACCCAACTTTTGACCCGGCTTTTGACCCAATACAAGGTTTGACCAATCAAGGAACCCCGATGCCGAAGATCACCTTCATTTCTCACGACGGCAAAAAGAGTCTTGTCGACGCCTCCGAGGGTCAGAGCCTCATGAGCGCAGCGATCGATAACGGTGTCCCCGGAATCGATGCGGATTGCGGTGGCGAGTGTTCCTGCGCCACCTGTCATGTGATGGTTGCCGATGACTGGTTTGCCAGGACCGGCGGTCCGAATGTCAATGAAGAGGCCATGCTCGACCTCAATCCTGAACGCACGCCAACGTCCAGGCTGTCCTGTCAGATCAAGGTTACCAATGCGCTGGACGGTCTGGTCGTGAACGTACCGGAGTTCCAATTCTAAGCTTGCACAATGCTCGCACAATCTTGAATGGAGTAGATCATGGCCGAAGCGGTGAAGTGGGAAAGCGACGATATCGATACGCTTGATCTGCAGCAGATCGACCCGTCCCGGCCCGACATCTTCCAGACAGACCGATGGCAGCGTGTATTCGCCCGGTTGCGCGCCGAAGCCCCCGTGCACTACTGTGCCAACGGAGTGGACGGCCCGTTCTGGTCGCTGACGCGCTACGAGGACATCAAGTACGTCGATCAGCACGCCGAGCTGTTTTCCTCTGATGGCACCATTGTGCTGGCGGACCCGGAAGAAGACTTCCCCCTGCCAATGTTCATTGCCATGGATGCACCCAAGCATGACCAGCAGCGCAAGGTGGTCAGCCCGGTGGTGGCGCCGATGAACCTGAAGGTACTGGAAGGCACCATTCGCCAACGCGTGCAGACCATTCTGGATGGACTGCCAGTTGGCCAGGAATTCAACTGGGTTGATCTGGTTTCCATCGAATTGACTACCCAGATGCTGGCAACCCTCTTCGATTTTCCCTTTGAAGACCGTCGCAAGCTCACCCGCTGGTCTGACGTGGCTACTGCCGATGAGTTCAGCGGGATTGTCGAGTCCGAAGAACAGCGTCGTGTAGAGCTCTATGAATGCCTCGCGTATTTCAACAATCTCTGGCAGCAGCGGGCTGGCAAAGGGTCGGGAAACGATCTGATTTCCATGCTTGCCAACAACGAAACCACCCGCAACATGCCGCCCCAGGAGTTCCTCGGCAACCTGGTACTGCTGATTGTTGGCGGCAACGACACCACCCGCAATTCGATCAGTGGCGGAGTGCTGGCACTCAACCAGTATCCCGGTGAATACGCCAAGCTGCGCGCACACCCGGAACTGATTCCCAACATGGTTGCCGAGATCATTCGCTGGCAAACCCCGCTTGCTTACATGCGCCGTACTGCACTGAGCGACAGCGAAGTGGGCGGCACGCTGATCCGCAAAGGCGAAAAACTCGCCATGTGGTACATCTCGGGCAATCGGGATGAGTCGTTTTTCGAAGACCCGCATGCGCTGAGGATCGACCGTCCCAACGCGCGGCAGCATCTGTCCTTTGGTTTTGGAATCCATCGCTGCATGGGGAACCGACTCGCGGAAATGCAGTTGCGAGTGCTGTGGGAAGAGATCATGAAACGTTTCAGTTTTGTGGAAGTGGTTGGCGAGCCCACCCGGGTACAGTCATCCTTTGTCAAAGGTTACAGCGAACTGCCGGTTGTGCTGCACGCGTTGTAAACCGGTTGCCACCTGATCTGTGAGGTGGGTTCACAGGCTTCGGAAGCCGCGACCGTAACACAGACCTCCGCGCCTTTCGGAGGTCTGCAGTCCAGTATCAACCTCCTCGTGATCGCGCGTGGTCGGTCATTTTTTCAGCCTGCCCTGACATCATCCAGTTTGTCCCGCACGAACAGGGGCTCGATTCCGTGTGTCTGCATGTCAGCCTGCATCTGCGTGGCATCGGGGGCTACGATCGGCTGGCGTGCGGCATCAAGAATGAACGGCAGCAGCGTCGCATCACTGCTGGAGTTCAGGAAAAGTCCCGGCCGGGACAGCACGAAGTGGACCGCTCTGCGAATGGCATCGGCGTCCTGCAGTGGTTTGTACCAGCTGAGGCGTCGATCCGCGTCGGCGTCGCGCCACCTCCGGGCGGCGACCGATTTGATGGTCTGGATTGCGACCTGCTTTTTGATGCAGAGCTGATACAGGCGCTCGAAATCTTCGGCGTACGGGCCGGATCGGTTCATGGCAAAGGTGTAGGGACACAGCACTGACGCAAAGTCGAAACGAGCCAGACTCTGCAGGTGGCGTTCGGCAACATAGGTTCCATGCCCGGTTACGCCTATGAATCGCACCAGACCTTGTTCGCGCGCTTCGATGAGAGCTCTCAGTGCGCCATTTTCGCCCATCGCCTGCGTCCACTGATCAGGCTGCACAAGATTGTGCATCTGGATCAGATCGACAAACGCAACGCCAAGTCGATCCAGTGAGCGATGCAATTCTTCCTTTGCTCCGAGGTAGCTTCGTTCACCGGTTTTGGTGGCGAGGAAAACGTGCTGGCGGTTCGTTTTCAGCCATGGCGCGAGTCGGAGTTCGGACTCGCCATACGACGCGGCCGTATCGATGTGGTTGATCCCGGCCGCAAAAATCATGTCGAGCGTCGACAGGGCCCGCTCCGGTTTCATGCCACCGAGGGCAGCGGCGCCGAACAGGATGCGTGAGCTCAGGTGGCCTGTGCGGCCAAAGGGAATGCGTTCCAGCATGTGTGATCACCCGGTCCGGAAAAGATCCTGGGATCATCGCACGACCCGGTCGATCGGGGAAATCGGCCAGCAGGCGCTTGCGTTTCGCGGTTGTCTCGCCACTGGAGCGTCAGCGATTCCCCGTCTTCAAGACACGACGACAGGTGCCGGGTTGATGACCGTGGCGGGTGGCTGCGTTGATTCGTCAGGATGCGCTTGCCATCCTTGCCAAAGCTCGCGTTACAAGCGACGGTACACATTCTTCTGGGCCAGTCATGCTCCAGACGAATCCCAGCTTCGGACAGGAGAGACCAGTATGGAACTCGGACTCGGAGGACGGACCGCCATTGTCACGGGTGCCTCGAAAGGTATTGGCAAGGCCTGTGCCGAAACCCTGGCACGGGAGGGCGTCTCTCTGGTGCTGGTATCCCGATCGCTTGCGGATCTTGAGCGGCTGGCAACCGGATTGCGCTCGGCGCACGGTGTGAGCGTCGAAACAATTGCCCTCGATCTGGGCCTGGGCAAAAGCGTGGAGCAACTTGTTGCAGCCGCTCCGGTGGTCGATATCCTGGTCAACAATGCCGGTGCCATCCCTGCCGGCAGCATCGATGCGGTGGACGAGCCGGTGTGGCGAGAGGCGTGGGAACTGAAGGTTTTTGGTTACATCAACCTGATGCGGGCCTACAACGCAGCCATGCGAAGGCGAGGCAAGGGTGTCATCGTCAACATCATCGGTGCGGGTGGCGAGCGACCGAGTGCAACCTATGCCGCTGGTGCCGGTGGCAATGCCGCCCTGATTGCGTTGACACGAGCGATGGGTGGTGTGAGCGGTCGATACGGGGTGCGGATTGTGGGCATCAATCCGGGTTTGATCGAGACCGATCGACTGACCACAAATCTCAGCCAGCGGGCACAGGAGCGGTTTGGCGATCCGGCGCGGTGGCGGGAATTGCTGGATGCAGACTATCCTCCCGGGAGTCCGGCCCATATTGCCGACGCCACGGCATTTCTGGCGTCAGATCTGTCTGGCAATACAACGGGAACGATTCTCACCATCGATGGTGGTCACTGCGCGCGTTGACCCTGCCAGACACTTTGTGCAGTCTGGTCAGAACTGCATTTCCGCAACCCGATCCTGAACGGACTGAACCTCAACCAGGAGAAAAATCTGAGCACTGAAGAGATCGACAACTACGAGATGGTTTCCATCTATCACCTGAATCCGGAGGACCAGGAAAAGCTGTTGCTGACCCAGAAGGAGTGTGTCTTCAACTGGTGTACCAGGGACCAGTGGCCCATGGGTGTCATCATGTCGTACATCTGGCGGCGGGACCGGGTATGGCTGACCGGTGGTGCCCATCGGCATCGCATGGCTGCAATTCGACGCAATCCGCAGGTTTCGGTCGTTGTCACGAGTACCGGTACCTCTCTTGGTCCTGGCAAGACTGTCACCATCAAGGGGCGGTGCATCATCCACGAGGATCGGGAAACGAAGGACTGGTTCTACCCGGATTTTGCGCTGGCGCTGCGCGGGGAACCGGCGGCGGCCAGAAAGTTTCACGATTTCCTCGATTCGCCACTGCGAGTGGTTCTGGAGGTTGTGCCCGAGAAGTGGATTACCTATGACGGAGCCAAGATGCGGGCACATTCTGAGGGCACCCTTGACCCGAGCCAGGTTCGGGCGCCGCTGGAATCCGATGCAGTACGGCTGGGACAGGAACTCGCTCGACGCACCGGAAAATAGACATTGTCAGAAATGAACTGCCAGGATCGACTGACAGGCCGCACGGTCTCACTTCATGTTGAAGTTCATGGAGCTGGTTTTCCAGTCCTGCTGATCGCACCCGGTGGGATGAAATCAGCCATTCCGATGTGGAAAAACGCGCCATTCGATCCAATAACCTGTTGGTCCGCAGCAGGTTTTTGTGTGATTGCGATGGATCAGAGGAATGCAGGGCGCTCAACCGGACCCGTCGACCGGCGGCATGGCTGGGGAACATACCTGGAAGATCAGGTGGCAGTACTGGATAATCTTGGCGTCGACAAGTTTGTAGCTGCCGGTATGTGCATTGGTGGCTCTTATGTGATGCAGCTGCTGAAGGAACTCCCGGATCGGGCGGTTGGAGGTCTGCTGTTCCAGACCATCGGTCTCGACCAGAATCGGGACGCGTTTTACCAGATGTACGACGGCTGGGTGGCGGGCCTTGCGCCTTCAAGGACCGATGTGACTGCCGAAGGCTGGTCTGGGCTGCGCAGCAACATGTACGACAGCGACCAGTTCCTGTTTTGTGTCGGGGAGCAGGACCTGCCGCAGATCAAGGCCCCGGTGCTGGTATTGCAGGGGAACGACCTGTACCACCCGGCATCGGCGTCGCGAAAGGTGGCCGCCGGAGTGCCCAACGGGCGACTGATTGAAAACTGGAAAACCGAGCCGCATCTCGGCAGGGCGCAAGAGCAGACACTCGAATTCCTCCGTCAGTGCAGTGCAAACAAAAGTGCAACCAGGGAGAGTCCGTGAACCACGAAACAATCAATGCGCTGCAGGAACTGATGCAGACCCAGCGCGCGGTTCGCAGGCTGCGCCCCGATCCGCTACCTGCCGAGGTTCTGACCCGTATTCTGCAGGCCGGGGCGTGGGCGCCCAGTGGGGGCAATGTGCAACCGTGGCGACTGGTGGTGGTCAAGGCCCCCGCCATCCGGCAGCAGATTGGAGATCTCTACCGGCCCCAATGGGCAAAATACAGTGCCGGCTCACGTAAACACCTGGACCGGCTGGATGGCGAGGCGAGGGGAAGACAGGCCCGCATGCTGGATGCCGCCGACCATCTGGGCGAACACCTTGGGGAAGCGCCTGTCATCCTGGTGTTCTGTTTTAATCCGAACCTCATGGCCATTACCGATGCCGATTTTGGGCGCGCAAGTGTTGTTGGCGGTGGGTCGGTTTATCCCGCAGTCCAGAACGTCATGCTGGCCGCCCGCGCGGAAGGCGTGGGCTGTGTCCTGACCACACTTCTGTGTTTTGAAGAGGTCGCCATGAAACAGCTGCTGGGCATTCCGGACGACTGGCATACCTGCGGGGTCGTGCCGCTCGGCTATCCTGAGCGTGGTGGTTACGGACCCACTTCCAGGCGACCCGTCAGCAAACTCGTTTTTGGCGATCGTTGGGGCAGTCCGCTGCCAACGGGGCAACCCGCCTGATTTGACATAATATAAACAACAGCAAACTGACCATCATCCAGACCGACCAACTTTCCAAATGAAGACCTTCAAAGGAGCATCATGAGTCTCGTCGCAATTTTTTCGACCAGCAAAGGCACCATCCGCACGCGACTGTTTGTCGATGAAGCACCGGTGACTGTCGCCAACTTCGTCAACCTCGTGCAGCGCGGATATTACGACGGCCTCAATTTCCATCGGGTAATCCCTGATTTCATGATCCAGGGGGGGTGCCCGACCGGAACCGGAACCGGTGGCCCTGGCTACAAGTTTGAAGACGAGTTCAACAAAAAGCTCCGCCACGATGGTCCGGGAAAACTTTCCATGGCCAACGCCGGGAAAGGAACCAACGGTTCCCAGTTTTTCATTACCCATGTTGCAACCCCCTGGCTGGACGATGCACACACCATCTTCGGTACGGTCGAAGGCGCAGCCGACCAGGCTGTGGTAGATGCCATTGCCCAGAAGGACAAGATCGTGTCGATCACGATTGAGGGAGATGTGTCGGCATTGCTCGAATCGCAGGCCGCCCGTATCACCGAGTGGAACAGGAAACTGGGAGACTGAGATGGCTGTTGAACTGACCAAGGCAGGTATCGATCTTGGCCTGGTGACCCGCGAGCCCGCGAAGATGCTCACCTTCTATCGGGATGTGCTTGGTTTTCGCCAGGAACCCGACACGCCGTTTCCCGGTGGTGGCGTCATGCATCGTGTATGGTGCGGCGAGAGCCTGATCAAGATTGTTGCTCCGGCCAAGGCACCCGAGAGTTCCGCACCCTCTGGCGGGCTCACCGGTGCCACCGGGATGCGTTACTGGACAATTTCAGTCAGCAATCTGGAAACCATGGTCGAAACCTGCCGCGCAGCGGGTGCAGCGGTCCTGGTCGAACCTCGCGAAGCGCGTCCCGGCATCCGGATTGCAATCGTCTCGGATCCGGATGGCAATTCCGTCGAGTTCCTGCAAAAAACCTGAGGGTAGTCCATTGCCAACTACCAACCTGCAGGTGTGCCTGGCGACGTATCCAAAAGGCGCGGTCAAACCTGACAACTTCTTTCTGCGGCACGCTGACATACCAGCGCCGGGCCACGGTGAGGTGCTGGTGCGCAACATCTATCTGTCCTGTGACCCATACATGCGTGGCCGCATGGCTGGTGGCGTGGGTTACGCTGCGGGATTTGCGCTTGATGAGCCGATTCCGGCCCGTGTGGTAGGTGAGGTGGTAGAGAGCCGGCATGCGGAATTTTCGGTCGGTGATCTGGTGTGGGATTTCCTGCGCTGGGAGAATTTCTCCCTCGTGCGTGACGTCAGCAACCTGCGCAGGATCGATCCGACGCTGGGGCCGATCAGCCACGCCATTTCGGTGCTCGGCATGCCAGGCAAGACGGCTGAGGTCGGCATGCTGGAGATTGGCAAGGTACGGCCGGGGGAAACGGTGTTCGTGTCGGCAGCCAGTGGCGCCGTAGGGTCGGTTGCAGGGCAGCTTGCCAAGGCTGCAGGGGCGAGGGTAGTGGGGTCGGCCGGTTCCGCTGACAAAGTGGCGCACTGCCTTTCCAATCTCGGTTTCCATGCGATGTTCAACTACAGGGAAGAGCCGGCCGGAACCGCGCTGGACAGACTCTGCCCGGATGGCATCGATGTCTACTTCGACAATGTTGGCGGTGAAACACTGGATGCCGTGTTTGTGCGCCTGAATGCATTTGCGCGCATTCCTGTGTGCGGCATGATCAGTCAGTACGACGGTGGTGGCCATGCGCTGCGCAACCTGGGGAACATGGTTGCCAAACGCGCGACGATGCGCGGGTTCATCATTTACGACCACATGCAGGATTTCGCAGCGTTTCCTGCACGCATGGCGGATCGCATGCGGCGCGGAGAGGTGCGTTATTTCGACGATATCGTCACCGGAATCGAACACACGCCGGATGCGTTCATCGGCATGTTGAAGGGCAACAATATCGGCAAACGGCTGGTGTGCGTTGGCAACGACCCCACACGATAGTCCGGGCTTCACCAACGACGGCACCAGGGTGGTCCTCCTTGATTTTCCATGATCTGCCCGTCGCACCGAACCCCACAAAAGTGCGCCTCTACATCGCAGAAAAGCAGGCGCTTGGAGTCCGGATGGATCTTGAGATCCGTACGGTCAACGTTTTCAAGGGAGCCAACAGGACAGCTGAATACCTGGCGCTCAACCCCTTTGGGACGATGCCCCTGCTTGAACTTGATGACGGTGTCGCGATCTTCGAGTCCTTGCCAATCATCGATTTTCTTGAGGAGTGTTATCCGGGTCCCAGCCTGTGGGGTGATGACAAGCTCACGCGTGGAGTCGTGCGTACATTGGAGCGGGTTGCCGATGTGCGCGTGCTCACGCCAATCGC
Organism: Pseudomonadales bacterium; assembly: GCA_041752315.1. Lineage (GTDB taxonomy): Bacteria > Pseudomonadota > Gammaproteobacteria > Pseudomonadales > Azotimanducaceae > SYFY01. The sequence goes on from JBGSHJ010000053.1 coordinate 128,223, forward strand.
AACTTACGTGCATGCCGTGAATTCACCGCTGGGACTCACACCCGATGCGGCTGTCGCGGAGCATGCCAGGTCGGGTTTTGTGCGTGCCTTCGAATACCTTGATCAATTGCTCGCCGATGGGCGACCTTTCCTGGCCGGAGACCGGGTGACGGTTGCTGACTGCACGCTGCAGGCCGCGCTGCAGTTCATGCGTTTTCGCGAACTGGAAGACCTTTCCGCCCACCCCCATCTGGAACGCTGGAGCCGTGTTTATCGCGAGCGGACACCCGTGCGTGACGTTCTCAGGTTCTAGCCTCTGCCGCATCGAATGGATTCACACCCCCGAGAATCCGCTCGATGGCCGGAAGATGCTGACGGCCGAGATACAGCTCTGCGCCCAGAAGAAACACCGGGGCGTCAAAGATTCCGAGCTCTTCGACCTGAGCCTTGGCAGCCAGGAGGCGCATCTCGCCTTCGGCGAGGAAATTATCGTGAAGGTCGTCGATTCCCAGGGCATGACTCAGCCAATCCATGTCGATTGGCCGTGTCTCACCGCCCCAGTAGTGGTTGCCAACGTCTGCGAGAAAGGTTGCAGCCCTTCCGTTGTCGTTGGCCAGAAGCAGTGAGTAGTCGAGCAAGGGCCGATCCACCGCGGCGACCGGCGACAGCAGTGGAATCCCTTGCCAGGCGGCGTATCGCTGCTGGTCGTGGTCGCGATAAGCCTGGCGGACGCGTTGATGCCGCTGGCTGGCCGGTTCGTCGGCCTGCGGCGCTGAGCGGCGTGGCTGGGGTGCGATGATCGGTTGCCAGTCAGCCTGGAGATGGAGGCGCTCGATCAGTGCAAGTGTGGGTCGCAGTGCGAGCCAGGATGGCGCACTCAGGGGATCGAAAAAAATGCCGAGAGATTGCATCAGGCGGGCGCCCCGGGCAGATCGTAGGCAATGTCCGGAGCCGGACCCTGTTGCCCGCTCAGCAACCAGCGAATGGCCGGTAGATGCTCCCGACCAAAAAACCGGTCTCCAGCGACAATGTAGGTGGGTACGCCAAAGATGCCGTTCGGGTGCAATGACTGCTGTAACCGATCGTGAATCAGTCGCCCCTCACCGTGTGCATACGCGACAAAACCACCGTTATCAACGTCTGCCGCAGCCAGCACGGCTTCGATGACACCGGCGTTTTCTATATCCAGTTCCCGGCGCCAGAAAGGTGGATACACCGCACTCAGGTACCTCTCTGCTGCAGCCTGTCCCTGTTGCCTGGCCCATAACAAGCCGATGCCAGCGAGCGATGAATCCCAGATCTTCTGGGTTCCATACAGGGTCATCCCACGCAGGCGCGCGTAACGTTTTGCGTCACGATAGGCATAGCGGACAGCATTCCATTGGGCCGGACTGCGTTTTGATTCCACGACCTTGCCGCTGCTGTCGGTACGGGCTGAGCCAAGATAGCTGGGAATGTCCAGGGTCAGAGGCCGCCAGTCGATGGAGATGGAAAGAGCCCGTCCCAACTGGATCGTGGGCTCGATGGCGAGCCACGCGTACGGACTTTTCACGTCCACGTAGACGATGAGTGCTGCCGGTGAAAGCAATGGAGAGTCAAGGGTAGAGATCAACGGAGAGTGCGGTGCGTCGATCATGTCATGTTTTTCCCGTAACGCCGGTCATGGGTAAAGGAGAACATGACCGGGACCATGAACAAGGTGATGAACGTGGTGAAAAACAGGCCCCAGCCAATCGCCACGGACATTGGGCTGATCATGCTGTCGTATCCGCCGATGCCATAGGCCGTCGGCATCACTCCCCCCAGTGTGGTCAGGGTCGTGATCAGTATCGGCCTCAACCTGCTGACGATGGCGTCCAGCAGCACGTCTCGTGAATCGCGACTGTCGGCTGCCAGACGGGACAGTCGGTGGACCGCGTCCGCCATGACGATGGACGCATTGACCACGACGCCGGCCAGACCGATTACCCCGATCATGGCGAACATCGACAGGCTGAGCCCGTGCAGGAAAAACGCCAGCACCACACCTGCGAAAGCAAACGGAATCACGCTGATCACAAACAGGGTCTCCAGCAGGGAGCCGAGCATGATCCAGATGACCATGGCGATCCCGAACACCACGATCATGGCCACCTTGCCCAGTTCGCCAGTGGTTTCCTGGGTGGATTCTGCTTCTCCACCGATGATGATCTCGATCCCCCTGGTATCGGCAAATCGAGGCAGGACTTCACTTTGCAGATAATTCGCAAACGAAAGGGCCGTGTACGGTGAATCCGGCGTGAAACTCGCCCGTACCGTGGCTGCCCGATATCCGTCGCGATGGTAGATCCGGCCGAGCGCATGGACTTCCACAGGATCCACCACGTCGCGTAGCGCCACCAGTTCACCGGCTCGTGTTCGCACCGGTGTGTCGAGCAGCGCGCCGACGTCACGTCGTGCACCGATGTCGAACTGCACACGGATGGCCGTGGTGTGGTCCAGTGCACGATGTTCCGTTGCCTTGATGCCGAAGTAGGAAGCCTGCACGGTCTGGGTCACGTCCTGGGCGTCGAGACCAAGTCTCGCCAGTTGTTCCTGGCGTAATGTCAGATCCAGGTGCGGTGTGCCTTCGCGTTCGTCGATGTCGACTTCAGTGAGTCCGGGAGATCCGGCAACGATCCCGGCAATTTCATTCGCAACCGCACGACGTGCTGCATCGTCATTGCCCAGGACATGCACGGTCACCGGTTGGTCAGTGGGCGGGCCGAGATACTCGGACTGGTAGCGGACATGTGTGCCAGCCGGCAGTTGCAGTGACCCGTGCAGGACTTCGATCCACTCCTGGTTGGTGCGTGCCCGATCCAGATCCTTGAACACTGCGGTCACCAGTGCCTGATGTTCGGCTTCGCCACGCAATCGCTCGGCGTTGTTGGCGTCCTGGTGCCCGATGCGCGCAGTCACAGTGCGAATGTCGGGCTTGCCGAGTTCCAGCAGCTGTCTCTCGATGTCCGCCGTGATGCCTTCGGTCACTTCCATCGGTGTACCCAGTGGTGTGGTGACCTGCAGGAACAGCAGTCGGGCGTCGGCCTGGGGAAACAGGACAAACGGCACCTGCGGACGGATCACCGCCATGATGAAGACCAGCAACCCCAGGAAAACGGCCAGCACGAGCCAGCGGGTACGCAGGCAGGCTTCCAGGCTGCGACGATACAGGCGATCCAGTCGATGCATGAAATCGCGCTTTCCCTTGCCGGCGAGCCCATGCAACAGGGTCATGTGGGAAGGCAGAAACGTGAACGACTCGATCAGTGAAAAAAAGAGTACCAGCACCACCACCGCCGGGATCTGCCAGACGATTCGGCCTGGCAGGCCACCGATGGCCAGCATCGGCGCAAATGCAATCATCGTGGTGATGGATGCGGCGATGACCGGCGTCACCATTTCAGCGGTACCTTCGACCACGGCGGTGAAGCGGTCAATGCCACTTTCGAACTTGGCCACGATGTTTTCGGCCACCACGACAGCATCATCAACCACCATGCCGAGGACGATGACAAAACCGGTCAGCACCATGGTGTTGAGCGTCAGTCCCGAGAGCCCGACCATCGCCAGAGCACCCATGAACACGATGGGAATACCTGCCAGCACCCAGATTGCACTTTGGGCTCCCATGAACAGATACAGCAGCCCCGCCACGAGAATCGCACCGAGAATGCCATTGCTCAGCATGACATCGAGCCGGTTTGCGGTGAAAAATGACCGGTCATTGACGTACTCGAAGCGGACTCCCGGGGAAAGAGTCGTTGCCTCCATCACACGTCTCACTTCGGCTACCGCATCGATGGCGTCAGCGGTTTCGCGCTTGCGGATCACCAGCGAAGCACCACGCTGCGCATTGGTGTGGCTGATCAGACGGGTGTCTTCGAATCCCGATTCGATCCGGGCCACGTCGCGAACACGCAATACTGCACCACCCGGCAACGCCTTGATGATCGTCTCGGCGACGTCTTCCGGCTTGTCATAACGATTCCACACTTCCACCTTGATGCGTGAAGTCTCGGTTTCCAGCGCGTCACCCGTGCCACTGACGTTGTCACGGCCAATGGCACGCACGACATCCAGCACGCTGATGCCGTGGGTGCGGGCGAGTTCCGGATCGATGAGTACACGCACTTCCGGGTCATTCGCACCGACCATGATGACGCGGGACACACCGTTCAACCGGCGCAGGGACAGTTCCAGTCGATTGGCGTCGGCAATCACGGCGTCGATAGGCCCCTGCAATGCAATCTCGATGATTGGCGCTCGTGCCGGATTGAACTGGGTCAGTACCGGGCGATCTTCCATCTCCGGAGGAAAATCGGTGATGCCGTCAACGGCGTCGTGGAGTTCCTGCTTGATGTCGCGAACCTGGTCGTCGGAAAAGTCCAGGTACAACTCGACGGTGGTGCTGGTCTGGCTTTCGGCGACGGTCGAGTAGGACTTCTTGATGCCATCGACGTCCTCGATGGCTTCTTCGATGGGAATGGTGACCTTGCTCTCCATATCCTGGGCCGATGCGCCGGGCAAGGCGGCACGAATCGTGATCGTTGGGGAGGTGACACTGGGAATGTACTCACGGGGCACACCACTGATGAACAGATAGCCCAGGGCGATGATCGTGATGGCGATGACGTTGACAAGGAGGTGACGACTGGCAAAAAAGCGGATGAGGCCCGTCATCTCGTCACTGGCCTTCTATCGCGACTGCACTGCCATCCCGCAGCGCGAAGTGTCCTTCGGTCACTACCTGGTCACCGATTGCCAGGCCTGAACGGATCTCCACCAGTGTGCGTGTGCGTTGACCTGTCACGATGGCACGTTTGCGCGCGATGTTTCCTTCGACGGCATAGACCACGCTGTTGCTGCCTTCACGCAGGACGGCCTGCGGAGGTACGGTCAGGATCGAGCCGGACTGAACGGGTGCAATCACCATGGTCGCCGCCATCCCGTCGCGCAGGGAGACCTCCACCGGGACGTCCAGCCAGACTTCTACCGGATAGGTGCCTGTTTGCGGGTCGGCGGTTCGGCCTACACTCCTGATCTCGCCGTTCCAGGTTTGTCCGGCCAGCGCCGACAGCGACAGACTCGCCGTGAGTTGCCCATCGATGCGTTGTGCTTCTACGGCGGTGACACCACCGATGACTCGAACCCTGGAAAAATCGGCCATCGTTGCGACCGCCGTGCCGGGTGCAACATAGTCGCCAACGTGAACGTGGACGGCAGTGACGATACCGGCGAAAGGGGCCCTGATGTCTGCGTCCTTGCGCATGCGTTCCCGTTCAGCAACCGCCGCACTGGCGGCACCTGCATTGGCGCGATTTCGATCCACCGCAAAGCGCAGTTCGTCCAGCCGATCCTGGCTGATGGCGGACCTGGCGAACAGTTCCTGCCCTCGGCGCAGATCATGTTCGGCCTTCGCGATCTCTACCTGGCGGGCCTGGGCGTCCATCCTTGCCTGGCGCAGTGCAATGTCCGTGCGGCTGGGATCAATCGCCAGCAGACGTTCACCGGCTTTCAGGGTTGAGCCGGCCTGTGCTTCGCGGGTGACCACACGGCCCTGGATTTCGGCAGCCAGTGTTGCCCGCTGAAATGGCTGGACGATGGCATCCACTTCTACCGGTGCAGTGAGGGTGGTGAGGACAACCTCGTGGATACGGACACGGATGGCACCGGTGAGTGCCGGTTCAGCCGCGATCGGTACACCAGCAAGCAGCCCGCAGATGAGGGCGGCGATGGCCTGTCGACCCCGTTGCCAGCCCTGACTTCGTCGCGCAGGACTCCGTTGCACATGACCACGTGTTCGCCATCTGCCGTTTACGTTTGCAGTCATGCCAGGGCTCGCCGTTCGATGCGACGCACGCTACCACGGGCCGATCGTCTTTTCTCAGGTCTGTGTGCAACGCAGTGTTGCGGGTTGTGAGCGCCTGCCGCATCCCGCATCATCCGTCGATTGAACGAACCGGGGAGCTGTGAGTGGGTGACGATGATCTTCTGTTTGCTGGCCTGAAAGTCCTCGATGTGGGCACCTGGATCGCCGCGCCGGTGGCGACCACGATGCTGGCGGATTACGGCGCTGATGTGATCAAGGTCGAATTGCCGAACATTGGCGATGCGTACCGCATCTACTCCAGCAGCCCCAGTACGCCGCTGTCGGACAAGAACTACTGCTGGTTGATGGATGCCCGCAACAAGCGATCGCTGAGTCTCAATCTCAAGACCGAAGAAGGCATGGCGATCCTGCATCAGCTGATCAGGGACTGTGACATCTATGTGACCAATCAGCCCCTCGCACTGCGCCGCAAGCTCGGACTGAACTATCAGGATATCGCCGCACTGAACCCACGCATGATCTACGCATCGCTTACCGCCTACGGGGAACTGGGGCCGGAGCGGGATCGGGAAGGATTTGATCTGGTGGCCTACTGGTCACGTTCCGGTTTGATGGACCTGGTGCGGGAAGTGGGTGCGCCGCCTACGTCGGCGTTGCCCGGCCAGGGTGATCACCCCACAGCGGTATCGATGTATGCAAGCATTGTCACGGCGCTGCTCAAGCGCGAACGTACCGGGAAGGGATCGCATGTCCACACGTCACTGCTTGCCAATGGCCTGTGGTCGGTGTCGTGCATCGCCCAGGCCCGTCTGCTCAACGCTGACTTCACGCCTTACAAACACCCGATTCGGGCAGGTTTCCAGCGTTGCATGTATCTGACGGCGGACGACCGCCACCTGCAGTTTTCCATGGTACGCACTGCCGAGGAGTTCGATGCATGCATGATCGTGCTGGAAGCCTGGGAACTGCTTGGGGAAGAACGATTTTCGTCGCCAGAACAACGGTATGCCCATGGCGTCGAGTTCATCGATGCCTTGCGACCTTTTGTCAGGCAGAAGACAGCGGCACAGTGGATGGACCTGTTCCGCGAAGCGGCCGTGCCGGTGGCTCTGGTGGCGAAGCTCGATGACCTGCCCACGGATCCGCAGATTCTCGCCAACCAGATGTTGATGGAGGCCCCTGACGGGTTTGGCGGTGGCCCGATAATCGACCATCCGCTGAACATAGAAGGCCTCGCGCGGGTACCACTGAAACCGCCGCCGACGCTGGGTCAGCACAGCCGTGAAATTCTCGCGTCACTCGGTTTTGGTGAGGTGGAAATCGAGCGATTGTCGGCACAGGGCGTGATCTAGGACAAGGTTCAGGTCAGGAGCGCAGCAGATGGATCCGATCTCTCAGGCGACCCTTGGTGCGATCGCGGCACGCGTGGCTGCACCAAGGACCATGGCTGGTCCGGTCCTGCTGTGTGGTGCCGTGGCTGGCGCGATGCCGGACATCGACGTCGTGTTTACGGCGCCGGGTGATTTTTTCAGCATGGTCAGGGTGCACCGAGGCATCACCCATTCACTGTTTTTTGCGTTCACGGCCGGCCCCCTCATCGGTTGGCTGATAGCACGCTACCGTGCACACAAGGACGGTGAGCCTCCCCCCACACACTCCTCCAGACGTTCCGACACGTCAGGCTGGATGTTCGCCATGACGGCCGCGATCCTCTCCCATCCTCTGCTCGACGTGCTTACCCCGTACGGAACCCAGCTGTTGCAACCCTTCAGCGACCAGAGGTTTGCCGTCCATGCCATGCCCATCATTGATCCTCTGTATACCGGAGTGCTGCTGATCGGCTGCATCTGGGCGGCAAGATCCGTTCGGCCCAGGTCCATCGCACTGGGCGCTCTGCTGCTGTCCAGCGCGTATCTTGTGCTGGGGTGGCAACTGGGTGTGCAGGCCACAGCGCTCGGTCGTGCGGACCTGGTCGCCGCCGGTGTGCGGGTCGATCGCATAGACGCCTTCCCGACACTTCTGCAACCCTGGCAGCGACAAGTGGTTGCACGCTCGGGTGAACAGGACCGCATTGGGTTGCTGTCCATGTGGGCACCCTGCGCGCCGGTGTGGACCCTGACCACTTCTGCCAGCGGTCCCCATGTGGAAGCGCTGCTGCGCAGTGATGAAGGTCGGACGTTTGACTGGTTTGCGCTCGGGTGGGTGCACTACACGCTGACCGGCGACGCGGCTGACATGCGTCTGCACGCCTCGGACCTGCGTTATGTGTTGTCCGGTGATGCCGCCGACAGCGTGTTTTCCCTGGCGGCCCGGATGCAGATCAATGGGGATGGCGAAGTCAGTCTGGCGGGCATCGAAATGGCTGGGCAACGTGGTGCAGACCCTGCGAGGCTGACCCGGGCGATGGCCAGTGTGTTCACGCCCACCTGCCAGTCAGTGCAGGTGGCCGAGGGGCAGGGCAGTGGACGACTTGATACGCTCCATGGCGAAGGAGGATGACACGTCGTTCAGCGGCGCGATGGCGATCAGCTTCTTGTAGACACGGTCGTAGTCCTGGATGTCCCGCACCATCACCTTGAGCAGGTAGTCGATCTCGCCACTCAGTCGATAGAACTCCACCACCTCGGGCATATCGGCAACCCCCTGGCCAAACTTGCGCAGCCAGTCCTCCGTATGATTGCTCGTCTTGATGGAAACAAACACGGTCACTCCCAGGCCAATGCGTTCGGCCGAGAGCAGGGCAACCCGCTTGCGGATGATGCCCGCTTCCTCCATCTGCTTGATCCGTCGCCAGCAGGCGTTGGGCGACAGGCTGACCTGTTCGGCCAGTTCGGCATTGGACAGGCTGGCGTCGTCCTGCAGGAGCGACAGTATCTGACGGTCTATTCGATCCAGTTTCACGCGGGTTTCCTCGTCTTCTACCGCGATTCTCCCATGCGTTGACCACGGCGTGACAGGCTTGTGGGAAGTTGCGCTTGACAGGGTGGCGTTGCACGCCTAAATAGGCGACTTATCAGGCCAACACCAATATGTGAGGAGCGGATTTTGGCGCGCGCCAAGAAGCAGGCCCCAACCCCGAAGCAGGCGACCAAGTCGGCAAAGCCAGTCAAGCCCTCCAGGGATGTCGTGGAAGACGAGGAGCTTGGTGAGGATCTGCCGGAAGACGATGCTGGCGATGTGGTTGAAGAACTGATTGAAGAAGCAACCGCCGAGGGCGAGACCGAAGAAGTCGACGATGAAGACACGGTGGTGGCCAGCGGATCCGACGAAGAGGAAGTCGACGGATTTGTCGAAGTGGCGGGTGATGACGATGCTCCCGATCTGGATGAAGTCCTGAGCAAGGAAGACGGCGTCCGCAATCTGGCCATCCGTCGGGAAATTGAACGGCGGCTCGAAGAACGGCGGCTGGCCAAGGATCTGGACGACCTGTTGCTGGACGATTGAGTCCGCAGATCCCTCCACTAGGAACCTGTCCTCTGGACCCGGAGTGACGCGTGGGTCACACGTCCTGCCGGGTTCTGTGTCGCGCCATCTGATGGATATTCCTTCCTGATGCAAACAGCCGGTCCGCCTGTTCGTGATCTGCTGCTGGTGGGCGGTGGCCACACTCATGTCCAGGTCCTGCGCAGTCTTGGCATGCAACCGATACCGGGTGTCCGCGTCACGCTGGTGACCCGCGAAATCCGTTCACCGTATTCAGGCATGTTGCCAGGCCATATTGCCGGATTTTACACGCGCGATGACATGCACGTTGACCTGGTACCGTTGTGTCATCGGGCGGGTGTTCGGCTGATCCATGGAGAAGTCACGGGTCTTGAGGCCGAGAGCCAGAGAGTCACGGTACGTGGAAGACCACCGCTTGCGTACGACTGGTTGTCACTCAACAGTGGCGCACTGCCACGCGCACCTTCGCGAGGCATTGCCGTCAAACCCATTGGCCGCTTCCTGCCGGCCTGGGACGAGGCGAAAAAGCGATTGCCGGCCGGTGCCTCGGTGGTGGTGGTCGGCGCAGGTGCCGGTGGCGTGGAACTTGCGTTTGCGGTGCTGGCTGCGCGCGCCGACCTGCGCGTGTCGATCGTGGGTCGGCAATGGCTGCCAGGATTTCCAGCCAGCGCAGGCAAGCTGTTGCAGCAACAGGCCAAGGCACGGGGCATCACGCTGGTGCTGGATGTGGAAGCCAGTGACTTCACCGATGACCAGTTGCGATTCACCGATGGCTCGACACGACTCGCCCATGAAGTGTTCTGGGTGACCGACGTGGCTGCGCCCCAGTGGCTCGGCAGCAGTCGCCTCAGCACCGACGAGCGCGGGTTCGTGATCGTCGACAACACCCTGCGTTCAGTCTCGCATCCCAGCGTGCTGGCGGCTGGTGATGTCGCTTGTCTGCAGGGTCAGGAACGCGCCAAGAGCGGTGTGTTTGCGGTGCGAGCCGGGCCCATACTTACGCACAATCTGCGCGCGGTGGTGGCCGGGACACCCCTCCAACGGTTTTCTCCGCAACAGCACTTTCTGCGCCTGCTGGGTACGGGAGATGGTTCGGCGGTTGCAGCCAAGTGGGGGCTGGCGTTGTCCGGTCAACTGATGTGGCGCTGGAAGGACTGGATCGATCGACGCTTCATGCAGCGTTTCTGCGATCTGCCCGTACAGGTGCTTCCACCTCAGGCTCGGTTACCGGCGATGTTGCCGGAACCGATGCAGCGTGATGTGCCGGACCCGATGCGCTGTGGCGGGTGCGGTGCAAAGCTGGGTGCTGACCTGCTGCAGCGGGCACTGTCCCGTTTGCCGATCAGCTCACACCAGGGGGTGCTGCTTGGCATTGGTGATGATGCCGCGGAAATTCGTGCCGAAGGCTCGGTGCTGGTCAGCACGGATGGCCTGCGGTCCATGGTGGATGACCCCTATCTCTTTGGTCGTATCGTCACGCATCACAATCTCAACGATCTTTACGCGATGGGCGCGATCCCGACCAGCGCTGTTGCACTGGCGACCATTCCGCTCATGGGAGAGTCGCTGATGGAAGAGGAACTGACCGCGTTGCTCACCGGTGTGGTCGATGTACTCGAAGCCCACGATGTCCCCCTGGTGGGCGGGCACTCGGCCGAAGGTGCCGAACTGTTTCTTGGTCTGACGGTAACCGGTCGACGTGGACAGGTTACCTTCACCAAGGGTGGACTCAAGGCAGGTCAACAGTTGATCCTGACCAAGCCGATTGGCACGGGGGTCATCCTTGCTGCTGCAAAACGAGGCTTGCCGATCGCCGACGCGCTTGCAGAAGCGATGCTGGTGATGGATTCCAGCAATGAGGCCGCCGTGCACATCCTTGTGGAAAGTGGCGCGACGGGTGTGACCGATGTGACCGGGTTTGGCTTGCTGGGACATCTTGCGGAGATGCTTCGTGCCAGTTCGGTCGGAGCCCATGTGGTGGTTGATTCGGTACCTGTCCTGGCCGGTGCGCAGACGTTGCTGGATGAAGGTACCAGCAGCTCCCTGCAGCCCAGCAACGAACGGGTGCTGCGAGATTTTGGATCGGGAGCAGAAGTTGATGCACGCATGTTGTGTGATCCCCAGACTTCCGGTGGACTGCTGGCTGGCGTCGACAGTGACCAGGCGCAAAGTTGTGTGGATCGCCTGCGTGCAGCAGGTTTCACGCAAGCCGCGGTGATCGGCGAGGTGACCATCGGCTCATGCGAGCTGATTCAGCGATCCTGATCCTTTCAGAATCGCCTTCTCCCTGATCGTGGCCTGGTTCAGCCTTGGATGAAGCAGGCTGCATTGGATTTTCGCGCAGTGTTGATCGGAGCCATATCTTCCGTCTGGCTGATGCCGTCAGAAAAAGCTGGCAATGGCGGGTCTGAAACGGTCCATGTCCACCAGAAACGAATCATGGCCCTGCATGGAGTCGAGTCGTGCAAAACGCACGTCCTTCACAAAGGTCTTCAATCCCTGGGCGAGTTCCTCCTGCTGATGGATGGGAAACAGGAAGTCGGTTTCCACACCGATCACCATGGCCCGCTCCAGACGTACACGTTCAAGGGCTTGTTTCAGACTACCGCCGTGATCCGACGCGTCAAACAGGTCCATCGCACGGGAGAGGTAGAGATAGCAGTTGGCGTCAAAACTGCCGATGAACTTGCGGGCATGGGCTTCCAGATAGGCTTCAATTTCGAAGTCGATCCCAAACGGGTGCTGGGAGGGTGGTTCATCCGTGGTCCGCTCGCGGCCAAAGCGGGTTTCCCATTCTTCGGCGGAGCGATAGGTGATCATGCCGAGCTTGCGTGCCAGGCGCATGCCGGTCGCCGGCCCCGGACCAGGTATGCGGTACTCGCCGTTTTTCCATTCCGGATCCCGACGGATCATCTCCCGTTGCAGGGAGCGCAATGCGATCGAAAACGGCAGGCTGCGTGCAGCCGATGAGATGCTGATCAGTCCTGCCGTGCGTTCGGCGTGCAGCATCGAAAAGGCCAGCGCCGTCATGCCACCCATGGAAGCGCCGATCACGGAGAACAGGCGGTCGATACCAAGATGGTCGAGAAGCGCGGCCCCACTGGCAGCGATATCTTCGAGGGACAGCACAGGAAAGCGCAGGCGGTACACCTTGTTGCTCGTCGGGTCGTTCGAAGCGGGCCCCGTTGAACCAAAGCAGCTGCCGAGCGAATTGGCGCAGATCACGAAGTATCGATTGGTGTCGATGGGTTTGTCAGGCCCGACCATGTCTTCCCACCAGCCACTGGAGGCATCGGCTGAACTGGATGCCACATGTGCCGAAGGGGACAGACCTGTAAAGATCAGGACGCCATTGTCGCGCCGTTCATTTAGCCGTCCCAGCGTTTCATAAGCGATGGTGGGTGATTCGATTTCCCCGCGTCGCATGGGAAATCGGCCCTCGATCAGGAAGGACTTTCGGGCGCTCGTTGAGGCTGCTTCAGGCATCTGGCTTGTCGGTTCTTCGCAGGGGTCGGGAAAGGTAGCAGAAAGCCGCGAGTTCGTCCCATCGATGCAGGAAATGCCCTCGAATGGATCAGTGCCGTTTCCGGATTGGTGCACCGCTCCGCCTGGATTCCTTGCGTGTCCCGGTGGTCGCCCAGGGGTTCGAAAGTGGCTTGCTGCCTGCTGTTGCAGGCTCGTAGTATCACAATCGATTCAAGGCACCTCCGAGCCTGTTCCCATTTTTCTGGGTGCAACAGGAAGGCACGATGCGGGTTCGAACCATGCGGTTTCGTTTTGTGATCTGGATGTTGATGCTGCCGGCGTCGATGCTGTTCATGTTTGCGCAAGCGGTCGGTGCCGACCAGGATGCTGGAACCGTTGAGGGTACGGTTCGAATGGGTACGTCCACGTCGCCGCCGGCGGTTGCCCAGTACCGCACCAGGACACGCGCTCCGATCCAGCCTGCAGACGGTGCTCGTGCAATCGTCTGGCTCTCACGCAAGGACGGTCTCTATCCAGCCATCTCGAAACTCCCGCAAGCGCAGGTGACGCAGTCAGGCTATCAGTTCAGGCCGGGCATGATGGCGATCAGGGTAGGGAGTTCGGTGACGTTCCCCAACCAGGACGATGAATTCCATTCCGTGTTTTCCTACTCTCTGACCAAGAGGTTTGATCTCGGTCGTTTTCGCAAGGATGAAACCAGCCCACCGGTGGTGTTCGACAAGGCAGGCGTGGTGAAGATCTACTGCGAAATTCATCGCCACATGCGCAGCATACTGCTGGTTCTGGAATCGCCGTGGTTCACGATCACGGACGAGGCTGGCCACTTTCGCCTCCCGGCCATCCCGGCCGGAGACTACGTCGTGCACGGCTATCTGCCCAACGATGACCAGCCGACCAGTCCGTTGAAAGTTGTCGCCGGTGCAACGACGCAGGTCGGACTGGGCAACTGAACCATGGCATTCAGTGTCCGCCTGCTGCTGGCCATACTCACGGTTGTCCTGATCACGACCAGCGCGACGCTTTTGATCGCACAACGACAGAACCGGTTGACGTATCGCGCGGTGGTGGATGAATTGTTCACCCTGCAAAGTACGGCGTTTCTGCGCGAGCAGGAGTTCCGGCACGCCGCTGCAGCGGCCCAGGCAGCACGTCTGGCCACGTCGGTGCGCTTGTTCGCGGCGCTGGAAGAGCGTGACCCGGATCTGTACAAGATCGCTGCCGATGAATTGCGAACAGGCGACTACGCGTTTTTCCGGTTGCTGGATCGTGATGGCGTGGTCCTGCAGCCACCGGAGGACAGCCGGTCCGGGATGCCGGAACTGTCCGAAGCAACGCTGACCCCATTGTCGGCCGCCGCCACCGCGGGAGCTCAGCGCAACGATGTCCAGATCGGCTTCATGACACTGGGCGACCACGAACAGAAGCTTGCGCCATATCGGGTACTGGCAGTTTCCATCAACAGCTTTGGCAGCCACGTGGGCTCGCTGGTCATGGCCCAGTCGGTGGGTACGACGTTCAGCCCGGCGGGCCCCACTCGCGCAAATCCGGTGCGGTCGGCGCTGGTAATCGACAGTCGCCTCATCAGCGAAGAGATTGACGCGGAAACGGCGCAGGCACTGCAGGAACAACTCGACCTGCCGGAAGACGATTCGACCGCGGTGGTAGCGGTGGCTGGCTCGACTTCGCTGTTCCGCAAGTATGTGCTCAACAAAGGTTCAGCCTTTCCCCCGGCGTACCTGCTGTCCGTCATCTCGATGGCTTCCTTCGATGCGGACCAGCGGGATCTGGCCTGGCGCATCGCATTGATCGGCTTGGTTGCCTCGCTCCTGGCCGGTCTGCTGGCCCTGTTCCTCTCCCGATTGCTGGCCGAGCCGGTGGCGCGTCTTGTCACCGCCACGCGTGCAATCCGTGCCGGCGATTTTGCACTGCGACTGCCACCATCCTCAACCCGCGAGATGAATACCCTTGCCGAGTCTTTCAATGAGATGGCTGCAGGCCTGGAACTGAAAGAACGGTATCACTCGGTGTTGCAACAGGTGACCGATCCACAGGTGGCCGAAGGCCTGATCTCCGGGCAGGTGAAGCTGGGTGGTGAACTGCGTGATGTCACCGTGATGTTCTGCGACATTCGCGGATACACGGCGCTCAGTGTTGGTCGCAACCCCGAGGAGATCATTGAACTGCTCAATCATCACATGGGTGCCATGACACGCATCGTGCAGGCGCATCGTGGGGTCATCAACCAGTTTGCCGGTGATGCCATCATGGCGCTGTTTGGCGCTCCGAAGACGTACGGTGATGATGCGGAACGCGCCGTACGCTGTGCGCTTGCCATGCTTCAGGAGCGTGATCGCATCAACGTCGAAGTAGCGGAACCCATTCGGGTCGGCATTGGTCTTGCCTCCGGGGTCATGGTTGCCGGCTGCATCGGCGCCGAAAATCGTAATGACTATACGGTGGTGGGTGAGCGCGTGAACCTGGCTGCGCGACTGTGCAGCATGGCAAAGGCCGGTGAGGTGCTGGTGGATGACAACACCCGCGATCGCATGGGGCCGGCGTTTCCCTCCGAGCCCATGGCACCGCTGACCCTCAAGGGGTTTGCGCAGCCCATGCCTGCGTTTCTTGTCCGGCGGGCCATGGCGTGAAAACCTGCGAGGTCAGGACTTCAACCTGTCGACTGCAATTCCTGCTGCATGCGTTGTTGTCCATCACCATCCTGCCTTGCGCGTTTTCTGAAGGCTGGCGGGATGTGGTTGCACAACCGCTGGTCGTCCAGGCCGCGGACGGGGATCCGTGGGCACAGTTGTCGCTGCTCGCCGATCTGACCGCTTACGTCGCAGACGAGCCTCCGCCCGGGCTGTTGTTCGACACCGATGGTTCGTTTGTGCAACCCCGCGTCGGCGTGTTGCTGGATGCAGGAATGGGTCCGCGACTGACCGCACACCTGCAACTGCAGATTGACCGGGGATTTGATCCCGGGGAGAAGCGACAGGGCGATATCCGGCTCGACGAATATTATCTGCAGGCCAATGTCTTCGACGCCGCGAGGGTGCAACTGCGTCTGGGCAAGTTCGCCACTGCGTTTGGTGGTTGGGTGAGCCGCCACCGAACAAGCGACAATCCGCTCATCTCCGCACCGCTTCCTTACGAGGACATGGTCACGATCACCGACGATGGGGCGCCGGCATCCGTGGATGCGTTTGTCATTCGCCGCAATCTCCCGGAAAACAAGCATTCCTGGCTGCCGGTGGTATGGGGACCTTCCTACGCAACCGGCGCCTCGGCAAGTGGTGGTCTGGGTGATTTTGATCTGGTGCTCGAAATCAAGAATGCGTCCATCTCTTCGCGTCCTGAAACCTGGGACACGCTGGAAGATGGTTTTTCTATCGATCCAACCTTCACCGGCCGATTGGCCTGGCATCCAACACCGGAATGGACGCTGGGTCTGTCGCACAGTCGTGGCCCTTACCTGCAGGACATCGCACGACTACGGTTGCCCGCTGGCAAGGAAGTGGACGATTACGAACAGAACACCACCGCCATGGATCTCACATTCGAGCGCCGTCAACTGCAACTCTGGGCAGAAGTCATGCACAGCACTTTCCAGGTACCACGTGTAGGTGACGCGGATCTGGTGACCGGCTTTGTCGAGGTGCGCTACAAGGCAGCCCCCCGCTGGTGGCTGGCGGGACGCTGGAACCGCACCATCTTTGACCAGGTCGCGGATTCGACAGACCGCTGGGATCGCAACCTGACCCGCATCGATGTCGGTGTCGGCTTCCGGCAGGACGCCAATCTGCTCTTCAAGCTGGAGTACAACCGTGGTGAACAATCGGGTGGCAACATCAACGGACGCGATCAGGTGGCGGTGCAGGTGGTGTTCACGTTCTGAACCACGAGGTAGCGGAACATGATCGGGTTCCAGCAATCATTCCAGACACTGCAGATTGCCGAAACACGTCTGGAACGGGCGCCCGATGGAGTAAACACCCGGCCACTGCTGCGTTTCCCGGAGGGCAGCATGGCACGATTCGAATTATCGGCGGGCCAGGTTTCTCACGCCATGTGGCATCCCGGACTCGATGAACTGTGGTACGTCGTTGATGGCTCGGGTGAAATGTGGCGTGAGCAGGCTACACGGTCATCCATCGAACCCCTCATCCCGGGTACCTGCCTCAGCATTCCGCGGAAGACCCGGTTTCAGTGCCGGGCGGGCGCCGGGGGATTGACAGTGATTGCCGTAACGCTCCCGGCCTGGTCGGGTGACGGCGATGCGGTCAGGACAAACGGTCCCTTTGTGGCCCCTATCGACTAGTCATCCCGACTGGTGATTGGTTTGCAGATCCGTTCTGCGCATACTCACCGCCGGTTTACGAATCAAGATCCAAGGAGACGCTCATGGTGTGGACAATTCTGGCGGTCATGGTGGCCTTGTTGCAGTTTGTCTACTTTGGCATCGAGGTCGGACGTGCGAGAGGCCGATTCGGGGTTCAGGCGCCGGCGATTTCTGGCCATCCGGAGTTCGAGCGCTACTTCCGGGTACACATGAACACACTGGAGCAACTTGCTGTCCTGGTACCCTCGGCCTTTGCCTTCGGGTTTCTTGTCAGTGACCTTTGGGCCGCCGTGGCAGTTGCGGTGTACATCGTCGGCCGCTTCATCTACTTCAACAGTTACATCTCCGATCCCTCCAAAAGAGGTGTTGGCTTCATGCTCTCTGCCTTCCCGGCCTGGCTGATGGTGCTTGGCACCATCGTCGCCGCGGTGATGGCTGTTTTCTAGATTCAGACGCAGGTAACCCTGGAAACCGCAGATCAGCATGGCTGAACCGCTTGCCGGTATTCGTGTGATCGAGATGACCCTGGCGATCCAGGGGCCGGCTGCTGGCATCTATCTTGGGGACATGGGTGCGGAAGTGATCAAGGTTGAGCCACCGCTGGGTGATCCGAACCGGCTGGGTCGAGGTGTGGACAACGATCTGCCCATGGGGACGATGAGCGCGCAGTTTGTGGCATGCAACCGGGGCAAACGATCGGTGTGCATGGATCTCACCACGGAAGTTGCCCGTCAGGCGCTGCACGCGTTGCTGGCCACTGCAGATGTTTTCCTGACCAACTACCGACAACTGGCTCTGGACAGGCTGGGCCTTGGAGAATCGGTTCTGAAGGTGTTGTATCCCGATCTGATTTACGCGTCGGTCAGCGGTTATGGGCCATTGGGACCGGATGCAGACAAGGCGATGCTGGATGGTGCGGCCGTCGCACGCGGTGGTCTCGCTGGCATGACAGGTTATCCGGATCGACCGCCGGTGCTACCGGCTGCCGCCATTGGCGATCACGCCGGTGCCATGCAACTGGCGCTGGGCGTGATGACCGCACTGCTGGTTCGCGAGCGACAGGGGATTGCCCAACGAGTACAGACCAGTGCACTGGGTGCGCAGTTGTGGTTGCAGCAGTGGGAACTGACCCATGCCAGCATGACCGGCGCCAGGCTGAACCGTGTAGGTCCACATCATCCCAATATTCACGGACCGTACGGCATTTACCAGACGTCCGACGGTGGCGCGATCATGATCGCTCAAACCATGCAGGAGGATGCGTGGGACGAGTTCTGCATTTTTGCCGGGACTCCTGAACTGGCCGTCGACCCACGATGGATCACCCCGGGCAAACGACTCGGACAAGGGGCAACCCACGAAGATTCGGAGCAGGTGCGGGCGACGCTGCGGGATGCGTTTGCCAGAAGGACCACCGACGAATGGGTGGACTTCCTGCAAGGTCAGACCGAAATCATCTGGGATCGTGTCCGGCAGTGGCACGAAGTTCTTGATGACGAGCAGAACATCGTCAATGGCTACGTCGATACGATTGAGGTCCCAAACTTCAGGCCGACACGCGTTGTTGGCAATCTGGTGACCCTTGGCATCACACCGGGCAGCGTCAAGGGGGGGCCACCGGAACTGGGTGAAGGCAACGATGACGTTCTGACCGGCGCAGGCGTCAGCGCCGAAGATCGCCGGACCATCCGGATGCGTGCCGATGCCGAGCGGGAGCGAATCATGGCTGCACTGACCCGGTAAGCGGCAAGCAGTGCGGTAGCGCCGAGTCTCCTGTGATGGCAGGGTCGAGTGATACTGAAGCCGCTGGTGAGGAGGGCTCGATGAGGATCGTTCAACCATTGCTGCTGGTTGCCTGTGTCTGCGAACTTGTCGCATGCGGGGGCTACGAGGTGGATGCCGACAAGCTCACCCAGAGGATGAGCGCCGCTACCAGGAACGCGGTGTGGCTGGACCACAACTGGAATACAGCCATCAAGGGTGAGTTTGTTGCCGTCGGGGACGGCTGGCGCCTGCAGATCGCACGCCACCAGTGCCAGAATGCGAGCGGCCTGGCATTCGCGTTCATGTTCGAGGACCGGGTGACTACCGAGGCGTGCGACGGGAAGCGTGAGGGCTGGGAGTGGCAAAAAATGCCTCTGTCCCTTCCGCTGATGCTGATCGATCCGGACAGCATCACCGTGGTGTCCGGCAACCCGGACGATAAAACCTCAGGCCACACGGTTGCCTTCCGATGTGGCGCCAGGCGGTGCTGGGGCGATGTCATCACGCCCGACGGGATTCTGTGCCGTGATCATGAAGGCTGTGAGGCTGTCGCCGCCGATCTGAAGACCTTGATCACGCTCGCCGCGGAGGCAGGCGCTGAATCCGTGGCGCGGTCGGGGACAGAAGTTGCGCAGCCCGTTGCGGCGCCGAACACGACGGACGAACCTTACCGGGTCATCTCTGCCGCCGAGGGCGAAGCGCTGTTTGGCATCGCGCGGCCAGGCGAGACACCGGTCGAGGCCATGCCCGCGAAGGAGCAGATGAGACGCGGAGCGCAGCATGAGTACGGGCAGGGTGTGTCCGTCAACCTGTTCGAGGCAATCCGGTGGTACAGGGCTGCTGCCGAGCAGGGAGATTTTGATGCGCAGATGAAGATGGCCTCCGCCTACGAGCAGGGACGCGGTGTGCCCATACAGTTGGCAGAGGCCCTGAAATGGTACCGGACTGCGGGCGCAAACGAGGACCCCAGAGCGACCGATGCTGAAGAGGAGGGGAACGACCTCGAAGTGATTCAGGACTGGGAGGAGGTCGTGAACCCTGGAGAGGCCGTTTATCACGCCATCTGGATTCTCGAGTTGCTGGATGACAAGGCCAAGGCACGGGAGGTGCTCCTGCCACACGCCAGAAACGGAGATGTCCTGGCACAGTACGTCCTGGGTCGAACGTATGTGTGGGATCATCAGCAGGACAAGGATCCCGGTGTTGCCGAACAGGAGGCCATCCGCTGGCTGCTTCCGCCGGCGAACGACGGGTTCGTCTGGGCCGAACTTGAACTGGCTGGCCTCCACGATTGGCGGGCGGGCTGGTTTTCTCCGGATCGCGATTCGCCGGACTATCTGGAAGCCCGGCGCTGGTACCGCGCCGCAGCTGCACAAGGATCTCCAGCGGCTCTGGAATGGCTGAGGCGCCAGGAACCGGAATCCGTTGAACCGCCGGTTCAGCGGACCGCTCCCCCCGCACCTCCACCAGTCACTCCGCCTCAACCCGCAGATCTGCTCTCGAGGCTGCCGGTGTGCGAGAGCATTCATGGACAGTGGCAGTGGAACACCGGGGTGATCCCGGGTGTGTTGACCTTCGCCGCAGACAACAGTGTTGTTGCCAGCCCGACGCAGGACGCACAACCGGTACTGCGTGGTGTCTGGTCCTGTGACGAGCCGCGCTCGAGCTTTGTCATCCAGTGGCAGAATGGTGTGGTCGAGCACCTCACACTTGCCGCCGACCACCGGAGCATCTCGGGCAAGAACAATTTTGGTGCGTTCATCCAGGGCACACCACTTCAGTAGCAGGGAGTATTCTTGAAGGCACGCCGCAACATGATTTCACGTCGACGGACAGCCTCGGCCAACGAGTCATGACCAGTCCGTGTCAGACGTCGGCCGCGTTCGCTGCGGCGCCTGAAAAAGTGTCCGCAACAGGTCATCCGACGTGCTCGCGACGTCGGGAGACTCAAGTGTGGTTCGGCTCTCCAGCCCGCCCTGGCGGTCCGATGCGAGGTTTGCGAGCCTGCTGCGGCAATCACCGTGCGTTGTTGCAATCCCCTGTTCCCCGAGTCGTGTTTTCCCGACGTGAACAACCGTGATCCATCTTCCCGAGTGCATCTACTGTGAAGATCCTGCCTCGCCTTGCGCGATCCTGCAGATCCGACACGAGGCAGCGTCGGCGAGCGTGTCATTGCAAGGCGCCCAGGTGCTGGAATGGACACCGGTGGGGCAGCAGCAATCGGTGCTGTACCTGAGTCCGGATGCAACCTTCGAGAGCGGACGTGCGATCCGCGGAGGCGTTCCCGTGTGCTGGCCCTGGTTCGGCGCGTCAGTTGCAAACCCGAGCCTGCCGTCCCATGGTTTTGCGCGCATCCGACCATGGGAACTGGTCGACGCTGTCTCCACGCTGGTGGGTGTGGATCTGCTCCTCCAGTTGGCCAGTGATGAATCGACACGCGCGCTCTGGCCGTTCGACTTTGTCTGTCAGCTGCGGATCCATCTGGGTGCGACACTGAGGATAACGCTGACCACGGAAAACACTGGCAACACAGCCTTCGTGGTGACCGAAGCGCTGCATACCTACGTTCGTGTAGGTGATATCGAACAAGTCATGCTTACTGGCCTCGATGACACGCTCTTCCTCGATACAGTCGGGGTGCCCGCACTGCGGAATCAACTCGGAGATATCACGTTCGACACTGAGGTGGATCGTCAGTACGCAAGCACTGGCCCGGTCACCGTGATCGATGGAGCCCTGCAGCGAACCGTGGTGGTGAACAAGTCCGGAAGCTCGACAACCGTCGTCTGGAATCCGTGGAGGGAAAAGACTGCCCGTCTGGCTGATTTGTCAGACACCGCATGGAGGGACTTTGTCTGTGTTGAAGCGGGCAACGCAGGCTCCGATGCAGAGGTTGTCGTGAGGCCAGGGGAAAAACACAGTTTGCAGTCCGAACTCTCGCTGCGCCGGGTTTCTGCGACATTCGCCGGGTAAGCCTCCACATCTGTCTTTCGATGCAGTCGGCACTCCGGGGCGTGGTCAGAGCCCGCGTGATGTGAGTGATCGACGGCCCGCAGTTCACATATTGGTTGCGTTAAGATGCAACGAAGTTTATCTTCATATCGTTGCACGCCAGTGCACCCAATAAACAAAGGTTGAGAAACGCACCATGACAGTGAACAGCCGCCCGGAAATTCAGGATAGCCACTACGTTCTCGGCGAGACACTCCGACCCATGCTGACCAATGCAATGGGTTCGGCCATCGAGATCTTCGACACCCGGGGCATACCAGGTGGTGGTCCGCCCCCTCATACCCATGCGTGGGAAGAAATCTACGTGGTGCTTTCCGGTGAGATGGAAGTCATGGTGGATGGCACGACGACGCACCTTGGGCAAGGCGGCTTTGCTCATGTGCCGGCAAACACACCCCACGGGTACCGGACTCTCGACCACACCCATTTCCTGACCATTGTCAGCAGGGGCAATGCGTCGAAGTTCTTCCGGCAGGTCGCGACAGAGGTGGAAATGGATCCGCCCGACATCCCGGGTGTCCTGCGTATCGGCGCGAGCCACGGCATCACGTTTCTGCCGTAAGCACGGTGCGCAGCTATACGAGCCCCAAGAGAAACGCCCAGGCGCTGGCGACTCGCAATGCGATTCTCGCGGCGTTTGCCGAACAATTATCCGAACCTGGGCGCGACCGGCTCTCGCCCAGCGAGGCGGCCGAGAGCGCAGGTGTTTCGCTGCGCACGGTTCACTTCCACTTTCCCAACGAAGCCAGCCAGGTGGCGGCACTGGGCGATTGGTTTGATGGCGTGCTCTATCCCGAAGGTGTCGTGCTTGTCTCCGGGCCGGACGACCTGCCGCGCTACTTTCGCGATATTCACCGTATGGCGCTGAAGCATCCGGTCAGTCGTGCGCTCGCTTCGAATCGGGGTGTCTGGCAGGACATGCGCGAGCATCGGCGCGCCAGGCGGCTCGACGCGATTCGCCAGGCCGTAAGAGCCATTGGCGCACCGTCACGCGCGACCGCAGATGCCACGGCCATGTTGCTGAGTCTCTCCGGTGCGGACGCCAGCTGGCCGCTTCACGATCATGGATTGCCCCTCAAACGCATCCCGGACGTTATCGCCAATGCGGTGGAACTGATCGTCAACCAGTTGCGCGAGACGGTTCGGAACTAGCGCCATCCCACTTCGAAGCCCGATTCTGCGAGTAGGTATGCATTGTCCACATTCTGCTGGCTGGCCAGGTCGGAAGACACTGGCACGGGAACTCAGGGCAGAAGCGGTGGAGACCGCTCTGCAAATCAAGGATGAACCGCTCTCAAGTGTAAAAACTGGCGAAGCGTACAGGTCGTCCGGCAAAGGCAGTCCATGAGGAAGTGTTGCGACTCTCAGCTTTTTCCAGGACTGACTACCCGTGACCCTAGGACCAGAGTGACTGTTCGACACTGCCTGTCGTGAGCCTGAATTCCTCCAGTGCTCTCCGATTCGCCACCGGCGCGGACTCACGTTAGCATCGTCCTCGAACCCCGGAGCCACCTGACGTGTACTCGACGATGCATACGCAGCGACCCAGGTCCCTGCTGCTGTGACCTGTTCCCAGTGTGGGCATCACCCGCCTGACGGTTCGACCTTCTGCAACGAATGCGGGTCGAGGCTCGCGCTCATCTGTTCGAGCTGTGGCGCAAACCCGCCGCCAGGCTCGGGTTTCTGCAATATCTGTGGCAATCCGCTTGTCGGGGTCAACCGGGCTGCGCCCGTCGTTCGTGACTCGACTCCGGGGACGAACGCAAAAGAGTCATCGACCCGAACGAACTCCAAACCTGCAAACGAGACCCGCAAGGTCATCACCATCGTCTTTGCCGACCTGATAGGGTCGACAGCCTTGCAGGAGCAACTTGATCCGGAATCGATCAACAATGTGATGGACGCCTTCTACCAGTCGGTACGTGGTGCTGTTGAGTCGGCTGGGGGCACAGTCGTGCAACTGCTGGGCGACGGGATGCTGTGTGCGTTTGGCATTCCGACCATTGCCGAGGACGACGCATTGTGCGCGGTACGGGCTGCGGTCGGGATTCAGCAGGCGTTCCGGGAATTCCTGCAAACGCAGCGGTGGCTGACATCGGCCATCGGCCTGCGCGTGGCGGTGAACACCGGTGAAGTGGTAGTCAGCGATGAACACCCTGCAGGAATTGGTGACCCGCTCAATGTCGCAGCTCGCCTGCAGCAGGAAGCACGTGACGGCGAGGTGCTGATCGGCCAGGCCACACGGCGACTGGTCGCCGATACCGTCACGCTTGAGCGGGCCGGAGTATTCAAGCTCAAGGGGCGTACCGGGACAGTCACCGCGTACCGCGTGATCTCCCTGCAGCGGCCTACGGGAACGACGGCGACATTTGTCGGACGTGAGGAGGAAATGGCTCGCCTGACCGCGGTGTACGACAAGGCAGTCAACGAGAGGGTGGCTCGGCTGGGCATGCTGGTAGGTTCGCCGGGCCTCGGCAAGTCGCGACTGATCGACGAGTTCTGCCGGCGCGTGGGTGATCGTGCGACCATCGTGTCGGCCCATTGTGATGCAGCGGGCGGCGCGACTTTTGCTCCCATCGCCGAAGCGCTGCGCGAATGGCTGGGCGCAAAAGGTTCGCAGGACGACTCTGCCGCCCGTACCGACCCGTCGGCAGAACTGCTTGCTTCGATCGAAAGGGTAATCCAGCCTGAGGACACCGAGCGGGCGCGGGTTGCTGCGGGTCTGCTTGCCTTGCTCGATGGTTCGCCACCATCGCCTGAGGAGACATTTTTTGTCATCCGCCGATTTCTCTCCGCTCTGGCACAGGAGCGACCACTGGTCCTCGTCATCGATGACCTGCATTGGGCGGAGCCGCTCCTGCTCGATCTGGTGGAGCATCTGATCCAGTGGGTCAGCGGCGTGCCGCTGTTCCTGCTCGTTGGCGCACGTCCTGAACTGCGCGAACGACGTTCCACCCTGGTGACCCCCGATGGGCTGGTCTCGGATGTGATAACCCTTGGCGGACTGGACGCTGGTGCGGCGATGCGTCTTGCAGCCAGTGTGATCGGCGCTGCAGACCTGCCGGCGACAGTGGTGGCCAAGGTGCTCTCGACCAGTGAAGGCAATCCGCTGTTTGTTGGTGAACTGGTGCGAATGCTGGTGGATGAAGGTGCCATCGAGGAGCAGGGGGGCCGCTGGATCGTCGGTGCAAACCTGGCGGAACTGGCGATGCCTCCAACCATTCACGCGCTGCTTGCGGCCCGACTCGAGCGTCTGCATCCCGAGGAACGTACCTTGCTGGAGTGCGCTTCCGTGGTGGGTCGGCAATTTTCTCGCCATGCAGTTGCAGCCTTGCTCGGCCAGCAATCCAGCACACTCGACGCCAGACTGGAATCGCTCAAGCGATCCGAATTGATCGAGTCCGACACTGGCTGGCTGCTCGGTGAACCACTGTTGCGTTTCCACCACGTACTGATTCGTGACGCGGCCTATCGACGGCTTCTCAAGGGGAAACGTGCTGAACTGCACGAACGTCTGGCAGGCTGGATCGAAGCTCAGGTAGGCAGCGCCTCGGAGCACGATGAATCGATCGGCCGGCATCTCGAACAGGCGAATCTGCTGCTTGGCGAACTCGGCCCGCTGGATGAGAAGGGCAGTGCGTTGGGTAAACGGGCATCGCAGCGTCTTGCTGCCGCAGGCCGACGCGCATTGGCGCGGGACGATGTTTCCGTTGCCTCAGACCTGCTCGGACGTGCGGTCAGTCGCCTCGATCCTGTTGATCCCGGCCGTGCGGAGCTTACGCTCGATTGGTGCGAGGCCTTGTTGTCGGCAGGCGACGTCGGCCCGGCGGCCATGGCGATCGATTCACTGGCCGGGACCAACGACCGGCGTCTTCGTGCGTGGCGCACCTGTTTTGCGGGTCAGCTCGCAGTGCTGACTGCACCGGAAGCATTGCAGGCCGCTGCGGATTCCGTCGCAGACGCGGCCAGAGAGTTTACGGAACTGGGCGTCTCTGCTGGCCAGGCAAAAGCGCATTTTGTTCATGCGCAGGCGCTGGCTCGGCTGGGTAAGGTAGGTGCCAGCGAAGCGGCACTGGACCTCGCGCTGGCGGCCGCGCGGGAGGCTGGTGACCGCCGTCGTGCGAACACCGTGCTTGCCCTCGCACCACTGGCGGCTCTGTGGGGACCGAGTCCCGTGACGCGGGCCAGCGGTCGTTGCCTTGATGTAGTCCGTGTGCTGCGCATTACCCAGGGTGCACCTGCCGTGGAAGCGGTGGCACTGAGTTGCCAGGGTGTTCTTGAAGCGTTGCGTGGTCGTACCGATGCGGCACATCGCATGATTGCATCGGGTCGCAGGATGGTGGAGGAAATGGGTATTGCCCAGCGTCTGTTCGAGACGGATGTGTTCTCGGGTTTTGTTGAACTCCTCGAAGGCAATTTCCCGGCCGCCGAGCGGACGCTTCGTGGTGCTTATGAGGGTTTCCGTGCTCTCGGCCTCGGAATCGACGCTGCACGAGCAGCAGCACTGCTGGCGCGTGTGCTGCTTCTGCAGGATCGCATCGACGAAGCCGAGACCCTTTCCCACGCGAGTGAAGCACTGGCGGGTGACGATCTGAAAGCGGCAATCGCCTGGCGGGGTGTGCGCGCGGAAGCACTCGCCAGGCGTGGTGAACCTGGGCAAGCCATCAAATTTGCAAGTGCTGCGGTGGCGATCGCCACGACCACGGATGCGCTGCTTGATCATGCAGACGCGCGGCGGGCACTCGCAGCGGCGTTCCGTGCCGCAGGTCGGGCTGCCGAGGCGGAAGCGCAGGACCGCCATGCGATCGAACTGTGGGAGACAAAAGGCGCGACGCAGCTTGCAAACAGTGTACGCGGTACGAGGCAGAATGTAGTCAACCCACGGCGCCCTGACGAATCCGTTCAGTGGAGAGAAGGCGCAAACGTAACCGCGCACCGCCGCATTGGAGCCAATGTGGCCACGCGCCTGTGCGGAGAGTTTGCGACCGCGATCGCGACTCGTGATCTACAGATGCTGGGTGGTTTGATCGCCGAGGATTTTCACTTTGAACATCGGTGGACCGGCACCAGTTTTGGATCGCGCGAGTTCCTGGGTACCTGGCGAGGCATTCTCGATGCACAGGACGTTGCCTACAGGTCAGAGGTGCTCGCAGGCCTGGGTGAATCCCTGGCACTGTACCGCCATCTGCTCACGATCGACGGTTTGCCCAAGTCAGTGATTGTTGGTGTTGGACAGGCAGAACTGGATGAAGTGGTGATCGTGGAAGCCGATCGGGTCGGTCAGTGTTGCCGCATGGATCTCTACGCTCCCGCGAAGCTCGGCAATGCCATAACCGGGCTTTTCGAGCGCCACGCGGAAAGCCTTCCCCAGGGTCCGGAACGCACTCGTGCCAGCGGTGTCGCGCGGGTGATTGCGGCGCACAATGGGCCAATCGATCCCGATCGCATCAGAAGCGCGCTGGATCCTGCCCATCGCTGCGTGGATCACCGGGACCTTGGCACGTGGAATACTGCAAGTGCGGCTGAAATCGTCCATCACTACCGAACCCAGCTTGAGCTTGCGCCTGATTTTTCCGGGCGGATTGACGATGTACTTGCGTTGGCCCCCGATGCTCTGACGGTTTTGATCACCTTCCTTGGTACCGCTCGTTCGAGTGGTGGGGCTTTCGAAAACAAGCTGATCGTCCTATTCACATTCGGGGCAGACGGCCTTAACAGGATGATTGAGTACTTCGAACCGGAGCAGGTCGCTGAAGCACTCACCCGTTTTGACGAACTTGCAACCCGCACCGCTCCTGGCGTTGGGCGCGAATTTTTTTCCAACGAACTTTTTTCCAATATGGCCACGCGCGCAGTACAGCGTGGGACTGCGGCGATTGCCTCCCGCGACTGGCAGGCCTTCGCGGCATTGATGGCACCCGGATTCCGCCACTTGGACCGCACGCGAATTGCCCATCTCGAAACGGACGGACAGGCCTGGCTCGCAGGATTCCGGCGGATGGTGGAAATGACCAGTGCGCCACCGGTGTACAGCGTGCTGGCCACGCGCGGAGAGTGGTTGGCACTCATGTCGATGATCTGGCGTGGTGCGGACGGCGACGTCGGGCTGAGTGAAATCGAGTGGCGCCTGATCATCGAGGTGAATCAACGCGGTGAACATGTGGCCATCGTGGTCTACGATCCGGTGGATGTAGACGCCGCTTATGGCGAACTCGATGTACGCTACCGTGCGAAAAATGCTTCGGCGAGCGATGTGTTGGCGGCTGATCAACCAGAGCAGCTGCCAACGTGGAAATCGTTGCATGACTACGTCCGGCACGTCGGTTGTCGGGACTGGTCCGCGGTCGCCGCTCTCTGTGCCGAGGAATTTGTCGAGTTCGATCACCGTTCCTTTGCAACCCTCGGCACCACGCGTGGCGGCGACGCATGGGCCCGGAATTTTCAGGAGCTTGTGTCGCTCGCGCCGGATACGGTCTATCGAGTGCACCACGTGCTGATCGAGGCCAGGGGATATTACTCGCATGGCAGCTGGGTCGGCACTCGCGACGGTGGCCCCTATGAAATTGTGGTCAACGCCGTGCTCGAACTCGATGAGTCTGGCCTGCTCCTGCGCGCGGATATCTTTGACGGGGACGATGGCGAGGAAGCACTCAAACGACTTGCCGAACTGGCGGTGCCCGCGTCCTCGACCTGATGCTCGCCTTCGCCCGCGAGCGGGCTGCTGCAGGGGCGCGATCCGACTGCGCCTCCGTTGGGCTGCGTGCGACCCGCACGGTGGGTTCGTTTTTGTCCGCCGCTTTGGCCTGTTGAAGGAAGGCGGCGCTTTCGAGAGTGAATACATGGAACTTTTTTGTGTTGAGGCAGGGCCGCGCGACCCATCTTGAACTGTACGAACTGGAAGACATGAAATGAGCGCTCGCGCGCTTCGAAGAATTCCGCCACGACTCGTCGCGTTCTCCACCCAGCCTGGCAACAAAGCCGCTCGAGAACGGTAAGTAGCCGCATGACGCGGGTCGAAACGGTCATCTGCGCAGGAAGTTGGCCGAGGAATCCCGTTTCAGGTGACGGACCAGAACGCCTCGGATCACCGGTGGTGCCGAAGAGTGATCGCTGACAGTTGACACTTCAAGAATCCAGCCCGGTGCTCAACCCAGCGGGATCGAAGCCTTCGCTGCATTGCTGCGCGAAGGGAGCTCGACGCGATGCGCCAGTGTCACGGCTGGATGATGACCTTCAAGGCATGCGTGTTGGCTGCGTCGGCAAAGGTCTCGTAGGCTTTCAGTATGTCGGCCAGCCTGAAGTGGTGGGTGATGAGCAGGCTCGCGTCGATGCGTTTGCTCTCCATGGTCTTCAGCAACAGCGGCATCGTTACCGTGTCCACCAGTCGGGTGGTAATGGTGATGTTGTGGGACCACAGCCGCTCCAGGTGAAGGTCGACCTTGGTGCCATGCACGCCCACGTTCGCGATGGTGCCACCGGCGGCCACGATGTCCTGGCACAACTCGAAGGTGGCAGGAATGCCCACAGCCTCGATGGCCGTGTCCACGCCACGGCCAGCAGTGAGCCTGAAGACCTGCGCCACGGCGTCGCCGTGGCTGCTGTTGATGGTGGCCGTGGCGCCGAAGCGCCTCGCTGCATCCAGGCGATTGTCGTCGATGTCGATCATGATGATCTGTGCCGGCGAATGGAACTGCGCCGTCAGCAGCGCCGCCAGCCCGATGGGTCCGCTGCCGACGATGGCTACGCTACCGCCCACGTCGACCTTGCCACTGAGGACACCGCACTCAAAACCGGTAGGCAGGATGTCGCTCAGCATCACCAGCGCTTCTTCGTCGGCACCAGCGGGTACCGGGTACAGGCTGGTGTCGGCATGCGGGATGCGCACGAACTCGGCCTGCGTACCGTCGATGCTGTTGCCCAGGATCCAGCCGCCACTGACGCAGTGGGAGTACATGCCCTTGCGACAAGGCTCGCAGCGGCCGCAGGCGCTGATGCACGAGATGAGTACATGGTCTCCCGGTCTGAAGGCAGTGACCCCCGCGCCCACGCCGTCGATCACGCCTACACCTTCGTGGCCCAGCGTGGTGCCTGGTTTGCAGGTGGGTACGTCGCCTTTCAGGATGTGGAGGTCGGTGCCACACAGTGTCGTGTGCGTGATGCGTACGATCGCATCGCCAGCGCCTGACAGTTCCGGTTTGGGGCGGTCGTCCAGACTCTTGTGGCCTGGGCCATGGTAGACCAGTGCTTTCATGGTGGTTGATGCGTCCTGGGTATGCGGGATTGCGCGACCGGATTGGGCGCCTGCGCGTGACAGCCTGTCTGTGCTCCAGCCAACGCTGACCGTTGGATTCTCAGCATGGAGCCTTTGGAATCCTGGCCGCATTAGCCGTGCAGGTCGGGATGCATCAGGGAACGGGCAATCAGAGTGCAGCCGGTGGCCATCACCGTGCGTCGAAGCGCTGCTGCCGCAGGACACCTGATCGGATCCTCGTGTCCGGGTGCGTTCGTCTCCTTGTTCCTCATGAGTTCTGGATTGGGTACGTTTGCGAATGGCGAATCTTTTTCTGTCGAGCCCTCCGATGCCGTGAAGGATCGACTGATGGGCTCGCACTTACCCGGCTTTGAAGGGGCTTGCATGCTGGCGACATCCAGGCTTTGTGTCAGACGATCGGGCAGAAATCGAACGCCGGATCAGGTGTAGCGACAGCTGATCCTGTCGCGATCGAAACAGAATTCTGTGTGACCGCACGGCGCAGTACCATGTCGTGACCTGCTACCGGGAGAATCCATTGACCGTGACCAATCGCCAGTCCGGGACGAATGTCCACGAAATCGCCGAGGGGATCTACCGTATCAATACGCCCGTCCAGCTCGATGGGGGTGGTGGCTTCTCTTTTAACCAGTACCTCATCAAGGATGACGAGCCCCTGCTTTTTCATACCGGCCCGCGCAGGATGTTTCCGCTGGTGCACGAAGCAGTGAAGCACATCCTGCCGGTTCAGAATCTGCGTTACATCGGTTTTTCCCATGTCGAATCCGACGAGTGTGGATCACTCAACGAGTGGCTTGCCGTCGCTCCAGCCTCCGTACCACTTTGCGGCACGATTGCCGCCATGGTTTCGGTCAGTGATCTTGCCGACCGGGCGCCGCGCGTGCTGGTCGACCGCGAGCGGCTTGAACTTGGACGGCACAGCGTTTGCTGGCTCGACACACCACATCTGCCGCATGGGTGGGAGTGTGGATTCCTGAGCGAGGAGCGCACGTCAACGCTGCTGTGTGGCGATCTGTTTACCCAGGGCGGTGCCGAGCTGCCGCCTGTTACCGATTCCGACATTCTTGGACCCAGTGAAGCCTTTCGTCACGAACTGGACTACTTCTCGCACACCAGAAATGCTCATGCGTTGCTCGAAAAACTGGCGTCGACCCGTCCGACAACACTCGCCTGCATGCATGGCAGTGCCTGGCGTGGTGATGGGGCGAAGCTGCTGCGTTCGCTCGCCGATTCCCTGACCGGATGATCTGACTGTCAAGACTGCGCGCGTCCGGCACCGACGGCTTTTTGTTCCTGTCATGGGATCGCCGCCTTTTCAGGAGTCGTTCAATCGATCGCTGACGATTCGACTGGCGTACACCGTCTTGTTGTGAACGTGACGGCGGGGAGGTCGGCCGCAAATCCACTCGACGAACTACTTGTTGATAATACAAATGAGAATGATTAGCATTTAAATGTCACCCTCATGAGACATGTTCATGCCCATTCGCGTCGGAATCTCTCATCCAATGGACTCCAGCAACCAAAATCGACGCTCAACGCGAGACGGCGGAGCGCAAGTTCCGCGATCGTTGCGTCACAACTTGCCGCGCCTGGGCTGTCTGGTTGCATTGGGCATCGCAGGGAGCCCTGCCCAGGCTGAATCGACCAAACCACAGACGTTGTCTCGCGACACGTCAGAACAGATCGAACTGGTCGAGGTCTTTGCCGAGAAAGGCGTTTATTACAAGGCACAACGTTCCGGCGACATGCGGCACTCGGCGGATCTGGCGGCCACTCCGCAGACGATCAATATCCTGACGCAGACCCAGATTCGTGACTCCGGCAAAACCGACCTCAAGGAGATTCTTGCCTCGCAGGCAGGGATCACGCTGGGTACCGGTGAAAATGGCAATGCCTTTGGAGACCGGTACATCATCCGTGGCCATGAAGCGCGCAGTGATGTATTTGTCGATGGGATACGGGATCCCGGCATGACCACACGGGAGAGTTTTGCGACAGAACAGATCGAAATCACCAAGGGACCAAGTTCCACGTTCGCTGGCCGCGGATCCACCGGTGGCGCGGTGAACGGTATCTCCAAGCAGGCCAACCTGCAGGAAGACTTTTCGATAATCGAAGGTTCGATCGGGTCGGACGAATTCCACCGACTGACTGCGGATACCAACCTGCGCTTTGGCGACTCCCTCGCGATTCGGGCGAATCTGCTGCATGCGGATGAGGAGATACCGGATCGCGGACCTGCCGACAGGCAGAGACAAGGGGCGCTGGTTTCCACCGCGTTCATCCCGACGGAGCAGTTGCGCTTCGTCCTTGATGGGTACTGGCTGGAAGCCGATGACAGACCAGACCTCGGCAGCTACTTCGATCAGACCAGCCGGCAGCCCGTGAAGGACATTCCCGTGTACCTGCAGTCTTCGGACTTCCTGGAATCGGACGTTCTGACGTTTACGCTGAAGACGGGATACGACTTTTCCGACACATTCCGGCTGCAGAACTCGACACGCTATGGAGAAACCGAGAACGGTTATGTGACCACAGGTGCGCGAGGCGCAACACGTGCCGCTACCGACCCTGTTGCTCCAGGCGCGACGACCGTGACGTTGAGCGGGCACCAGGGCTGGCAGGAGGTTGAGTACCTTGTCAGCCAGACCAATCTGTTCTGGGACGTGGACCTGGCGGGTATGGACCATGCACTGGTCTTCGGTGTCGAGTATTCGCAGGAGCAGGTCACCAATGGTGTGTTCGCACTGACCAATACCGGCGCAACCAACTGTTTGCTGCCAGGCGCTGGAAACGCCGAAGCCCGTGCAGGTCATTGTGCAACCGACGCCAGTGGCAATGCCGTCGACAACATTCGCACGCTCCTCGGACGGACCGTGATCCGGGGTGGCAGCGACTCCGACCACAAGGTCGACACCGCTTCGGTTTACGTAATGGACACGGTGGACATCGGCAAACGCCTGACCGGCTTCTTTGGAATTCGCCACGACTGGTTCGACTACAGGAACGATCTGGTCGCCCAGGGCACACCAACCACCTATGACTACGATGATGGGTACTGGAACGGTCATGTCGGCGTCGTCTTCCATATCAACGAAAACGCCAATCTCTATGGTACGTACAGTGCCTCCACCAACATCAACGGCGGCGAGTCCGACGTCGGAGGCAGCTGCGGTTATGGCGGTCTTTGCGGTACCCCGGACCAGGTCGACGTCAGCGAACCGGAAAGCATGGCGAACATCGAGATTGGCTCGAAATGGAACCTGTTTGACGGCCGGCTGTTGGCCACCGCCGCGCTCTTCCGCATGACCAAGGACGATGTCATGGAAAGTGTTGGCAGCGCCTACTCAACGCTGGGAACGTTGAACACCGGCAAGAACCGGGTCCAGGGAATCGAAGTTTCCCTGACCGGCAACATCACGGACAAGCTGAGTGCGCAGGTCACTGCGGCAGCCATGAGTTCAAAGGTGCTCGAGGCGTTCAACGTGGCCGACGAAGGTCGTGTACTGTCGAACTTTGCCGACGACAGCGTGTTTGTGCAGTTGCGCTATGAAGTCACGCCAAAGCTTGCAGTGGGTGGCTCGTGGACCTACAAGAGCGAGATGTTCGGTGGCCAGCCGGATACCGCAGCCGGATTCAACACCGTGATCAATGACTACAGCATCATCGTGCCGTCCTACGATGTGACTGACGTGTTTGTTCAGTGGTTTCCGACGGATCGGGTGAATGTTCGCCTGAACGCCGGCAATGTGTTCGACCAGGATTACTGGACTGCTGCCTATCGATCGGGTTCGTTCATGTACCTGGGAGATGCCCGCAGCATCAGGACAACACTCACCTACGATCTGAGGTGAAGCAGCCCTCTGCGCTTTGTCTGGCGGACTTCGAAAAGGAGGCCGGGGAAATTCTCTCGGAGTCTGTGTGGTCGTGGGTCAGTGGTAGTTCCGGAAGCGAGGAGGCTCTTCGCGACAATCGTGATGCCTTCCAGGACTGGTTCATCCTGCCCAGACAGCTGGTGTCAGCAGGTGCCGGCCATACCCGGCTGAATCTGCTGGATCAGCTGCTTCCTGCGCCAATCCTGTTGGCGCCCATCGGTCTGCAGCGACTCGTGCATGCCGATGGTGAATTGGCCACTGCGCAGGCCGCTGGTGCGATGGACATTCCGATGCTCGTCAGTGCACTGACCACCAGGGATTTGTCAGAGATTTACGCAGCCCACGGCGGGACTTGCGGGGTCCAGTTGTATCTGCAGGACAGTCGCACAGCCAATTCACGCCTGCTTGCCGCAGCCGAAGATGCCGGTTATCCCTGGCTGGTGGTGACGGTCGATGTCCCGGTGAATGGACTGCGCTATCGCGAACTGCGCAGCGGGTTCAGTGTGCCGCCGGAGATGCGGCCGATCTATGCGGAGCCAAATCCGGTTCCCCTCGATATCGGGCCTGGCGACAGTCGGGTCTTTCAGGGTGCGATGTCCCGTGCACCGTGCTGGGACGATGTGGAACGACTGCGCACCCGCTGGAAGCACAAGTTGGTGCTGAAGGGTCTGTTGCATCCCGACGACGCGCTCCGTGCCCGCGATGCAGGGGTGGATGCAGTCATCGTTTCCAACCACGGCGGTCGAGCCCTGTCGGTCGCACCTTCCCCACTGCGTGTCCTGCAAGGCATCCGTTCGTGCCTCGGGAACGGTTTTCCGGTGCTCGTCGACGGAGGTATCCGCTCCGGTGCAGATGTGTTCATCGCTCTTGCGCTGGGAGCAGACGCGGTGCTGATCGGTCGGCCCCAGCTCCATGCGCTGGCCGCAGATGGGGCCAGAGGGGTTGCGCGCATGCTCCGTATGTTGCGTGACGAGCTGGAGCTGACGATGGCGCTGGCGGGTTGCCCCACACTGGACACAGTGAACTCTGCCTGTGTGCTGCCACGCCGAACCAATCACCCTTCAATCATTCGCCGGGATCAGCCTTCAACTTGAAAATCCCGCTCGAACCGTTGTGTCGGGGAACTTGACCGACGGGTGAACCAGCCACGCAGGATGTGCGCGCCAGCCGCTGGCATTCACGTTGACTCGCGCCGACGCTCAGGGCAAGGATCAGACAGGTCAACTGATGAGGAGGAGGTACCCGCGATGATGCTCGTGATCGAGGAAATCCTGTCGAACGACGAAGTGGACCGGATTCGCCGAGCCCTGGATGCAGTCGCCTGGACAGATGGAAGATTGTCTGCCGGGTTCGATGCTGCCCTGGTGAAGAAGAACCATCAGGCTGACGGTGCCGACCCCCTGGTCGTCGATCTCTCCATGCGGATACAACAGAGGCTGGAACAGCATCCCACCCTGATGTCGGCCGCACTGCCGTCTCGGATGAGTGCACCACGCTTCTGTCGGTATCGTGAAAACGAAGGCTATGGCCTGCATGTCGATGCCTCGCTGATGCCGGATTCGGCCAGCGTGCCGTTGCGCTGTGATGTGTCTGCCACTTTGTTTCTCTCAGCTCCCGACAGTTATGCAGGAGGGGAACTTGTCATCGAAACCGGATTTGGTGCCCAACACGTGAAACTGGAAGCAGGCAGTCTCGTGCTTTATCCCTCCAGCAGCCTGCACCAGGTCGAGACCATCACCTCGGGAGAACGGCTGGTGGCAATCGTGTGGATACAGAGCATGGTACGTTCGGCCGATCAGCGCGCGTTGCTCTATGACTTGGACCGTTCCATCCAGGATCTGCGCACGGAGAGGCTCTCCAGAGCCGGCGTCATGCCTGGTCTGACCGGGGCCTACCATAATCTTGTGCGCATGTGGTCGGAAAAATGAGGGTGCGTTGGTTCGTTGCGGTTGCTGGACCCGCAAACAATCAAACGCTGATTCGTCTCTGGAGCCAACAAGAAAACCGACGATTCATCACCGGTGACGGGCGACCTGACCCGTTTGATCTCACGCCGAGCCAACGGAAAGTTGGGGCAAGGAGGCGCCGTTCTTGAGTGGGTCGCTGTCAATGTCCTCGAGAATCCGGGAGATTGTAGCCGCCAATGGGCCAATGCCCGGAGGATCGAAGATCTGCTTGTGCTCTCCCGGAATGCTGTACGTGTGCACCGTGCCGGTTGTACACGCTTGCCATCCATCCAGGATCGTCGATTGTCTCGACCGGGTGTGCAGCAGCACGATATCCCGGTCATAGGGTTTCGGGAAATACCGGTTGTCGACACGATGATGATTCCAGGCGATGTACTGTGGTCGCCCTTCTGCATCCAGCGTCGAGCCGAATCGCAGGCGTTCGTGAGTCAGTCGCGTTTTCAGGTTGAGCCAGCCTGCTTGCAGTCGCCTGCGCAGAAGGTAGAGTCGCGGGCCGACATCACCAATGAGTCTTTCGTGTTGCTCGATGGCTGCAGAGCCGTCCTGCTCCTCCAGCACCGAATGTCCGGGAGCAGCATTTCGCACGTTGCTCTGCCCGCGACCCCTGTGGGAAGGAGGATGGGAGTCGAAGATCAGCAGGAGTTCGACGGCCTCATTCCCTTCGCTCAGCTGACGGGCCATCTCGAACGCAATCTTCCCACCAAACGAGAAGCCTCCCAGTCGATAGGGGCCACGAGGTTGCACCGCCCTGATTTCCAGAATGTAACGCTCCGCGACCGCTTCGATCGAATCGTTTTCGAAGCGCCTGCCATTCAGGCTCGGCGGCTGTAGTGCGTAGAAGGGTTGATCGTGATTCAGCCGTTCGACGAGTTTGCGGTAGAAAAAACATCCGCCATACACGCCGTGAACACAGAACAGGGGCCGCTTGCTGCCAGATAAGCGCAGTGGAACCACGACGGCAGAAGCTTGTTCGGCGTTCGTCGACTCGATGATTCGCGCCAGCGCTCCAATTGTTGGATCGAGCATCAGGCTCGATACAGGGACGTTTACCTGGAACCGTCTTTCGACCGCAGCCAGCATCACCAGGGCATTGAGAGACTCGCCGCCGATGGCAAAAAAGTTATCGGATCGACCGACCTGATCGCCTCCGAGGATCTCGCTCCAGATGGCCGCCAGATGCAGTTCGACAGCAGACGTCGGCGGGATGTATTCCAGTTCGTCGGACACGTTCGCCCGTCCGGGATCTGGCAGCGCTTGCCGATCCACCTTTCCGTTTGGCAGCCTGGGTAGTGCGTCAAGACGGATGAAGTGTGCTGGCACCATGTATCCGGGCAAGCGCGACGCGAGTTCTGCGCGAAGGCTCCGGAGAAGGAGAGGGTGGTGAACGCCCACCACGTAGGCTGCCAGTTCCTCATTTCCAAGCTGGTCCTTGCAGGAGGTCACAACCGTTTCACTGATCCGCCCACCACGCAGCAGGGCTTGTTCGATCTCAGCCGGTTCGATCCGATAGCCCTTGATCTTGACCTGTTGATCCCGACGCCCGAGGTGTACCAGGCAGCCGTCTTCCCGGATGATGCCAAGATCTCCGGTGCGGTAGACCCGCTTGTTCCCGTCCTCCAGATCGTTGGCGAAAGCCCGCGCGGTCTGCTCGGGTTCGCGCCAGTAACCCAGGGCGACGTACGGACTGCGAATGACGATCTCACCCATCTGATTCTGCGCGACTTCGTGGCCGTCTTCGTCGAGCAGCAGAACTTCCATGTTGGCGATCGGATATCCCAATGGAACGGATTCACCCGTAAATTGTGTTTCCCCGGAAACGAAAAAGTTCCGCGCCAAGCCGGTTTCCGTTGACCCGAAGCCACAGTGCATCTGGCAGGTGACGGGAAAATATTTGCGGAACCCGTCCACATCGGTCCGGTGCGTTGCTTCGCCTCCAAGCTTGACGAGGCGCAGGTGAGGAAACGATCTCGAAGCGTCGAGGGTCTTGCAGAACTGACGAAACACGGTCGCGACGGAGCAGTAGATGCTGATTCCCGATGCCTCCAGCCAGTCAGCGAGACCCTGGATACCTTCCGCCTTCAGGTCATAGATGTTCAGGGATGCGCCGTTCAGCAGCGCGTTGTACATGTCGCGCTGTCCGCCGTAGACACTCGGGGTGTAGAGCAGGGTTTGTCGGTCGTCAGGGGTGATCCCGAACGCGTCGTGATGGCGCAGGGCATTGTGCAGAAGTGTGCGGTGGCTGTGCATCACACCCTTCGGGTGGCCGGTCGAACCCGAGGTGTACAGGATGCATGCGATGTCGGCCGGCTGGATCTCCCGGTCCGGGAGTTTGGTCGGTTCCGATGTTGCGCACGTGTCGAGGTTCAGCATGTGCCGGTCGCTACCTGTCAGCTGTTCAGCTGTTTTCAGCGCCAGATCGTTGGTCAGCACCCAGACCGCACCTGATCGCTCCAGCATCTGCTGATTGCGCGCCTCCGGTATGGCCGGATCAAGGGGCAGGTAGGACCTGCCGGCCTTGAGTACGGCCAGGGTTGCGATGACCTGTGATGCACCTTGGTGCAGGCACAACGCGATCGGCTTGCCATCGTCGGGGATACGATCTGCAATCCTGCATGCTGCCTCGTGCGCCAGGCGATCCAACACGGCGTAGGTGAGCGATTTCCCCAGGTGGGTGACGGCAATGCGATCCGGGAACCGTGCAGCGATCTTCTCGAATCGCCGGGGAATCGCCGACTCGACGTCATTCTCATCGAAACTCATGGGATTCCTCGTTGGCGCTCCACTGGCCGGCAGGAGAACCACCGGTCAGTGGACTCCCGAACAAATCAACCAAGGGGGATTCTAGCTTTCTTGACGTGGCCAGTGTCGTGAAATGTGTCAATGTTCGGATTCATGTATCGTCACAATAGGACGGTTGGGTGAGCGATCGAGACCTACAGTACCTGGCATCCGATTGCCGATAGGGTTTCTTTGCAAATTCGGCTGAAAGAGTTGCGAACGGCACTGCAGCCCTTCTTCGACTAGGCACTCCCGATTCGTAAGGGTGTATCAGTCCTCCAATTCGAAGGAGATCCGGTTCCTGACACCAGCAACCGGTACGAACTTCCCGTCCACCACTTTGGGCAGGTAACGGAATTTTTTGGCGGCGTCGATTGCGGCGTCCGCAAACACCCCTTCAGGTGATTCTTCGATCACGATCGGGTTGCGAATGCGGCCGTCGACATCGACCGTAAACTCAAGGATCACATAACCTTCTTGCCCGGTGCGCTGTGCGCTGCTCGGATACACCGGTGCGACCTTGACAAGTGGCACATGAGTGAGCTGTTCTGCGTTGGATGATTCGGCCACGAGTGCATACTCCTGCAGGTAGGCCTCACCCTTGACCTCATCGTTGCCTTCCGCTAGAAAATGCTGCGTGAGCCGTGCGAGTACGAGACCCTTGATGCCTTTGGAGTCGACGGTGGTGCCGAGAATGGTGTTGGCCCTTTCGAACCGATCGATGCCACGCGCGATATGTCCAAGGCGCTGCTCCACCAGCCCCAGCGCGTGAAGTACGTAGGCTTCTACAGGGGTACCTCGCTGTTCCGGCGGAAGGTCTCGCAGAACGCGAGCCAGGTATTGCGATGGCGTGCCCTTCACAAATCGCCAGTTGTCATCGTAGTCGCGCCAGAAGACATACTCGGGGTTCTGGTTTGCGCAGGTCGTCCAGTCCTTTCGCGGGTCGAACCCTGCGTAGCGCTGGCCGGAGGATGCAAGCGCAGGCGCGAGCAACTTCAAGAGCGCAATCGCTTCCTGTTCATCGTCATCCGATGTTTCCTTGTTCTCGAACTGCAGGACTGGTATGTCACCCAAGCCAACTGAACTGTTCCGAACCTGGCAAGGACGGGTCTTTGGATGACCCAGATTGCTCAGCTGCTCGCTTACCGTCGCGGCGTGTACTGCACCCAGATTCGCGCTGGTGGCGATGGTAAATACCAGCCCGATTGTCCGAAGCAACGGAATCGTTCGCATGATGCTATCTCCTCCCTTTCCAGTATTCGGCATCTTGCATGTGTTGGCCATAGCCGTCGATGCGCTGCCGATCGTGCCCATGCGCGACAGCGGGATACGATGTCGACGTTTTGTACCGGGTCAATCGTGACTTTAACGTTTTCGGCTCGCTTCATCGATGTGGAGGCCGATGTTGAACTCGAAATACTTGAGGATCAGTGCGTGGATCGGGATCTGCTTCGGCATTTTCCTGATCTTCGGTGAAACGCGCAGGAACTGGGGTGCCTGGGGCCATTGGGCGAGCTACAC
>JBGSHJ010000054.1:0-2661 GCA_041752315.1 Pseudomonadales bacterium
TGACATCTTCGATGACACGGAGTTGGCCACCGCAGAGCGGGCACCGTGTGATGTCGATGTTGAAGACGCGTTTGAGTCGTTGTGCCCATGAGAGTGCAGCGGTGGGTGGTCCTGAGCATCAGGCGGATCATCGGCCGCAGAGCCAGGACACGAGCAGGCCGTCACTCCCTGACGGCCTCGTGCACCTCTCAGGGTGCGTTACGCGCCGCGTTCAACAGCGCCAGCACGGTGCTGTTGATGCGAGTACCGCTGTTGGAACCGTTCTGTGTGCCGTACGCGTGGATCCCGAGCGCACATGGCCCTGTGCAGAGGGAGCCGGTCCGATCCGGCTGGAACACCGGACTGCCGCTCATGCCACCGGCGGTGTCGATAACGTAGCGCACCTTGCCTGCTGTTGACGCAATCACGAGCCCGCTACCGGACCAGGCAGTTCCCGAAGGCTTGTCACCGGGATAGCCCGTGATCGCGATGTTCACATTGTTGATGACACCCAGATTCATGTAACCGAACCAGCCGGTGGCATTGCCAACACTGCAGTTCAGTTTGAAGGCGCCAAAGTCGTCTTCCTGTGCACCGCGGGTAGTCCACGTTGCCGGGACGAACAAAGAGCGTGCAGTACAACCACCGAACGGGTTGCTACCGGCATCGCGGCCAGGGAAGATCTGGATGTTGGTGCTGAATCCCTTGCCAGGTCCTCCGTGCAGGCAATGCGCTGCGGTGGCTACCGTGTTGGGGCTGATCATCCAGCCGGTACAGATGAAGCCCGCGGACGTCCCCTGACGGAACGTGATCTGTCCGATGGCCCGTTCGGGGTAACCGCTGGCGTTCGGGTAGATGCGTTGCCGGACATCCTGGCCGATTGTATTTTCCGGCGCTGCCTCCTGGTTGCGCAGGTAATAAGGTACAGGTGCTTTCATGAGACGCAGTTCGTCCACCTCAGCCGGAGTCATTCTGCCGGAGGGGATCTCGCTCCACAGGCCTGCTTCCGCCCTGCTCAGGTTCTTCCTGCCGAAGGATCCGTTGAATCCGGAGCTTGCCGATTCAGGCACCGGCACGTACGTGCCGTCACTGGAGAGAATCTGCAGTTCGTCGGCCGCTACTGCATTGCCCAGGAATCCAAAACACAGGAAAACACCCAATGCCAGGGCGGAAAGAACCGATGCTTCTTTTGCTCGAACACTGTTCATGGTCCGTACTCCACGATCGTTTTAGTAAAGCTGTTGATCACAGGTCCCCGTCAGTCCCGCCTGACGATTCAACCCGATGAGACCAGTCTAATAGGTATAGGCGGAAAACGTCAGGAAAGTGGGTCAAAACCGGCAAATCCCCCTGCCCACCCCGGTTTCCGGAAGTCTGCTGCCACACCCACGCCAGTTTTGATGCCCTCAAACCTCGCGGCCTGTCGGGCCGATACAGCGTAGCCGCGAATTTGGGGGCAACCGCGCTTACGCAATCCGGGCCAGTGCCGGCTCGCGGAGTATCTCAATGTTTGCTCAACACCATTCAGGTCGTCCAACAGTCGGACTCTGTCAGCTCTGTTCAACTACCTGTCGCACACTCACCACCTCGCCGACAATGACCGTGCTCGGGCCGTCGATGCCGATGTCGAGTGCCTTGCCGGGCAGATCCGCAATGGTCCCGACCAATACCCGCTGCTGGGGCAAGGTAGCATTTTCAACCAGCGCCGCCGGTGTCTGCGGGGCAAGTCCGTTTTCGATCAGCAGTGCACTGATCTGCGGCAGGTTGAACAACCCCATGTAAAACACCAGCGTCTGACCTGGTTTGGCAAAATCCCGCCAATCGATTTCGATCGAGCCCGAGCCCGGTGCCCGGTCACAAAACGAACACTCTGCGACAGATTCCGATAGGTCAGGGGAATCCCTGCATAACTGGCAGCGCCGAGTGCAGCCGTAATTCCAGGCACAACAATGCACTGCACGCCCTTTTCCACCAGCGAAGCGATCTCCTCGCCGCCACGACCAAAGATGAACGGATCACCACCTTTCAATCGCACAACGTTTTTGCCAGCCTTCGCTGCAGTCAGCATTCGTTCGTGAATATCGTCCTGGCGAGCACCGGTAAACGCACGCTTCTTGCCAACATAGATTTGTTCGGCATCACGTCGTGCATAATCAAGGATGGCCCGGTTGACCAGATTGTCATACAGAACCACATCGGCGCGCTGCAGCAGTTGCAGCGCCTTGAGCGTGATCAGTTCAGGATCGCCTGGTCCGACTCCGAGGATAGGAAGGATAACGGGTGTTTTCTTGCTGATCACGAAGTATTGGCTGAGGCGATAGTTTGGGCGGCGATCTGCGATGTGTAGGTGAAGAATCCAAGGGGAGGGAATTTCTCACGCGGAAGGAAGCGAGAGACGCACGCTGCATTGAGCGAGAAGGGAAATGTGGAATTCAGTCGCGCAGGGTTGTGAGTTGTCGAGGACTTGTCAGCGCTCGACGAAGAGATCAGGGGTTGTCTGGTGTGGTTTTGCGGGTGCTGGCGGCCTGCGGGGCGGGGCACGCTGCTTACGGTGATCGAGGATCTTGTGAATGAGGTCGGGATCGGTGACATCTTCGATGACACGGAGTTGGCCACCGCAGAGCGGGCACCGTGTGATGTCGATGTTGAAGACGCGTTTGAGTCGTTGTGCCCATGAGAGTG
>JBGSHJ010000055.1:0-40081 GCA_041752315.1 Pseudomonadales bacterium
GTCGCAGCAGCAGCGTTGATTCGTCGCCGCCCATGAAGCCGGGCAACACCATGACGGGATGACCGTCACCCCGGGGCGCATTGGCCCTGAGGATGCTCCAGGTGACCCCGAGCAGCGTGGCTTCCATCAGGACTCGTGGCAGCTCGCTCAACGAATCGAACACGGCCGGACCTTCCCTGCGGGTCGATGCTGGTTTGCCGTTTGCCTGGGGACCCAGCTGCACTCCTGCCTGCTCCAACGTTTGCTTACCCACCGGGGGTACCACCGGATGTGTCATCTTGATGTCACCGGAGTCTGCGGAAAGATCCGTAACCGGTCAATCCGATGTTGCAATGCAATAGCAGCACTTTGTATTAACTCGAACAACTTGAATCGAAAGCATCGAATTCACTGCCTCCGCAGAGGGTTCGCGATTCCTCCGGCACAGTGAACTTCAGTTCTTGTAAGCGTGCAGCCGAAGGAGCACCATCTTTTGAAAATCGCAAACGGGGGAATGCGAAATTGGCGACCTACATCATGTTCAGTACGCTCACCGACGAGGGACGCAAGACGCTGAAGGAAAGACCCGAGCGACTGCGTGAGGTGAACAAGGAACTTGAGGGCATGGGAGCTCGTGTCACCAGCCAATACGCGGTCCTTGGTGGCTATGATTTTGTCAACATCATCGAAGCGCCCTCCAACGAAGTAATGGCCCGTATCGCGGTAGAACTTGGGGCGCGTGGCACGATCAAGGTCACCACCATGCCGGCGATCGGGATCGACCAGTACGTCGAGATGATGCTGGCCAATCCTCCTCGCAAGCACGACTGAGGCACGAACATGCCTCGTTATGTGCTCCTTCTGCGTGATCATTCCGAGGGACTGAAGGCTATTCGGGACGATGCGTCCAATGCCGAGTCCATCCGCGAGGCACTGGAGCGATGGGAAGCCAAGGTCATCGGTTCGTGGCGATTGCTCGGTGAATGGGACCAGTGTTACATCTTCGAGGCACCTGACAACTTCAAGGCCTATCGGGCCACCATCGCCCAGGAATTTGGCACGACCAGCCAGACCGAAATACTGCCTGCGGTTGATCTCGGACTGTTTGAGCGGCTGATTGGCCAGAGTGCAGAAACGGATGGGCCACATCCCTGGCAAGCCCAGTGGTGGACCCGCATCGTGCGCCTGCTCTTTTACTACCGGACCTATACCCGTTGGTCTCGCCAGTATTTCACTTCACATGAGGTCTTTGGCAAGGAAAACTGGGCCAAGGTGAAAGGTCCGTGCATCGTCATTGCCAACCACACCAGTCACTTCGACCAGATGTGCCTCATGAAAGCACTCCCCTGGCGCATCCGTCTCAACCTGTTCTTCGGTGCAGCCGCTGACCGTTGGTTCCTCAAGGGGCGGAAGGAACTCGAGCTTCAGCCCTGGTATCAATCGCTGGTTGCGGGCCTCTATCCCATCCACCGGGGTGGCGGCTCCAAAACCCTGGACTATCCCAAGTGGTTACTGGACCAGGGGGCCAATCTGATGCTGTTTCCAGAAGGCACGCGGGCGCGAGGCAGGAGCCTTTCACCGTTCAAGCACGGCGCAGCGATACTGGCTCTGGAAAAAGGTGTGCCCATCGTGCCG
This sequence comes from Pseudomonadales bacterium, assembly GCA_041752315.1. GTDB lineage: Bacteria > Pseudomonadota > Gammaproteobacteria > Pseudomonadales > Azotimanducaceae > SYFY01. Next base: position 1,615 of record JBGSHJ010000055.1, read on the forward strand.
GTGTACCTGGAGGGACTCAAGCACATCCGACCGCCCGGCAAAAAAGAGGCCGTGCCAGGGCCGGTTGCTGCGCACGTTCTGGAACCGATTTATTTTGCACCGGGAACCAAGGTTCCCGAAGCCACGGAGCGTGTGTACCGCGCAATGCGGGAAGCCCACAGCCAGGCACAGATCCGTGAAGAGGCCCGTGCTGACGGGTCTCGGCGTCGTTCATCAGCAGACGCGGCAACACTGGTACTGGCAGAAAGCACAAACCCGCGATAACGCGGGTTTGCAGGACACTCCCAGGTACTTGTTACGCAGGTCTAATGACCAGCGAGGTACCTGCTCGATGTTCAGGCAGCCTTGGCTTCTTCGCCTGGCTTCGCGGACTCGACCACACGGCGCCAAAGCGCGCCATTGGCTTCCACCGCTTCTTTCACCAGTTCACCACGTGCCTTGAACGTTTCCTGGGTGCCGTTCCACAGTTGCTCGGCATACGCACGCTGCAACTCGAAGAACGACTGCACGTCTTTGACTTCCGGCAACTTCTTGCCGAACTCCTGGTTGAACTCGACGTACTTTCGTACGCTCTGACCATCGAACTCGGCCAGTTTGCGCATCCACTCGGCGTTGACTTCGAGGAGATCACGGCCGAACTGCACGGACTTTTCAATTGGATTCATGATGCATTACCTGTAACTGGTTTAAGGGCGACTCTGAGGAGTCTTAATGCGCGACACCGATTGCTGCACCGCACAACGAAACGCATTGTGCACCACAGCATAAATCCTGGCAAGTACTTTTTTGTCCGGTCGTTAAAAACATTTAGTTTTTATAAATCAATGGTTTACGTGTATTCACTGAGAATTGCGTCGCAACATGCTGCTGCCGTATCAGCTGTATTTGGACAGCAAACGCGCCAAAAGGAGAAACACGTCCGCATTACACCCCATGCCCACATGCGAGGAGACAACCTCGTGATGCTCCACATGCACGTTGTGTGCATCGACGCTCGCCTGCCATGCCACCACGCCGTCCGACTTTGAATAGATCGAATGCACCGGACAAAGAATCGGAACCCGTTCCCTCTCACGCTGCAATTGAGCACCCTGGGCCGGTGTCAGATTGCTGCTTTGCAACACCCAGAATCCGATTGAGGAAGCCGACAAGCCACCTTGAATGGGAGTGCCCATCGTCATCACACTCCGGACTCCGCGCACATCCCTCCTCGCCAGTTCTCTCGCCAGGATTCCACCACGGCTCCAGCCAATCAGCTGAACCGGTCTGGACGCTTGATTCGCAATCTTCTCTATGCGTGGCAGGAGTTCATCGAGCAGGCTGTGCATGGGTCCACGATTGACGCCGGCTTCCCAACCGACTGCCGTGTAACCAAGACTGTTGAGGAATCTGCGCAGCAACCAGGTTGAACCGTCGTCAGCCATGAATCCAGGCAACACCATGACCGGGCCAGTCCCACGTTCTGCCTGCAATCGAAGCATGGGCAGCTGCGCGAGCAGGGCGGCCGCTTCAAGAGCAACTCGCCCTTCCAGTGCCTGCTTGAATACAGAAGGCGGCCGGATCATTCAGGACTCTGCTACGACCACGACCACTACAACCGGAGCGCCTGATCGTCCTGATCGGTAAACCCGTCAATGTCGTGCGACATGATGACCAGATCATGGGAGCGTCCGCGCCGGTCTTCAACGTAGTCGGCAAGCAGTGCTTCGGGCATGAAGCCCAAACGTTTGAACGCAGCCTGGGAGCCGAGTTGGTCAGGTGTCATGTGTGCCATGATCTTGCGCAATCCGAGAGCGCGCGCGACGTCGAAAATCTTGGCGATGAGCTGTCGGCCAAGACCAAGGCTTCTGTAGTCAGAAGCCAGATTGACGCGAATCTCGCCAACCCGGCGTGTCCAGCGCGCAGGATTGCGATCCACCGTTGCGTAGCCCGCCAGTCGATCTCCGTCAAACGCAAGCAACGACACCGTCGTACCCGAGGCGACGTTGGCCAGCCAGTTGGCGACTGCCGACGCCTGCGTGATATCAACCCGCAGGAACAGCAGGTCATCCTCGGGAAGGCCACGTGCAAACTGCAGTATGGCTTCATCATCTCCTGGCTTCGCCAGACGCAGTTCAACCATGCGCCTGTCGTTGAGCGCCACCTTGACTGGGAAGCGATCGAGGAGTGGTTGCAGGGAATTCAGGTCGGTCATGTTGTTATTTTCCTGGTTGACGTCAAGAGCGATCAGCTGGCCGCTGTCTGGGTCAGTGCCAGATCGGCCGCAGCCAGCAATTCATCAAACGCCTCCACTACCCCGTCAGCCATGACGTGAAGATCCGGAAGCAATCGTGGATCACTGATGAAGTTGAAGTACAGGCCCTGGTTATAGCTGACCACGGCGATGCCATAACCGATATTGCCGTTGAGCATCAGCACCGCCAGTGAATCGATGATCCGGTGCCCAAGAAGATACTGCGTTGTCTGCACACCGGGGATATTGGTGCAGGTGAAGTTGTAACCGACCATGGGCAGGCGCGGTGCAAAGCTTGGCGGCACCGGCAACGGAAATCGGGCCGCGAGGGCTGTCGGGTCAAAAGCCGAGCCCACCAGCAGTGTTGGCGCCATTGTCAGCGGTGGCAGGGAGGGCATGGACTCCATCATGAGTTCCATCGCCTGTGCTTCGCGGTTCTGCTTGATATGCTCGGTCTCCCAACGCACCTTGCGCAAACGCTCGGTGATTTCCATGGGTTCTGCAGCAAACATCGGGAAGATGCCGGAGACCCGATTGCCCAGCGCACCTTTTTCATCTTCGCGGCGGACGCTCACCGGTACCATCACCCGCAGATGCCTGCCTTCGACCCGCTCCTTGTGGAGTGCCATGTAACGCGCCGCCGATTCCACGGTCAGTGCCAGGACAACGTCATTGACCGTGCCACCAAAGGCTCTGCGAATGTTGCGAAACGCTCCAAAGGAAAGTCGTCGCCATTCAAACTGGCGCTTTGGACCAACCATCGAGGCATTCCAGGGTGCGGTGACGACGGGTTCGGAGATGAAGCGTGTCATCGATTCGGCGGCACGGCGCAGCAGCTCTCCACGACCGGCACCGCTTTCCTGGCTGCCAAACTGAATTCTCCATTTTTCTGCAGTCTCTGCGGCCGCCTCGCTGGTCAGCTCGAAGGGAGTCGGTGCCGGTCCCGGTTGCCAGGCCTTGGCCGGTGACGCCATTCGGGGCGCATCCTTCTGCAGGTCGAACAGAATCAGCGAAATGTCGACACCGGATGCTCCATCCACCAGCGCGTGGTGTCCCATGGACAACAACACGGTATGGCCACTCACCCCTTCAATCAGGAACATCATCCACAGTGGCTTGTCGCGAGGCAGCAAACGTTCGGTGAGCTTGATGCTGACCTGTATCGCCTGTTCGAGTGTTGTCCCGGGTGTCACGCGATGCGACAGCACATGGTGCTTGAGATCAAAATCCGGATCATCAATCCATTTTGGATGGGCGATGTTGAACGGAACAAAGGCCAGACGCTGTCGATAGCGCGGGATCAGGTGCATTCGGGACGCCATGTGGTCCATGAAGGCTTCGAAGGTGATTTCACCTTCGATCACCGTCACTGTTGCACCATGCATGGGTGCACTGGCAGTTTCGGCATACAGGAACGAAGCGTCGTGGTCAGTCAGCCGCATGGGATTCTCGTCGCTGGTTGAGTCTGGTTCAGATCAGAGTGGTTTCCAGGAAGAATCTCCAGGCTGCGATTGCCCAGCCGGCAAGCAACCCGGGTACGGTCCGTGATCAGGGGTCCGTCCCTACTTGTCGCTGCGAGCACCGCTCGCCGCCGACATCATCGAGAGAAAACCCTGCCAGGGCGCGATTGCACCCGCAAACATGTTGCGAACAAATTCTTCGCGCTGGTCCTGACTGGTCTGAAAACCTTCACTGAACCGTTCCAGCATCTGCTGCTGAAAACCCTGCACGTCCGGCAACCCCATGAATCGACGCAGTTCCTCGGGAGAGATATCGACTTCGACATTGATTTTCATGGTTGCCCGCTCCCTTGAAGTGCTGACCAGCATACTCAAAATGGATATTCGGGACGAGAGAAACGTATCATGTTCGCGAAGCGCGACACCGGAAAACAGATGGCTGCCCAACCTTCAACGGAAGACAACCACGAGCGTGTGGCTGAACAGACCGAAGGGGTTGCACTGTCAGGGCTGTTGGGTGCCAACCCGGCAACGATCCTCGCCAACTGGCAGACTTTTGCGGGTCAGGTCGGCAATCAACCGGATCTCATGTTCCGTCTGCAGCTGCAGTATCAGAGCGAACTGGCCTCGATCTGGCTCGGGCAGCCAGGCGAGACAGATTCTCCCGACCCGATTGACTCCCGTTTTGTCGATCCCGCCTGGTTGGAAGATCCCTGGTTCAGTCGATTGAGACGCGCCTATTTTGCCTGGACTCGAACGCTTGATCGCTGGATCGAACAAGCCGGACTCGAGGGAGTCGACCGCCAGCGCGCTGCCTTCCTGCTGGAAATCGCCAAGGAAGTCTACGCACCGGTCAACTCACCCTATACACCCGAGACCATCAAACGGGCCATCGAAACCCGCGGCGAAAGTCTGGTCAAGGGTATCGGGAACTTCCTGGATGACCAGGCGAACAACCACGGTTATCCGGCCATTGCCGACCGGTCTGCCTTCAAGGTGGGAGTTGACGTTGCCCCGACCCCCGGCAAGGTCGTGTATCGCGATGAGATGCTCGAGGTCATCCAGTACATCCCGACTACACCCAGGGTTTATCGCCAGCCGCTGCTCTATGTTTTTTCCCAGGTCAATCGTTTTTACCTGGGTGACCTGACCCAGGATCGCAGCCTGTTCCAGCAACTGCTTGCGGAAGGCATCCAGGTGTTTGCGATCAGCTGGCGCAATCCAATGCCTGAACATTCCCAATGGTCGCTGGCCAGCTATGCGGCCGGGGTGATTCGTGCAATCTCGGTCGTACGGAGCATCTCCAAGGTCAAGCGTATCGACCTGATGGGGCTGTGTGCTGGAGGCCTGACTGCTGCCGCTGCCGCGGGTGTCTTGCAGGGACGTGGCAAACACTGGATCAAGTCACTCTCGCTGTTTGTGTCCATCCTCGACAACCAGCCGGGTGACAGCGATTTCACGCTTTTTGTCACCGACGAGTCTGTTGCCTCACAGAAGGCGCGTGTTCGTGCACAGGGCATGATGAAGGAACGCGATATCCTGGAGATGTTCGCGATGTTGCGTCTGGACGAAAGTGTCTTCAGCTTCGTGCGCAGCAACTACTATCGGGGTGAGGCGCCACTGGCACATCCGCTGCTGTTCTGGTCAATGGACTACACCCGCGTACCGGCTGAGATGCAATGCAACTTCATCGACCTCGCACATCGCAACGCCATGGCTCTTGGCGAACTGGACATGCTCGACCAGAGAATCAACCTGAAGGGCATTGATTTCCCTGTCTACATCATGGCGGGAACCACCGACCACATCACGCCCTGGCGTGGTTGTTACCGAAGCGCGCACCTGTTTGGCGGACCAGTCGAATTTGTGCTGACCAATCAGAACCACACACAAACCATCAGCGCAAAGACAGACAATCCACACCTTCGTTACTGGCTCCGCAAGGACACCCCGGTCGACGCGGATGATTGGTTGCAGGGTGCCAGCGAACACACAGGAGACTGGCGAACGCACTGGATCCGGTGGCTGCAATCGAGGTCACGCAGGGTCGACGCCCCGGGTAAACAAGGCAACAAACGTTTCCCTGCCCTCGACAACGCGCCAGGGCGCTACGTTCTCGAGCGCTGACCCGTCAACCGGGCTTGCGCACCAGTCCGGCCATGAATTCCGCCTGGGCCGCAGTTCGCGAAGGATCAGGCTCGCCAAAACTTTCGACAATGGATGCAAAACGCGCCGCGGCAGCATCCCTGAATTCTGCATGCGGAAACACATACAGCTGATTGGCCTTGATCGCGTCCACCACCTTCTGCGCAACGATTTCGGGTTCAATGCCGGTCTGCATCGCCATTTGCATCACTTCGCCATGCGCTTTTGCAGCCGTCTCCGCGCTTTCCCGGCCAGATGCCAGATTGGCCGGTCGCGTGCGCTCGCTTTCCAGGATGCGGGTTTTCACCATGCCAGGACAGAGAACCGAAACGCCGATATTCGAACCTGCCAGATCCGTTCGCAATGCTTCTGACAATCCGACAACCGCGAATTTGCTGGCGTTGTAAACACCAAGTCCGGGCGACGTGATCATGCCGGCCATCGAAGCCGTGTTGACGATGTGTCCACCTTCTCCGTGCGCCAGCATCCGGCTGACAAAGGTCTGCACGCCGTTGACTACGCCACCAACGTTGACACCCATGATCCAGTCCCAGTCTGCATAGGTCACCTGATCAAGGGTGCCGCCTCGATACACGCCGGCGTTGTTGCAGAGAACATGGACTTTGCCAAATCGGGCATCCACCGCATCGGCGACTGCGGTGAATCGGTCGCGATCGGTGACATCGAGCTGTATGGCCATCACCTCGGTGTTGGCGCCGGCCAGCGCCTGTTCGGCGGCAGCAAGTGCATCCTGATCAACATCCGCGATGACAACTCGCATCCCTTCACTGATGAATGCGCGGGCAAGTGCAAAACCGATACCACTTGCACCACCTGTAACCAACGCTGTCCTGCCCGCCAGATCCTGCATGGTTCTTCAAATCCCGCTGCGCAACAACCCGTGAATCGATGACAGTCTCCACAAAGTCTCACTGGTTTGCCATACCGCTAACCGCCACAATCGACTCCAGGACGACGGCCGGACGCTTTCCGCCGATCACCCTTACCCACCATACAGGGAGTGGTTACTTGGCAGCAGGAGCAGGTCTCACAGGAAAACACAACGAGGCGATTGCACTGGTCGGACAGATGACCTTGCAGGAAAAGGCAGGCCTGTGTTCGGGCCGAGGTTTCTGGCACCTGAAGGCGGTCGAACGGCTGCACCTCCCCATGGTGATGGTCACCGATGGTCCCCATGGACTGCGCAAACAGAGCAGAGGCAACGATCATGTCGGACTCAATGCCAGTGTCCCGGCCACCTGCTTTCCCACAGCCGCAGCGATGGCATGTTCATGGAACCGGTCACTGATCGAAGAGGTTGGTGTCGCACTGGGTGCCGAGTGCGTTCGGGAAAATGTCACGGTGCTGCTTGGGCCGGGCATCAACATCAAGCGCCATCCACTGTGTGGACGCAATTTTGAGTATTACTCGGAAGATCCACTCGTCTCAGGAGAACTGGCGGCCGCCTGGATCAATGGAGTGCAGTCACAGGGGGTGGGGACCAGCCTCAAACATTTTGCGGTCAACAACCAGGAAACGGGGCGGATGTATGTAGACGCCATTGTCGATGAACGCACCTTGCGTGAAATCTACCTGCGCGCGTTCGAGATCGCAGTGACCGCAACGCAACCCTGGACTGTCATGTGCGCGTACAACCGTCTCAACGGCGAGTACTGCGGCGAACACTCCTGGCTCCTGAACAAGGTATTGCGCGACGAGTGGGGCTTCAAGGGACTGGTGGTCTCCGACTGGGGAGCAACCAACAGACGGGTTGAGGGGTTGGCATCGGGCCTGGACCTGGAGATGCCAGGCAGTGGTGGTGCCAATGACCAGCAAATCGAGGCTGCTGTCCGCGCGGGACAATTGCAGGAGCGGGTGCTTGACCAGACGGCTGTGCGCATCACCAGCCTCATCCTCGCCGGGCGGGATCGGGCCGAGCTGTCAGCACAGCCTGATCTGGGTGGTCATCACGCACTCGCTCGTCGCATCGCGACGGAGAGCTGCGTGTTGCTTAAAAACGATGGCGGATTGCTGCCATTGCCATCCGATGCGAACGTCGCAGTCATCGGCAGTTTTGCGCAACTGCCCCGCATACAGGGAGCAGGCAGCTCACAGGTCAATCCAACACGGGTGGATGATGCCTACACCGCGCTGGCCGAACAGTTCGGTCGCCCGCTGCCTTTTGCGCGTGGGTACGACCAGCAATCGATGGCGCTGGATACACAACTGATCGACGCTGCCATCGATGTAGCCAACACCGTCGACTGCGTTCTCCTGTTTGTTGGTCTGCCGGCGATCTGCGAATCGGAAGGGTTTGATCGCTCCGAGTTTGTCATGCCAGAACAGCACCTGGCATTGATCAACGCCGTCTGTGATGCCAATGCCAACACGGTCGTGGTCCTGACCAGCGGATCACCGGTAGACATGACATGGTGCCATCGGCCACGCGCCATACTTGGCACCTACCTGCTTGGTCAGGCAGGTGGAGGCGCGATTGCCGACATCGTCACAGGCCGCGCCAATCCGTCCGGAAAGCTGGCCGAAACCTGGGCCTGGCGACAGGCGGACGTTCCCTGCGATTCCTGGTTCGCCGGGGAAGGTCGACAGGTCCAGTACCGGGATGGCCTCTATGTGGGTTACCGCTACTACAACACCTTGAACAAGGAGGTGGCGTTCCCGTTTGGGCATGGACTGTCGTACACCAGTTTCGACTACGAGAACACGGACGCGCCAGCCATGTGGTCCGTCGACAGCGGCCCACTCACCATCCGGGTCAATATCGCCAATACCGGCGAACGCTCCGGCAGCGAGGTGGTCCAGTTATACGTTGGTAAAAGTGGCAACGGCGTCTACGGGCCGGCCCAGGAATTGAGAGGGTTCTGCAAGCTTCACTTGCGGGCTGGTGAAATCGGCGAAGCACAGTTTGAACTCGACAGGCGTTCGTTCAGCTATTTCGATGCCGGACACCGGAGCTGGCGTGTCGAGTCCGGGGTGTACGAATTGCAGATCGGCACATCAAGTCGCGACATCCGTCTGCGGTGCACCATCAATATCCAGGGAACTGCTGCACCACCAGGGCCGTCCGCACTCGCCTGTGCGCCGGGACCAGACCTGTCAGGCGATACGCTGGAAGTGTCCGATGCGATTTTCGCAGGTATGCTCGGTCGCCCGGTTCCCCCACCGGAACCGATACGTCCATTCCACCGCAACTCGACACTGGACGAGATCTCCCAGACCAGGCTGGGTGCATGGGTTCGTGGCAAGGCCATCCAGAGTTTCCGAAGTCGCATGGGGGGTGCAGGCAACGACCCCACACTGGACAAGATGTTCGATCAGATGGCCAGGAGCATGCCCCTCAGGGCCCTGGTCCTGTTTGCTGGCGGAGCCATCAGCAACCGTCAGATTGATGCGTTGATCTGCGCGCTCAACAACCGGTGGATGGCTGCTCTACGGGAGTTGTTGAAACGCAACTGACGCAGTGAGCTCAGGCGAGCTTGCCATCCTTGATGGCAGGCTCCAGATCTGGCATGAACGTTGGCCGGCCACCTTCTGCTTCACAATGGAAGTGGCTGGTCTGCCTGAAAGGATTGTGGATGATGCCGTCGAATGGAATGAGCTTCCTGTCGTCGCCGCCACCGAGGCAGTAGTTGTTGATCTTGCCGTTGGTCGAGGTGATCGAGTCACCATCTTCCTGTCCGTGTACAGCGGTCGAAATCGACATGCAAAGCACCACAGCCAGCAGGGTGAGTGAGGGGCTCTTCTTGAACAACAGGGCAAACTCCGCGGGGAACGGCGCTTACCCTATTCGCGATTTATGACGCTACTGTGACGATCGGATCAGTAAGTACGAAGAACGTAACCACGTTCAACCATGCAGTCCTTGTAGGACTGGAAGGCACCGCTGTCTGCTGACATCGGATTGGATGCCTGCGCGCCGTGTGCCGCTTCACAGGCAGAGTTGTCGAGTTTGTACCGGGACTCCGGCTTCGCTTCCGCATCCCAGTAATGTGTCGGTTTCGTCTGCGTAGTCGATGCGCATCCGGTTGCCAGCACAACAACGGACGCCAGGAGAGCACCAACAAAAACTCTGTTCATTTCCAAACTCCCGATAAAGGCTCATTTGCCACGCTGAAAGTTTGGCCCCTGCAGAATTTCCGTCAATAGTATTGTTACAGTTTGATGACGATCCTGGAAATATTTTTTGCGATCGTGATTGACTTCTGATTTGGACTTCTCCCAATCAGATATTCGGTCAGCAAGATCAGATCGACGGGTTGGGACTCTTGTCCAGCGTTACATGTGCTGGTTTTGGCAGGCGTCCTCGTGAAGAACGCGGCGGCAGGCCGGCGGAGTGGGAGAGCACGTCGCTCTCCCTCGCAGCATCAGCGCCTTGTCAGCCGAACCGGCAGTTCGGTGTAACCTTTCACGAATGACGAGAATGTGCGTGTGGGTTCGCCGACCACTTCGACCTTCTCGAAACGCTGCATGATCTCTTCCCACATCACGCGCAGCTGCATTTCTGCCAGGCGGTTGCCCATGCAGCGATGAATGCCAAAGCCGAACGACAGGTGCGATCGGGCATTGTGTCGGTCGACGATCAACTCATCCGCATTGTCGAACGTTTCAGCATCGCGGTTACCAGACACGTACCACATCAGTACCTGGTCACCGGCCTTGATCTGCTTGTCGCGAACCATGACGTCTTCGTTGGCCGTGCGACGCATGTAGGCGAGCGGCGTTTGCCAACGGATGATCTCCGCGACCATGTTCGGGATCACCGAATGGTCCTTGCGCAGTTTGTCGTACTGCGCAGGGAACTGGTTCAGCGCCAGAACCCCGCCACTGATGGAATTGCGGGTGGTGTCATTGCCACCAACGATCAGGAGGATGAGGTTGCCAAGAAACTCGAAGGGAGTCATCTCCCTGGTGTTTTCGCCGTGCGCGAGCATCGACACCAGATCGTGGCCGGGATTCTTTTTCCGCTCTTCCCAGAGCCTGGTGAAATAGTGGAGACACTCAAGCAATTCTGTCCGACGCTGCTCCTCGGTCTCGATCAAACCCATTCCCGGGACGGCCGTAGCAACATCCGACCAGCGCGTCAGTTTGCGCCGCTCTTCGTAGGGAAAATCAAAGAGTGTGGCCAGCATCTGCGTCGTCAGCTCAATCGAGACCCGTTCAACCCAGTTGAACGTTTCACCGACCGGCAGCGCATCGAGAATGACGCCTATGCGTTCACGGATCAGTCCCTCCATCTGCTTCAGGCTCATCGGCGCAACGATGGGAGCGACCGTCTTGCGCTGGACGTCGTGTTTGGGTTGATCCATCGCGATGAACATCTGGATGTTCAGTGCGCCTTCCGGCAGCGGTGTCCCAACCGGGAAGCCGAGTGTGATGCCACTGGCTGAGGAAAACTGCTGGTGGTTGGAATCAACCGCCTTGATGTCTTCATAGCGCGTGAGTGACCAATACCGACCAGCGAGATCGGTTTCGTTGAAATGGACGGGATCTTCGTTGCGAAGCCGTTCGAAGTACCCCCACAGCCTGTTCTCGGCGAACAATCGCGGATTGATGGGATTGATGGCCTCAAGCGGGATCGTATACGGGTCGGGTATCGGGCTGGTCATGTCGATGCCCGCCATACCCGGCCGCTTGAGCGCATCCTCGTTGAGTTTGGGAGTTGCGACGGCTTCGCTCATGATATCTGGCCTACATGGATGTCAATAGCAAGAGTAGTGAAGGAGCGGGCTTTCGGCAATCCTCTTGAGACGACTGTGCAGGGAGCAAGCAGATTGTCAGGCTCATGGCACGAGATTTATCCTGTTTCATGGTGAAGCCGTTCGGGCTCGATCAGAGAGTGGCCCGCAAACTGACGCTGTAAGCCACGCCAGGCTGATACTCCTCGTACAGCAGACCTCCCTGCCTCCATTCGACCGGTTCATCGAGAATGTTCTTGATGCGAAGTTCCGCTTCAAGATCCGAGCCGAACATCAGGAAACTGTAGCGAAACAGGAAATCCAGCTTGTGGCGTGCCTGTTCACTGATATCTGGCGAATTTTCCGAACCGACAACCACAATTCGATCATCAGTGAAGTTGTATGCCAGCGAGCTTTCGATTCCGCGGTCGTAGTCCACATAGCTGATCATCAGGTTGCCGAGGATTTCACTCTGGCCACTGAGCGGCCGCTTGTTCGCAAACACGGGATCGAGACGTCGCCCACCGGTGAGCGGCACATCCGTTGCCGTCTCGCCCGGGCCGAACAGCGTCACTTCCGAATCGATCCAGGAAACGTTGCCATTCAACGTGACGTTGTCCGCCCAGTCGCCCCAGCCGAACCAGCGACCGAAAAACAGGTCCTTCTGGAACTCGAACTCAACGCCTTCCAGTTCAGCTTCCTCGGCATTGAACCAGGTGAAGATATCGTTCTGCGCCTGGATCTTGCCAACTTCGATCGGTTCATCAAACTCTTTGCGGAAGACGCCGAACGACATGCTGTCCGCTTCGCCAAAGTACCACTCCCAGCGTGCATCGTAGTTCTTCACATTCGCCGGTCTGAGAAATACGTTGCCGCGATACAGGTTGGAGTCTTCCGGGTTACGCACCGTGCTACCCGTGATTTCCAGAAGGCTCGGACGATTGACCGTTTCCGAGTAGGCAAGACGCACCTGCATGTCATTGATGAACTCGAAGGTCAGCGACCCTGCCGGTAGCGCATCGTCATAATCCTGGCTGACATTGTTGCTGGTGCCTTCCTGGATGTTGCCGCCAAAAGCGTCCGCATACAGGGTTGCATCTTCCTTTCGAACACCGACTGCTGCGCGGATTCGTTCAGTCAGTTGAGCGTCGATACCAGCGTAGTAGCTGGTCGTTTCTTCACCGGCACTGGCAAACGGGAAGATGCCGCTGGCATTCGCTGCTGCAGAGGAAAAGTCTCGTACCGAGAGATATCTCGAGCCCCAGTTTTCATTGGAAAAGAGTTGGCTTGGGGTCATCAACGCCACATAGTCGGGCGCCGTCGACGAGAGGTCAAAGCGGAACAGGCGGTCTCGCGAGGTACGGTTTCGCTCGTAGTCCGCCCATCCCAGACGGACGGTGATGTCCCGGTTCGCGACGCTGAGGGGCAACTCCACATCCAGGCCGTATTCTTCGATTTCATCGTTCAGCTTGGCAAAATTCCGGTCCGGTGCCTGGAATACTTCACGCAGGTCACCTGCTGCCTGCCGGTTTGGCGTCACGATTTCATCCATCCCGTCTTCGTTGAGGGCATAGGTGTACGTGCGCGTATCCGGGGCATCCCGCCGTGAAGCACCGTCGGCAATGCGCCAGTTGAGGCTGGCCTGACTGATCGGACCGATGTTGAAGTAGTGCTCACCCTTGAGCTGCGTGGAGCGGATATAGTTTTCCGTCCACTGCAACCGGTAGCTCTCGGTGAACACACCACTCGTGACATCGTCTTCGCTGGACAGACCACGAAACTGCTGGATTTCGTCATCAGTCTGCCGAAGTATGACGTGGCTGAGCGACAGTGAATGGTCGTTGTTGAATTCGACACCCAGGTTGAAAAAGCCACTGCTGCCGATGGTCTGCTTGGTCGTGAACTGTTGCAAGCCAACGGTCTGGTTGGACTGACCGTCCACACCGGTGAACTCGTAGCGACGGAAATCCTTGTCGCGGTTTTCATAGGCGTTGCTGTATTTCGCGGCCGCGATAAAACCGATCGAGGCACCACTGTCGAGATCGTGACGCAGCCCCAGTTCGGCGTCGCCGGTGAAATTGGGTTTCAGCTCGTCCTTTTCCCGGATATCCCAGAAGTTGTAGAAACTGGCTCCAAGGGCTGCACTTTCAGGAAAGGGGGTTGCCTCGAACTGCTCGCTGGACATGGGCTTGATATTGTCCGGGATGTCCCGGGTACCGTCATCGATCCCCCAGTTGTCATCGGCACCACCGTGGTAAGACAACCCGTCGCCTCCGGTGGTTGCGGAGTTGCCGGCAATCTCGGTCTTCAGTGAAAAATAACTTTCTTCTGGGGTGGCCTTCGTACGGATCAATACCAGGCCGCCACTGAAATCGCCCGGATACTGTGGCGAATACGTCTTCTGTACCAGCATGTTGTCGACAATGCTGTTGGGGACGATGTCCAGAGGGACCGTCTTCTGGAACGGTACCGGAGACGACAGGCGTGTACCGTCGAGCAGCGTTGATGAATATCGCTCACCCAGTCCACGAACATACACATACTTGCCACCAACGAGACTCAGTCCGGTCACCCGTGTCAGCGAATCACCGACACTGGAATCTGCGATCAGCGCCAGGGCTTCCTGATCGAGAACGTTGGAGACTTCGGAAGTTGTTCGCTTTTCGTCCGGGATGTAACGGCCCAGGACCACCACTTCTTCGATGACCTGTGGTGGCGCCACTTCGACCTGTCCGGCTGCTTCTTCGGCATGTCCAGCGGACGCCGCCATTGCCGCGACGATCAGCCCTATGCTTCGTTTCATTCGTGTCACCACTTGAGAATTGTTTGGAAAAGAAGCCGCCAGAACACGCTTGTCCTGGCGGCTATCCATCACATCAGCGGAAGGCAGTCCCGGTTAGAGGCCTACCGTCCAGCCTGTGCTCCAGCTTTCAACATCAGACCCGACGACGTTGCTGCCTGTTGCATCGAACTCTGCTGGCAGTGCCACCGGAGTCGGGTTACCTGCCCCTTGGACAACGTTGCTTTCACCGTCGAGGAAGCCCTGCACCGCCGGGATGTCATCACCCCCGTTGACTGTCGTGCAGTTCAAACCGACGCCGCCCAACTCGATGCGGGTGTTGAGCAGGTTCAAGGACTCACCCTGGACCCGAACACAGGTCGCTGAACCACTGACCGCGCTGTTGAACAGATGCAGACCTGTTCCGCGTCGCAGTCGGAGAGCACCGGAGGTCGAACGTCCAATGATGGTCAGGTTGGCGATCGATGGCTCGGAGATTGGTGTCGCCTGCTCGTCTCCTTCACGGTTGTCGGCTTCGATCGCCTGGTCACCGGCATTGGCGTCCTGCACGATGTGTACAAACTGCATTCGGCCGATCCAGCCGTCGGTCCAGTCGAGACTGTCGTCCGCATTGCCGACGAGGACCACGTGCGACGCATTGACCGTGCCACCAAAAAACTCCACGCCATCATCAAGATTGTTGAAGACCTGGATGAAGTCGACTTCCGTTCCACTGCCGACACCCTGGAAGGCGATGCCGTTCAGCTGGTTCTCCGGATCCACGTTGGAGCCGGCGAACTTGACGACCAGGTAGTTCAGACGACCGCTGCTGTCGGTCGGGCTGGCACCACCGAAGAGTCCGGAGTTTGCCTCGCCTTCCTTGGTGCACTGTGCAGTGCCCCCTTCAATACCTTCCGGACAGTCGTTGATGGGCGCATTGCCGTTGATCACCAGGCCGCCCCACAAACCGCGGGTGGTGGCTGGATCAGCGATATCACCGGTTACATCGGTCAACGCGGTCATCGTCACTGGTGCATTTGCCGTGCCATTGACTTCGATGAGGGACCCACGGGAGATCACCAGGAAGTCTTCCGGGTTGTCACCAAGAATCGTGGTACCGGACTCGATACTGAGTGTCGCCGGAGTCGTGTTGTCACCGCCGATCGTTACCTTGCCGTCGAGAACGTAGAAGTTGCTTCGGGCAAGGTTGATGTCAGTGGTTATCGTACCCGTCAGTTCGCAGGTACGCCGCCCGGCGACCGCCGTGATTTCCGTGGTGCCAGCCGGACACTCAAAATCCGTGTCCGCAGTGGGCATGCCAACGGTCCAGCCGGTCGTCCAGTCTTCATCCGCATTTTCGATGGCGCCAATGAAGTCCGTCAGTTCCAGCCCGTCAATACCAGTCAGGTCCTGCGCAGTAACCTGCTGACCTGTGGTTGATACGTTGCTGTCGGCAAGCAGTGCGTCGATTGCCGGGACATCGTCTCCCTCTACCACTGTTTCACAGTCGAAAGACACACCCTCGAACTGGATGCCCGTCCCGAGCTGACTCAGCGAATCACCCTGGATGCGCAGACAGTTGGTGCTGCCCTGGATCACTGAGTTGTAAAGCGCAAGGCCGGTACCACGACGTAGCCGCAGTGCGGTGCTGCCGGTACGCCCCGTAAGGGTCATGTTGGCGACACGTGGAAGGGACCGGGGGGTTGCAGTCTCGTCACCCTCACGGTTATCACTTTCAAAACCATTGTCTCCGGTGTCGCTGGCCTGGTTGATGACAAGGTACTGCATGCTGCCCTGCCAGCCGTCCGTCCAGTCAAGGGAGTCGTCGGCGTTACCCGTGAGAACGATGTGACTGGCGTTGACCGTGCCGCCGAAAAATTCGATTCCATCGTCGAGATTGTTGTGCACCTGGACGAAGTCCACGTTGGTGCCCGACCCAACGCCCTGGAAGGCGATACCGTTCAGCTGGTTTTCAGGGTCGACGTTCGAGCCTGCGTACTTCACGACAACGTAGTTCAGTACACCACTGGAGTCGGCAGGATCTGCACCGCCAAAGAGGCCGGAATTGGCTTCGCCTTCCTTCGTGCAGTTGGCAGTACCTCCTGCCACGCCTTCCGGACAGTCGTTGATGGGCGCATTGCCATTGATAACCAGGCCGCCCCATTCACCACGGGTGGTCGCAATGTTGGCTTCACCTTCGAGATCAGAAAGACTGGTAAACGTGATTGGTGCGGAGCGAGTGCCGTTGGCCAGAATCCGTGAGCCGCGGGATATCACAAGGAAGTCTGTATCCGTACCCCCGAAGACCGTCGTACCTGCCTGGAGCGTCAACGCCGCAGAGTCGGTGTTGTCTCCACCAAGCACGACCTTGCCGATCAATTCGTAGTGGTTGTTGCTGGTCAACAGGAGATCGTCCGTAATCGTGCCACTAAGCTGGCAGACACGTTTGTCCGCGACCTCGCGCGTGGAGGTTGCGGTACCTTCTGGACAACCGAAGTCGACCTGGCCAGGTTCACTGATGGATCCGGCTACGGTCCAGCCGGCTGCCCAGTTTGTTGCACCAAAGGCGCCGACGAAGTCGGAAGACTCAAAGAAGTTGTCGGAGAGCGCAACCGGCGTAACCGTGCTTCCATTCTGCGAGACATTCGCAGCAGACGAGAGATAAGTGGCCACCGCGCCATCTGTGTCTGAGCTGTGCGTTTCGGCGCACGCGAAACTCGTTCCAGCCACGGTCAGATCCGTACCCAGCAGATCCCGGCTCGACCCGTCGACACGGATACAGGTGGCATTGCCCTCGACAAAACTGTTGGCAAGTTTCAGCCCGGTTCCACGTCGCAGGCGAAGCGCGTTGTCCTCTGCGCTACCAACCACAGTCATGTTCGCAATCGACGGAATCGAACGTGGTGTCGCTTCTTCATCACCTTCGCGGTTGTCAGCCTCTATGGCCTGGTCAGCGGCATCGGTCTGTTCGATATAGAGGTACTGAATGCGGCCTATCCAGCCGTCGGTCCAGTCGAGTGAGTCATCGGCGTTGCCAGTCAGCACCACGTGTTTGGCATTGACCGTGCCACCGAAGAACTCGATACCGTCGTCGAGGTTATTGTGCACCTGGACAAAGTCGACGATGGTTTCATTACCGACACCCTGGAACGCGATTCCGTTCAACTGGTTTTCCGGATCGACGTTGGATCCGGCGTAACGCACGCTGACATAACGCAGAATGCCCGAGTTGTCGCTGGGGATGTTGCCACCAAAGTTTCCGGAGTTTGCTTCTCCTTCCTTGGTGCATTCTGCCGCGCCGCCTTCAATACCTTCGGGGCAGTCGTTGATGGGTGCACGGCCGTTGATGACCAGCCCACCCCAGAGTCCCCGATCGGTCGGTTCCACATCTCCGGTCAGCTCTGCAGCCGCCGTGAAGACGATCGGTTGGACGGCAGTGCCGTCTGCAATGATCGCGCAGCCTTGTTCGATGACCAGGAAGTCGGAAGAACTGCTGCCGACGATGACTGCACCTGGGGAGACCTGAAGCTGGCAGGCCGGCAACGCCTGAATGCCAACGGTGCCTCCGTCAGTGCCAGCAATCTGTTTGTCCGGACCGGTTACGCTGGCAGCAGTGGCTGGAGGAGAAACGCGGAGTGCTCCACCGAAAATTTCGAAAACCACATCGTTGCCAAGCACCAGGCCAGCAGGGTCCAGCCTGCCACCAGGGAGATCGGCAACATCAATTCTGAAAATGGACTTGTTCGCAAACGCGGCACCTGCATCGGTACCACTGTCGGCAATCGCACTCGCCAGCGCGGTGGGGATAACCGTGACCACCGTAGTACCACCACCAGGGGGCGGCGGGGGCGGTGGAGGCGGTGGAGGTGGTTCCGTCGGATCACCTGGCACGACAACAACCACTGCGCCGGGAGATGCATTGTCGGAGCCACCGCCGCATGCGGAAAGCGTGAGGGCGGCAAAAATCAGCGCGACACCGCGCAACATGAGCATGGGATCCATCGATTCCCCCTGTTTTCGAATTTTATTAATGAAGGGCGCAGCACCAAAAGGCTGAGAAACCCGGGCAGGGTGCAAACTAGAGGGCCGAGATAAAATTCATGTGACAGATTCATTACCAATAGATGACAGGACTCGGCAGGGAATTCGATTTGCCGGGCTGCTCATGGGGTTTGATGAACGATCAGCGTGTAATTTCCGAGTAGCGGATGCAGTCGAATGATTCTTGATGATTGACGGACAGCGATACTGGGTCCGTACGGAGCCAACGGGTTGATCAATCAGCAAAACCAACCAGGCGCCGCGTGAGTCCCGTCGTGCGCTGCCGCGTTTGGCGAAATGGCCGTGGGCCAGGTCCTCTGCGTTTGCCTCACGACAATTCGATAGCGGACAGCTCACGTGCTGCAAAAGGTGACGAGTGCATTTGTCGCCAACAGACTCTTCCGACGAAGGCAACGACCATCCTGACTTGTCCGCACCAGCCACGAGGCGGTGCTCACATCAAGGTTTTTGGACTCCAGGCAAAACGTGGCGGATCGTACGCAACCCCACCACCAACCCCCAGCCAACGAGACAAATCGCGATATCGGCCTGGGCGTCCCAGCTGTCGCCTTGCGCGCCGACATACGCAGTACCACCTTCCCCGAAGGTGACTGCTGCCGCCCACTCCAGCAACTCGTAGATTGCGGACGTCGACAGCACCACATGCAGGGACAGATGGCTGGCTGCCCGGTGACTTGCCTGCAGACGCTGGAGAAAGGTTTCACAGATCGGTTGTGTCAGGCACAGCCCCCACAGGAGGTGCACCAGACGGTCATAGTTGTTTCGGTCCCAACCCACGAGGTCATCAATGGACACTCCGGTGAACGCCAGAAACCAGTCGTTGTAAGGGGTCAGGGAATAGGTGTAGTGAGTACCGATCGTGTGGGCACAGAACAACACGGCCAGGCCCAGCAGCGAGCTGAACGAATAGCGGACACTGCGCTGCATGGAGATGGCGATGAGGACCATGACCGTCGCGATCTGCTCAAGCGCCCAGGTCATGCGGTCGACCGGATCGATGGCGCACATCAACCAGACCACAGCGCAAACGGCGATCAGCGCCCAGATCTCCATGCGGATGGCACGTTTCATCGGTCCATACTGACCCCACGGCTTGGGAAATGCAGATTGTGGAACCTGCGTAGGGGGGTTATAAGAGACGAGATTACAAGAGAACCGGGAATCGCGGGAGCCCTGCCGATGCGCCACGAATACATACTGGAAATTCCGGAACAGATCGACATTGCCGTGTCGACCGCACGCGTCCCCCAGGCCGCCACCCGACCCTGGCCTGCCGGCACCACCATCGTCTCCGCCGACAGCCACCTGATTGAACAGGACTATTGGTACGACGGATTCCCGGCGCACAAAAAAGATCAGGCTCCAAGAATGCAATTCATCGATGGCCTGTTCGACATGTCGATCGGCGACAAACACATGACACCACCGGAACTGGCGCGACACCTCTGCGTCTCCATGGAGTGTACGCCAGGACTCAACGATATCCCGGCTCGGCTCAGGGATCTGGATGTCGAAGGTGTGGAAAAGGAACTGATCTTTCCGCAACGTCTGTTCGGACTCTTCATGTTCGGGGAAATGCAGAATCGTGAAGAAGTCTTCGGGCTCTACAACGAAGCCATTGCTCGTCGCTGTACCGAAGCTCCAGGACGGTTGTATTCCGTCATGGTGCCCAACTACTGGGACATGACCGAAGCGGCCCGATCCGTCGCCAGGTGCAAGGCGCTGGGTGCCCGCGGTCTCATGGTTCCCCTGAAGCCGGGACGCAATGCCGATGGCAAACATATCAACTACAACGATCCCGCCATGGATCCTCTTTATCAGGCCATCGCTTCCAGTGGGATTCCGCTGATCTTTCACATCGGCGAGGCAGTACCTACCGCGATGCCGGGCGCCGCAGGCATTTCGGTGCTGACACAGATGCAGGGTTTCCGCCTGCAATGGTCATCGCTGGTGTTTGGTGGTGTGTTTGACCGCATTCCAGAACTTCGCGCAGTTTTTGTTGAAGGCGGCCTCGCCTGGGTGGCGAGCATGCTGCATGACGCAGACATGGCCGCGACCCACTTTCGCACCAGCCTGAATCCCAAACTGCAGCATGCACCCAGCTGGTACTGGCGCAATCACTGTTACGCCACATTCATGACCGATCCTGTTGGCTTGTCGCTCCTCGACCGCATCGGACCGGAAACCTGCATGTGGTCGTCAGACTATCCACACCAGGAATCCACGTTCGGCTACACACGTAGCTCCATAGAAGCGGTATTCAACGCAACCACCGTTGAAAATGCACAGATGATCCTCGGCAAGACTGCCCTCGATCTGTTCAACATGCACTGAACCCCATGCGCTGAGCCCCTTGTCGGGGCCTCGAGCGCGGCGATGTCCCGCATCGCCTCGCTGTCCCACTGGTCAGTCATTCACGGGAGCATGGCTCACGCCTCGTCGAACATTCCCTTGCGTGGCCCGGTATAACCAAACAGGTAGGCGCCAACCTTTCTCATCTGGATTTCTTCCGAGCCTTCGGTGATGCGATACCGTCGGTGATGCCGGTAGATGTGCTCGAATGGTTTGTGACGGGAGTAGCCGATACCACCGTGCACCTGCATCGCACGATCTGCTGCCTCGCAGCAGAGCCGATTTGCCCAGTAGTTGCACATCGATACCTGATCCGAAATCGTTCGCGCGACCTCCCTGTGCTCCATGCGGTCGATATCCCAGGCAGTCTTGCGGATCAACAGCCGCAACATTTCACACTGGGTATGCAGTTCGATGAGTGGCCATTGAATGGCCTGATTGGTCGACAACGCCTTGCCAAAGGGTTTGCGATGGCGCGCATATCTGACGCTCTCGTTGACGCAGTAGACTGCCGCGCCCAGCGATGAGGCCGCCTGTCGGATACGGTTCTGATGCACAAAGCTCTGACCGATTGCCAGGCCATTGCCAACCTGACCCCAATAGGAATCCTCCGGGATCCAGACATTGGTAAACGATATCCGTGGGTGATCCGACGGCATGTTGAAGGTCCACAGGTATTCCTCGATCTTGTAGCCAGGCGAGGAAGTTGGCACCAGGAAGCACGTGATGCCGGCCGCATCGCCGTCTTTGCCGCTGGTCCGGGCAAAGGTCATGATGTGTGTGGCGTGATGTGCACCGGTGGTCCACATCTTTTCACCATTGATGAGCCAGCCAGGCTTGCCATCCTTGTCCTGGCGGACCGCAGTGGTTTCCATCCAGGTTGCATCCGAACCGTGATCCGGCTCGGTCAATCCGAATCCGGTCCGCAACTGCCCCTTCATCAATTTGTCCACATCGCGAGCGTACTGCTCCGGTGTGGCAAACTCCTTGAACATGACAACAAACGGATTGTTGCCAACTACCGAGTGTTCGTTCTGCAGATCGTTGTGCAAGCCGAGACCCTGCGCGGCGAGATGCTCCCGAATCACTGCCATGGCCAGGTTGGAGCCACCCTGTCCACCAAACTCCTTCGGCCAGGCGAATCGCAGAAAGCCCGCCTTGTCCGCTTCAGCACGAGCCTCTCCCAGCAACGCTTCCCATTCCGGTCGGGGTAGGCCACCACCTTCAAAATCTGTCCGTGCCCATTCACGGCGATGATCAAAAAAGCGGATGTTGTCATCACGATTTTCGATCGGTCGGATCTTCTCTTCGATGAACACATCCAGCCTCGCCAGAAAGTCCACCAGTTCCTTGGGCAATTCAAAGTCCATCGTCATCCTCCGTCTTGTTGTTTGGTAGCAGATGACTTTACCCGTTCCCGCCGAATCCTGCAGACACATGACACCACCTGACCGGTCCTGTTATACAAGTACAGGGAGTCAATAAGGGGAAACACGTTGAAGTCATTGCATCGGGTACTCATTGCCAATCGCGGCGAAATCGCCATACGCATACGGCGTGCCATACATTCACGAGGTGGAGAGGCGGTGGCCGTCTACGCCGGAATCGACTCCGACAGTCTGCACATCCAGGGATGCGATGAGGTCCGAAGGCTGGCAGGGAGTGGCATTGCGCCATACCTCGATATCGACGCCATCATCGCGGCGGCACATGACTCGGAATGCGACGCCATTCATCCCGGGTACGGGTTCCTGGCCGAGAACGCAGCTTTTGCGCAGCGTTGCGCAGACGAAGGCATCACGTTTGTAGGGCCTTCCGCAGCCTCACTTGCGTTGTTTGGTGACAAGACCCGCGCGCGCAAACTGGCGCAGCAACTGGGTATTCCTGTCATACCGGGAAGCGAGAATGTCCTGCAGGACGTTGCGCAGGCAATGCAGGCCGCTGATCGCGTGGGCTTTCCTGTCATGCTCAAGGCGGCTGCTGGTGGTGGCGGTCGCGGCATGCGGGCCGTCACTCGTGCGCAGGATCTGGCGCAAGCATTCGAAAGGGCCAGCAGTGAAGCGCTCGCAGCGTTTGGCAGCGGGGCCATGTTCCTCGAACGGCAGCTGCTCCGCCCACGTCACATCGAGGTGCAGATCCTGGGCGACACAACCGGCAACATCCTGCACCTGCATGAACGGGATTGTTCAGTGCAGCGCCGACATCAGAAGGTGATCGAGGTGGCGCCGGCCCTGAACATTGCTCCGGCGCTGCGCAACAATTTACTGGATGATGCCGTCAAACTCGCCAGGGCATCGGACTACGTGAATGCCGGAACAGTCGAGTTCCTGGTGTTGCCCGAATCCGATGAGTACTTTTTCATTGAGTGCAATCCGCGCATCCAGGTGGAACATACGGTGACCGAACAGATTACCGGTATCGATCTGGTGGAAGCCCAACTGGCCATCGCTGAAGGTGCCACGCTCGCCGATCTCGGTTTTGCGACTCAGCGCGACATAGGTCCGCCACGAGGTGCGGCAATCCAGGCACGTATCGTTGCGGGCGGCACAGGCAGACTGACCGGTTACAAGGAACCATCCGGTATTGGCATACGCGTCGACGCCTGCGCTTATGCCGGGTTCACGCCACCAATGCAGGTGGACCCACTGCTGGCCAAGGTCATTGGATTCAGCACCCAAAGAAACCTCTCCGAGAAGCAGGCACTGGCCACGGCGCTGAATCGCGTTTCACATGCAATCGATGAATATCTTCTGGTTGGCGTGGAAACCAATCTCGCCGAATTGCGCACGATCCTGAATCATCCCGACCTGTCCAACGGCAACGCTCGTACCACGTTCCTCGACGAACATGCGGGGCGCGGCAACGACAGTACCCGTTCCACAGGCACCACCACCGTTGCCCAGTTCCTGGTCAAGTCAGTGACTGGTGGTTCGAACAGGGCTCATGCACCGATGCCACAGTTGCCGGTGGGCGCTGATGAATCGGCAATCCGCAGCCCGATGGACGGTGCATTGCTGGCGATGTCCGTCAGCGTTGGAGATCTTGTCAGTGCAGGAACCACGCTGATGGTCATCCACGCGATGAAGATGGAAACCATGATCACCGCGCCCGTGCGAGGGCGCGTATTGCGCCTCGCGTCGCTCAATCCGGAGGACGCCGTTGCCGCAGGTCAGATCGTCGCAGTCCTGTTGCCTGCGGCTGCAACAGATCAAACCGACGCCTCGGCCGATGATAGATCCTCATGGCAGGAAGTGCTTGATTCTGTCGCGACACTGCAGGGTATTGCCAGGGATCGACTGGCACCTGCGTCGATGGAGTCAGGTGTGGTCCGCCAACGGTCTCGTGGCAAGCTTACTTGTCGCGAGAGGATCGAGCTTCTGCTGGACAAAGGCAGTTTTCGTGAAGTTGGCAGCCTCGCAGGCTTCACGTCGTACGGCGTGGACGGTGTGATTTCGGCGTTTACCCCAGCCAATCATGTCGGTGGCTGGGGAGAAGTCGACGGTCGGACGACCATCGTCTGCGCTGATGATTTTACTTCGCGCGGCGGTCACGCAGACGGCGCCATCGGCGCCAAGAGCATGCACCTGGACCGGCTCTCTCTGGAAATGCGCATCCCTTCCGTACGCCTGCTGGACGGCTCATCAGGTGGTGGCTCAGTCGCCGCCATGGTTCCGGAGCAGAAGAAGGAAGGGGACAGCCGTGCGCAGGAAAGTACCGGTGCGATCATCGCTGGACGACCTCGTGTCACCGGGAGCGGCGGATCATTTCTGCCCGGCCATCTGGGCAGCACGGTCTACGCGCAGCAACTGGCGATGGTTCCCGTGGTGAATGTGCTTCTGGGCAGTGTGGTCGGCATCGGCGCGGCCAAAGCGGTACTCGGCCACTTTTCGGTGATGGTGCGGGACATCGCACAACTTTTTGTCGCCGGCCCGCCGGTGGTCAGTCATGCGATGGGATATGACGTTACCAAGGAAGATCTCGGTGGCTGGCACATCCACTGCCGCAATGGCTCGGTCGACAATCTGGCCGAGACGGAAGCCGAAGCGATCGGCATGACGCAGCGCTTTCTTTCGTACCTGCCAGCCAATGCCTTCGAAGTGTCAGCAATCCATCCCGCGCCAGGCGACGATTCGCCAAACCGACGGGAAGCTGAACTCGCGACGGTCATCCCTCGCAAGCGCACAACAACGTTCGATGTCAGGCGGGTCATCGGTCTCCTTGCAGACCGGGACTCGTTTTTCGAAATCGGCAGTCTCTGGGGAACTGACCAGGTCGTCGGACTGGCCCGCTTCAACGGTCATGCCGTGGGTGTGATCACCTCCGACAGCCAGCACATCAACGGTGGTGCATTGACGGCCGATGGATGTCGCAAGCTTACCCGGCACCTGGATCTCTGCGATCTCTTCCATATCCCCATCCTGAACCTGGTGGACAACCCTGGTTTCGCCGTCGGCATCGAACATGAGATCAACGGCACCATCCGTCGCGGCGGTGAATGGATGATCGCCTTTGCGCAAACCACGGTACCGGTATTCACCGTAGTCATGCGTCGCAGTTTTGGCGTTGCAGGCAACAACTATGCGACTCCCCGGGCAGAACCCTCGATGCGAGTCGTGTGGCCGTCCGCGGACGTCGGAGGTATTCCTCCGGAAGGCGGTATTGAAGCAGCCTACAAACGCCAGTTGGCAGAGGCAGAAGATCCGGTCGCATTCCGAGCTGAATTGATGGCACGAATCGAGTCGGCGCGTGGTCCCATCGGACCGCTCAACAAATTCCAGATGGAGGAAATGATCGACCCCCGCGATACTCGCCGATACGTTTGCGAATGGATCCGACTGGCTTACCAGATCGTGCAACAGAGTGAGCGCCTGAAGCCCAGGGCGTTGAAGTTCAGACCCTGAGTTGACGACGTCCCTGCAGCGCCAACGACCGACACCACCGGGAGTAAGGTCGGTCGTGAAAAATGCTCAAGGTCTGGAAGGATCAACCAGGATTCTTGGCCTTGTAGGCCCGTACCGCAGCGTTCCAGTTGTCGCCGGCTTGTTTTGCGGCATCAACGGCTGAGTTGTAGGTACTGGTGAACAGGGCATCCTGTTCCGGAGTCATCGGTTCCTCGGTGAACCCGGCCTTGATCTCGTCCAGACACGCCAACCCTTTTTCGTTTTCCGCAACAAAGGCTTTCACCGACCCACTCGCCGTAACCATCTCCTCCTGGCTCGCCGCACTGCCATCCGGCACCGTCGGCACCTCGGCAGGGAACACACACTTTGTGATGTCGAGTTCGGCCGCGTGCACCGACCCCGCCACCGTCAGAACCCCCAGCAGAACACCCGCGACAATCTGCACTCTCATTCCCGACAACCCTCCGCTCCTGTTGATGGAAGACAAAATCGTATCGCGACAGATTCCGGGTACTCAACGTCCATCGAACAATTTTTACTGCCGGTTACCATTTGGGACTTGCAGTGTTTTTTTTCCCGGCTCGAGTGTTGATCAGGCACAGTGCAGGCGTCCCACCAGTGAACGCCTACTGCGTGGCAGCTGCGCCGCCCGGAGTCTTGCGAACCTGATTCAGGGTTTCCTGCGCCTGCTTGCGATCCGCCTCGATCTGCGCGTTCGAACGGCAGACCCGCGTGGGCCGGTGGGATCCCAGGGGTTTTTCTGAAGTGCACATTCCAGCGGGGAGTCTGGTGACTGCTGGAGCAGGACTGCGATCGGTGGCACATGCGCCAAACGCCATTAAACCGGCCAACACGACCGCAGGGCCGAGGCGGCTCCCGATGGCGCCGAAGGAGTCGGACCGGGAGGGAAAAAACAGCACCGGCAAGCCTCGAACAAACTTCGCCGTCTGCCACATCGCCAGTCCCCTGGATTGATGACGTGCCACATTGTGGCGCGAGCACCTGTCGAGGGGAACGGCGGCGTGGCAGAAACCACCGGAAAAGTGGTAGCTAGGGGGAGACTTGAACTCCCGACCCCAGGATTATGAATCCTGTGCTCTAACCGGCTGAGCTACCTAGCCACGGGGCTGCGGATTCTCCCTGCCGACCCCTTGGCTGTCAACGCAAGTACCCTTCTTCTTTCAGGGTGGATGGCGAGACTGTAAGGCACGGCTAAACAGCGGCCAACAGCCTGCGACTGGTTTACCATGACCCCATGAACATACCCGCTTCAACCAGTCTCGATCATCTGCGATTCGACAATCTTTCCCTTCGGGAACTCCCGGTTGATGGAGAACGTGGCAATCGTCGACGGCAGATCAAGGGTGCCATCAACTGCCTCGTCGAGCCGACCGCGGCACCGGCGCCGCAGCTGATTGCCTGGTCGGGCGAGGTTGCTGCGCAGCTGGGGCTCGACGCGGCAGCCTGTACTTCTGCACGTTTTGCGGCGATTTTCGCCGGGAATGAGTTGCTCCCCGGCATGGAGCCTCACGCAACCTGCTACGGCGGCCATCAATTTGGCACCTGGGCAGGCCAGCTGGGAGACGGCCGCGCCATCAATCTGGGTGAGGCCATCACCACGGATGGTTCCCGGCTCATGCTGCAGCTGAAGGGAGCGGGCGAGACTCCATTTTCCCGCACCGCCGATGGACTGGCCGTCCTTAGATCTTCGGTACGCGAATTCCTCTGCAGTGAGGCCATGCATCACCTGGGGATCCCGACGACACGAGCACTTTCCCTGTGTGCCACGGGTCGGGGAGTATGGCGGGACATGTTCTATGACGGTAACCCCGGGGAAGAGCCCGGTGCAGTCGTCTGTCGCGCCGCGCCGTCTTTTTTGCGTTTCGGCCATTTTGAACTGCTGGCCGCACGCGAGGAATTTGATCTGCTGCGACAGGTCACCGATTTCACGATCGAACACTATTTCCCCGACATCGCCGCGCGGGCCGAGGGGAAGGAAAAATACCTGCTCTGGTTCGCGGCGGTCTGCGATCGCACGGCCGCGCTCATCGTGGACTGGATGCGGGTTGGCTTTGTACACGGTGTGATGAATACGGACAACATGTCGATTCTCGGATTGACGATCGACTATGGCCCGTATGGCTGGCTCGACAGCCACAATCCAGACTTCACACCCAACACCTCAGACTCGGGCGGACGGTATGCCTATCGCAACCAGCCCCCGATCGCGCAATGGAACCTGCTCCGTCTGGCCAACGCGATCTATCCACTGATCGGAGAAGCGCCACCCCTTGAAACCTGCCTGCGAGAATTTGTCACCGGGTACAGCGAGCGTGCCGAGATCATGATGGCCAACAAACTGGGGCTGCGGCAGTACGACGCCGAATTGATTGACTCCCTCCAGGGATTGTTTGGTGATGTCGAAGTGGACATGTCGCTGTTTTACCGAAAACTGGGACAGCTTCCGCCGAACCGCCTTTCGGCTGATGGGATCAAGGACACGTTCTACCACTGGGATGTGGATACCGCGACGCGTACCCAGACCTGGCTCGACCACTATCAGGCAACACTGACGAGACAGGAAGTCGATCCGGAGACACGCGAGCGGACGATGCGGCAGACCAACCCTGCATTTGTGCTGCGTAACTTCCTGACTCAACAAGCCATCGACAAGGCAGAAACCGGAGACTTCAGCGAGATCCATCGATTGCTGGAAGCCGCTCGCCAGCCCTACGCGGATCTGCCGGAGTTTGCGGACTACCGTGTCAAACGGCCCGAGTGGGCACGGAGCAAAGCCGGCTGCTCGCAACTCTCCTGCAGTTCCTGATCGCGGGCCCTCATCGACTGTCAGATCATTTGCCAGGGTTGCAGGCGAGGACCGATCTCGTGTCTTGACCGCCCGGCTTCTGGCGGTAAGGTAGCCACTCAAGGATAACAGCGGAACGGAATGCGAATCGCGACCTGGAACATCAACGGACTGCGGGCCCGTCTCGAACTGGTCAAAAGATGGCTCATCGAACGGCAACCGGACGTCGTTGGCTTCCAGGAACTCAAGACACAGACCGAAGAGTTCCCGCATGACGCCTTCCTGGAAATCGGATACCACGCCCTGGTACATGGGGAGAAGGCCTGGAATGGCGTGGCAATCCTGACCCGGGCACCTGCCGAACTCGTGCAGACCGGACTGCCCGGCGAAGCCGAATTCGGCTCAAGGCTGATCACCGCTCGTGTCCAGGATCTTGAATTCACCACGGTTTATTGCCCGAACGGAAAGACGCTCGACCATGTGGACTATCAACGCAAACTCGCCTGGTTCGAGAGCCTGAAAACACACTGGCAGAACCGGGAGCGCGCAGCCGCGGCCGTGCTGTGTGGCGATTTCAATGTCGTCCCCACCCCTCTGGACAGCTGGCAGGGCAGCAGAGCCGACGGCGAGATCTTTCACACCGTGGCTGAGCGCGAACGCTTCAGTGCGCTCATGGGCTCGGGACTCACCGATCTGTTCCGCCACCACGCACCCGACGAACAGGCCTATTCCTGGTGGGACTATCGAGGCGGTGCCTTCCACAAACGCCAGGGACTGCGCATCGATCTCATTCTGGGCACAGGCGCCGTGCGGGATCGTCTGGAGTCCGTCTACATTGATCGTGAGTATCGAAAGAAGCAGGGTGACCTGACGGCGTCGGATCACGCGCCAGTTGTGGCGGAAATCAAATAAGCGAGTCTGAAACCGGATAACAACGGCTGAACTCTAACCACAGCAGTCTGATTCAGGTACCCGAGGTGAACACACCCTTGATGACACATATCTTTGCCGGCAATCCCATGGACCGCTGCGAAGCGGAGCGGCGCGAAGAAGACTGGATCGCACAGGCTTTGACAAGAGCATCCACACGGATCCTCGTATTCCGCAAGCTCCAGGTCCTGACCATGGCTGCAACCAATGCATCCTCGTTGCACTGGCTCGAAAGTGGCAGGGTCCTTCCTCATGTCGGCAACGCGACTCCCGTCCTGCTGGGCCGTCTCGGAGAGGTCGTTCACTTCGCGGTTGACGTGAGCCACCTGCCGGAGCCTGCAATCTCCTTCGGACTGGACTCAACAAGTCAGTTCACGGACTGTCGTATGGCTGCGATGCAGATGGCGATCCCGGAAACAGGTGTGATCGCCCAGGCTCGGGCACAAATCGACTGGCATGCCCGACACGGCTTCTGCAGTGTGTGTGGTACACCCAGCATCGCCAGACGGGGTGGCCATGTTCGTGTCTGCCCTGACTGCAAGGCCGAACACTTCCCGAGGACCGACCCGGTCGCGATCATGCTCATCATCAACGGCGATCGTTGCATCCTCGGCCAGCCCAAAGGACCACTGGTACGCACCGGTATTTACTCGGCGCTCGCCGGATTCATCGATCAGGGTGAATCCATCGAAGAAGCAGTTCGTCGGGAAGTGATGGAAGAGGCAGGGTTGCAGGTGGGAGCGGTCCACTATCACTCTTCGCAGCCTTGGCCATTCCCGTCGTCACTCATGATCGGCTGTCATGCCGAAGCGATCACCACCGATATTCATATGGATACCGTAGAGATGCATGATGTTCGCTGGTTCACGAAAGACGACATTCTCGCCGCACGGGCCGGAACCCATCCGTCGTTGAAGCTTCCCGGACCCATCGCGATTGCGCATCACCTGATCAACGCATGGGTGGACGGGCAGACCAAGGCATGAATCGTCGTCGCTTGACAGTGCTCCATCATTGGCTTTCGAGATAGTGGTTCAGCCGGAACATTGACAGTTCAGGGTCGAGGAGCACCACCTGATACGCGTTGTAGTAAGTCGTGAAAGGGCCTTTTCTCAACGTCGCTCCCAATCGCAATGCCCGCTCAAGCATCTGGTCAACCGACTCCCTTGAATCGAGATTGAAGGTTGGATAGTGACCGGCGGCGGGCGTCGGACTGCAAAAATCGGCTACGTCGAGCAGCGCATAAGCTTCAGAGGCATGAAAGCCCAGGCTGACCCCGACAAGTTGCAAACCGCGATAGATTGGCGAGGCGTGTTCGAGCATTTCCGGGGCACCCAGCAACGACTGGTAGAACTCGAACGTCCGGACATGATCCTTGCAGAAAAGGTTGATGGCGATATCAATCAGCATGGATCATTTCACTTCGAGCTACCTTGAGGATTTTTTGCACAAGCCTGATGTACAGATCTTGTACATGGGAAACAAGCACACGCCGTGCCAGGAGAATTGCACGTTCGGCCCGAGGCGCGCTCCAACCTGTCGATGAACCAGGTTGGGATGGGTACGGCAAATCAGATCACCGCGAAAAGTCTGAAATCGTCATCAACGCTTTTCATGAAGTACACGGCGCGGCCTTCGTGGATCACCGCGTCATCGGTGCCGAACTGCACGTAGTTCATCGTCAACATGTAAACACCCGGTCTCAGATAGCTGACGTCCAATGCACGAACTTCCGTGCGTGTTGCCTTGGGAGCCGCGGCTATCAGTTTTTGATAGATCCCGATCAACGAATCCTTGTTCGTTGCAATCACTGCATCTTCGAGAAATCCCTTGAAGACCGCCGGGAATACAAAAACCCCGGCAAGAGCGTCCATATCGCCGCTGCCCACTGCCTGAAAATACTCCGTGTGGGCTGCCCTGACCTTTGATTGCTCTTTTTCCGACCCCATGTTCGAACCTCCTCCAGAAGCCAACCTGCCTTGTTTTTCCGGCCGCTGCGTCTGCACCGATGCACCGCCAGATTCATGTTTGCCAGACAAACGGAACCTCTCGAATCCTAAACACATTTTGGCTGGCTGACGTCGTTTTCAGTCGGCCTCCCAATACCGTGGACAACAGCGGAACCTATTCGGACTGATCGGCGTTAAAATCGTTGTCTTCAGGAGGCAGGGAACCAGGATGCTAGAAAATCGTGCAGCGTTGGAAGTCATCGTCAAGAACGCCTATGAGGCCGGGCGTCGCGCCCTGGGGTCCGGCGCCGTGGCCAACTACATACCGGAACTCGCCAGTGCCAGTCCGGGATGGTTTGGCATTGCAGTGCATCCATTGGGTGCAGAAGAGCCAGTCACTGCCGGCGATGCCGACCTCGAATTCTCCTTGCAGAGTGTTTCGAAAATTTTCTCACTCGCCTGCCTCTTGTCCGACGGTGATGAAGCGGTGTTCGATCGTGTGGGTGTAGAGCCGAGTGGGGATGCTTTCCACTCCATCGTTCGACTGGAAGAAGAGCACGGCAAACCGCGCAACCCGCTTATCAATGCAGGAGCCATCGTGGTGTCTGGTCGTCTGCACGGAGCAACAGTCGAGCAGAAAATCCTGCATTTCCAGAATTTCCTGCGGACCCTCTGTCCGAAAGGTGCTTTTGAGGTTGACGAGGATGTATACCGTTCGGAATGGCGTACGGGCTTTCGCAATCGTTCGCTCGCAAACTACATGCGTCATTTCGAAATCATCGACGACCCGATGCTGACCTGCGAGACCTATATCCGGCAATGTGCCATCCTGACGACTGCCACGGGCCTTGCACGCATGGGTTTGTTTCTTGCGAACGGTGGTATCGACCCTTTGCTTCAACGCGCCATTCTGGATCCCAAGCAGAACCGCAAACTGCTGGCTGTCATGCTCACCTGCGGTTTGTACGATGAGGTTGGGCAATTTGCCGTAGAAGTCGGTTTGCCGGCCAAGAGTGGCGTCAGCGGTGGGTTGCTCGCCATCGTGCCAGGACGTTGTTCGATTGCCTGTTTTGGACCAGCGCTCGGCGCAAAGGGTAACAGCGTGGCGGGACTTGCTGCAGTTCGCTCGCTTGCCGAGGAACTGGACCTGTCGATCTTCCAGCCCAGGACGGACCACGCCTGAAATGATCAGCGTCCGCGGTACCACACCGTCGCGGCGCGCTCATCGTCGAGGGAACCCGTCGGGATTGACCTCGGAAGGAGCCGCTTCAGCGGCCCTGCGTCCTGACAATGACTGCAGCGACCTGGTCGATTCGCACCGTCGCGCTGAAAAACTCCATGCCGGTCAGTTCAGAGACAAGAACAACCTCAGAGTCAATCGAAGTCACTTTCCCTTCGAGATCCTTGCCCGATACCAGGTGCACCTTGGCCTGCTTCCCCATCTGACGTTCAAGGGCTCCCCTGATGGAGTCGGGTGACGTGGTGTCTTCCTGTGCGTGAGCTTGAGAAACCAGCGTGAAGTCGCTCGTCGCGAGCAGTACCATCATGCCAAGGATGGCGACCAGCGGACCGGTTCGGTTTGACATCTGAATGCTCCTGAAGTTGGAAGAATTGAAGAGGCAGGATAGCGATGCCAGCCCTTGTTGCAACCGCATTGGGTGACGAAACAATCCACAGGGGCGCGATGATCGTGCCGCGGCGCAGCAGAATTGTTGGCCGTCTCACGAATCGCTGCCAATGTTGATAATATCGATGCCGCACCTGCCAGGACGATCAGACCATTCTTCAATCCCTCGCTGAGCACTTTGGCCACCTCTTCGGCCCGCTGCGGCTGTTCACCAGCTACCTGTTCCTCGCTGGTCTGGCCGCGGCTCTGGCTGCGGTACTCACTTTCTGGGCGCTGCCAAGATACTGGCACCTGCTGCCGAAGGATCAGGGTCGTGCCTATGCAGTCGATGCCGACAAGAGCGTGGGTAAACCGATGGGCGCCGGGGTCATCTTCGTGCCCATCTTCAGTATCGTGGCCTTGTTGGTCATGCCGTTGCAGTGGCCGTACCTGCTGATAATCGCGTGTATGCTCGCGGCGATGCTCGTGGGCTTTCTGGACGATCGCACCCGCGGTGGCTGGAGCGAATATGCACTAGGCGCGTTTGATTTGCTGATCAGCGTGACTGCAGCCATAGCGGTATGCCACTTCAGCGGTTTTGATGTCTGGTTGCCTTTCGTCAAGAACTCGTTGCACGTCGACGCATGGATGTTCGTAGCGCTCGGCTCGATGTTGATCTGGGTGACAATCAACTCCACCAATGCCACGGACGGTGTCGATGGACTCTCCGGGAGCCTGTCAGCGATGGCGTTGGTATTTCTCGGTGCAATCCTCTATGGCATCGTTGGCCACGTAGCGATATCCGCCTACCTCCTGGTCCCGCATTATGAGAGTGGACCCGAGTGGTCGCTCTTTGCGTTTGCCATGGTCGGCTGTCTGGCCGGGTACATCTGGTACAACTGCTACCCGAGTGTAGTCCTGATGGGTGACGCAGGATCCCGGCCGATCGGATTGCTGATTGGTGTGCTGGTGCTCGCCAGCGGCAATCCACTTCTGGTCATCGTGGTGGCGACCGTGGTGCTCGTGAACGGCGGCACGGGTTTGTTGAAGGTAGCGTTGCTGCGTTTTTTCCGTATCCCGATCTTCCGCAACGTGCGTTATCCGCTTCACGATCACATGCGCAAGAATCTCGGTTGGTCCGGCACGCAGGTGCTGGTGCGGTTCATGCTGCTGCAGGCGATTGGCACACCGCTGATGCTCATGCTGTTGCTGAAGTTGCGCTGAGGCGATCTGCTTACCCTGTCTTGTCCACCCTTCGTCCACGAACCGTCACCCTCTGGCTGCCTATTCGGCTCCTCAGGATTGCACCACCTCGGCAACAAGACGACGGGGAGAACGACGCACGTCGGAAAACTTCCCGACGTCGACGCGGATGACATCAACACTCGCTGGCCCTGCGAAAAAACGTTGTTTCAGATCATCCAGTGAGGCAAATCCACACAGCGCAAAGCCGTCATAGGCTGGACCGGAGAGA
Organism: Pseudomonadales bacterium; assembly: GCA_041752315.1. GTDB lineage: Bacteria > Pseudomonadota > Gammaproteobacteria > Pseudomonadales > Azotimanducaceae > SYFY01. The sequence goes on from JBGSHJ010000055.1 coordinate 36,005, forward strand.
CACTCATCCACCGACAACTGGATGTATTGACTCATGCAGGGATGGTGGATCAACGCAAGCGGCCCATGCTGGTGATGCCAATGCCTATCGGCTTGCGCATGCGACAGATCAGGGTGACGAATCATGGCATGCACTGATACGACCGTCATGGTTCCACTCTTGATCTCCCGGGGCGTCACGCGATACGTTCCCACTGACACACGTTCGAGACTGGCCGGGTCAATACCTGGCAGACTTTCCAGAGGCAGACGCATCAACGCGCGGAAAGGGAGGGTTCCAGTGTCCTTCCGGTCATCGATGTAGAGGATTCCCTGGAGTTGCAGTGCAAGCACTCGGCTGTGTTCGACATTGTTCGAAATAACAACCAACTCCGTTACAGACATCGGAAGTGCTCCTCAGTGCGATTCAGCATCGCGTGGAACCGGCTGGGAAAAAGCCTGCCAGTGCGGCGCTTGAGGGAAAGGTACATCCGGCAGAGTGATCTTCGAAGGCTTTTTGTCGTCCACGGTAGCGAGATGCAGCAGGAAACTGCCAATACCGGCGGCACCCTGCATATAACCGGTCTGGGTCTCGAGGAAGTCCGGTCGGCTCCTGTGTTCGGCCTGTTGCCAGGCATATCCGACGTAACCCTCTGCTCTGCTCTGAATGAGCTGCCCGGCAATACGCTGCGCAAGGTCCCGGTACATCGCGTCACCGGTGGCGCGCAGCAGATAACACGCATAGTCACCGATTCCCGCGTCTCCGCAACACTGACCGTAGTTCTGCCACAACCCGGGCGATCGATATTCCGGCGCGCCGGTTGCGATCAATCCAACGACATTGCCTCGCAGCCAGTGACTCCACTGCAGATCGCCGGTCAGAGCATGCAACAGATGCATCAGACGGCCCGTTCCGGCAGGCCCGTGGCAGACACCCAGGTAAAAAAGGTCCGGTGGTTGCCGGTCCTCGGTATGACACACAAGATGGCCGCTCCCGCTCGGATAACTCCGCGACATGACGTAAGAGCCCGCCTCCTGCGCCGCGTCAAGGTATCGTACGTCTGCAGTTGCCTGAAAGGTCCTCGCCAGCAGGTAACCCACCCCCGCCGCACCGTGTGCAAAGTTCGGAGCGTTGAAAGTCCACGGCATGTCGGACATCACTGTCCAACGTTTGCCATCTGGCGTACTTTCGCCAACTTCCAGCAGTCGGTCGCAGATGCGCCGAGCATGATCCAGTGCCTCTGGATGCAGTTCGCGCTCGTGGGCATACAGGCACACCAAACCGACACCCGCCGCACCCACTGACAGGTCGTGGATTTCCCGATCACCGGTGTGTCCTGTGATATCGGAGAACGGCATCGGTTCGATCCAGCCAATGCCTGCGCCGATCTCACTCGCCTGTGCAAGAATCTGCAGGTAGACGGATTGGGCCATCGCGCGGAAGGTCTGATCTCCCGTGGCGAGGCTCAACTGATCGAGTACAAAGACGTATCCGGGCCAACCGGTGAAGAGACCAATGGTGAGGTGCTCACCGCCATCGAGTTTCTGCTGGATGTAATGACACAACTCATCGCCAGCTGAACGGGCAACGGACAACCACTGCGTTTCACCAGTGGCACGATGCAGTTCAATGTAAAAGAGAATGATACCTGCGCTGCCATGGTACAGGGAGTGCACAGGCCGGCCGGGCAGCGCTGCATTTCGCTGCCACAGCGCTCCTCCCGGGCCTTCGATCCGCTGTGATTCCAGGAACAACCCAGCCTTTCTGGCGGAATCAAGATAGAGCCGATTCATTGTCGACCTCGGAAAGTGGGAAGTGTGCGCCGCTACTTCCTGTACGGAGGGACTGAACGGGCATGAGTATGACGTGGACGCACGGCGAAGAGGAAGCGCGGGTAATGGCCCGGTTTGGGGCCACAGCCCGACCTCGTCCAGCCGACATACCGCCCCGACATCTTCTTCATCCCGGATGACCGGATAATTCATCCCGGATGACCGGATAATTCGCGGAAGCTTCCCACGGAAAACCGGTCAGGATTTCAGGTTGCCGCTGCGATCCAGCTCACCAGGACCAATCCGAGCAACAACACAAACACTCGTGCACAAGGCACAACCGGAATGTCGTCCCCAACGGGCCTGGCGGATTCCGACCCAAGGTTGACGGCGTTTTTTGCATCCACTGCTGAGTGCGGCAAAGAGTGCATGGCCCAGCGCCCTCTTCTGTTCAGCCTGCCCGCTGTCCGTACACCGATACAGGCGTCTGCAATCATCCTGCGAGTTGTCCAATCCGTATGTACGACGTGAAACACTGCGCCAGTCTGCGAAGTACTATTCCCGCACAACATGCCCGGTGCATTCGCACGAAGCCTCTCGCGGGTCTCGTGTCGAAGTCACGAGACCGGCGAAGCAACGCAAACAGCCCCAACGTCACCCAAGCATTTCGCCCGATCACGTCGTACGTGTCTGTAGGAAATCGGCTCTACTTTTCTGCAATCAGCCTAAAACACACCAAAGCGGACTGATCGACAACGGGCTCCACTGCCATGGTCCTGCCTGCCGGCACACCAGGTGCACTCGGGCGAGGTAACCGTCGGGGAGATACACGGTCTGAGATGCGCTCCGATTCACGGGCGACGAGTGCACCACCGTCGACGACTCTGTAGCCAGGTACCCGGATCCGATCCAGGAAGATTTGTTACCGGCTAGGCGTTAAATCGCAATTTCCCTGGCGAAAGCCTGGTATTGCTGAATTCATCCGGCAATCATCGTATTTTGTACCCGGTAAAGTACCCGGTTTTCGCTTCGCGGCTTTCCTTCGGGAGGTCCTTGGACTCGTCCCGCATGACGGCCAGCAGGGATTGCATCTCACCAATCACGGATTCGCATACCTTGAGCCCGCATTGACCGCCTTGTTGAAAGAGCAGTGCGTGAACTGACGTGTACGGCACTGAACTGTTATAGCACCTTGGAACTGAAGTGTGACCCTGCCTCGATTCAACGTACACCGAAACGAATGCTTCATAGTACGATCACCACGTCACCATGCCGCGCAGCAGCCAGAATGGAGCCGACTACAGATACTGAACTGGAAACAACCCTCAGCCCTCTACAGGAAGCTCAGCGAGGCTGCTGTTGCGAATGGGTGGACGATGGAAGAGGAGATCATGACTCGGCTGGCTGCACGTCTTGATCGAGCGGATGAGACGGAGACAATTCAGTAGTTGCACTCACTGCCGTTGATCTGTGATCAGGTGTATACAAAACCGTAGAAACCATCCCGCTTTGTTTGCCGCCATGTTGTTCGATACATGCTCACTGCTTCGCATTCCGCCAGTTTCCCAAGCGCGCCGGGCAATTGCTTATCGTGCCCATAGGCTGATGACCATTCGCGAATGGCTTCACGGAACTGGGCGGTTTTTATGCTGCGCGGTCATTGCCATCGATGCATCCCTTGTTCGGATATGCCCAAAGTAGCCATTCTTGGCTAAATGGCATCGATCCATTGATGTGCAAGGCCAGAATCGCCAGTGTCGACAAGTCCGTCACTTCACCTTGGTGTCTGTCCACGGCATAGAGGCTTCGCTGTAATGGCAATCCCACGCAACCAAGTATTGCCAGAATTGGGGCACTGCTGGGAGATCAGGCCCGTTCGCACATGCTCTCGGCTTTGCTCGACGGTCGGGCCCACACAGCATCTGAACTCGCCTGGTCGGCCGACGGGTCCTGCGAATCCCGCGATGCATGATGCGCGAACCTGTTATGACCATCTGGCCGGGCGCCTGGCTGTGAATATGGCAACCGCGCTGGTTGCCCGAGGGTACCTGGTAGAAGCGGAGAAGGAATTCACGGCGTCCAAAGAAGGTGGGCGCTGGCTCGCCACTTTCGGAGTGGCCGTGACTCGTCGTGGTGAACGCTGGATTGCCGATGAGCTTGGTGCGCCGCAGAATCTCCGCAATGTACATGGTTCAGTCCGGTCGCCGATCGCAAGCTTCAGTTGACGCACCAACCAGCCGTGTGAGGAAGGCACGATTGACCGGACTGTGCGGCTTCATCGCCAGGCGCTCGTTGCCGAGCGCGCGCGCCAGGCCGGACATGCGGC
>JBGSHJ010000056.1:0-8994 GCA_041752315.1 Pseudomonadales bacterium
GTCGCAGCAGCAGCGTTGATTCGTCGCCGCCCATGAAGCCGGGCAACACCATGACGGGATGACCGTCACCCCGGGGCGCATTGGCCCTGAGGATGCTCCAGGTGACCCCGAGCAGCGTGGCTTCCATCAGGACTCGTGGCAATTCGCTCAACGAATCGAACATGGCCGGACCTTCACTGCGGGTCGATGCTGGTTTGCCGTTTGCCTGGGGACCCAGCTGCACTCCTGCCTGCTCCAACGTTTGCTTACCCACCGGGGACTGAACGAGTCAACGACCTGTTCATGAAAAATGCGCCGATTCGGCGTTGGAATGTACTCATCTGGCGTTCCATTTTTGTATGGAGACATTTCGAACGTGGAGGCTTGCCTGGACAAGCAGCGCGGCACTCATCCGGTCGGGTGTTGTACAGCCTAACCAGTAACAAGATTATCCCAGACACATCTGTCCGCTTCGGTGCAGACGCGCACAGAGGGGTGGGGGGACGAGCGTTTTCTGGTGCGCCGTTTGGTAACGCACAGAGCGCTATTGTCAGTGACCTGATAATCGAAGCCTGTTAGCGGTTCGATCGGACTATCCATTTCCCGATGCGGAAGTACTCCCTCCCATTTGGAACGGAAGTGCCATGACTGCGAGCTTGTACCGACGTGCGCCAGGAATGGCAATGCGTTGCATGCACTCAATGCGGGCAATCCTCAGAACGATTTGACCTGACGCGCCCACAGTCCCCGCCCGGAGGAAAAGTATGGCCATGAAGAAAAAGCCAGTAGCAGCATCGCGTGTGAGACACAAGGCTGCGAAATCCGCCTCATCCGCCTCATCCGCCTCATCCGCCCCAGCAGCCGACGCCATGCTCAGGACCAACGACATCGTTGTGGCGCAGGCCATCGCGAGCGACGATTTTGTTGGCGCGATGCCCTACAACAGCAACAAGGGACGCGAGTACGGTCACGACAACGCGGTGGCGCCACCGGCTGGATTGACTGTTGAGAAAGGTTCCAGTGCATTGACCGCGAGCACAATGACCGAATCAGCCGGCACTGCCAAAACCGGCGGCGCAGCGCGGCTCGGAACCAACGCTACCGTCGCCTCACTCGAGCAAGTCAGGGTCGATGCAAGCGATCAGCCGCTGACGACCAATCAAGAGGTTCGCATCGGCGACAATCAGAACACACTGAAGGCTGGGCTGCGTGGGCCATCGTTGCTCGAAGATTTCATTCTCCGGGAAAAAGTCACGCACTTCGATCACGAACGAATACCGGAGCGAATAGTCCATGCACGGGGCTCAGGTGCGCACGGTTATTTTGAATCCTACGATGCGCTGACCCAATACACCCGGGCGGCGCCGTTCACCGAAAAAGGCAAAGTCACCCCTGTGTTTGTGCGATTTTCCACGGTGGCTGGCGAACGCGGCTCCAAAGATACCGCGCGAGACGTGCGTGGTTTCGCAGTGAAGTTTTATACCGACGCCGGCAACTGGGACCTGGTCGGCAACAACATGCCGGTATTTTTCATCCAGGATGCGATGAAGTTTCCGGATCTGGTCCACGCCGTCAAACCGGAACCTCACCACGGCATGCCACAGGCGGCTTCGGCGCATGACACGTTCTGGGACTTCGTGTCACTGATGCCTGAGTCTACCCACATGCTGATGTGGGTGATGTCGGATCGCGCGATACCGCGCAGCCTGCGCATGATGCAAGGGTTTGGCGTACACACGTTTCGCCTGGTCAACGACCAGGGGCGATCCGTATTCTGCAAGTTCCACTGGAAGCCGCTCCAGGGAACACATTCACTCGTCTGGGACGAGGCCGTGAAAATCTCTGGCGCGGACCCTGATTTCCATCGGCGCGACCTGTGGGAAGCCATCGAGTCGGGCGAATTCCCGGAATGGGAAATGGGGCTGCAGATTTTCAGCGAAGAACAGGCCGACGGCTTCAGTTTCGATGTGCTCGATTCGACCAAGCTGGTGCCGGAGGAACTCGTCCCGATCCTGCCTGTCGGACGCATGGTGCTGAATCGCAACCCGGACAACTTCTTTGCAGAAACCGAGCAGGTCGCGTTCTGCGCGGCGCATGTCATCCCGGGCATCGATTTTTCGAACGATCCGTTGCTTGCCGGTCGCATCCATTCTTATATCGATACGCAGATCACCCGACTGGGTGGCCCCAATTTCCACGAGATCCCTATCAATTCGCCGCTTGCCCCGGTGCAGAACAACCAGCGCGACGGCCTGCACCGCCAGGCGCTGCATCGTGGACGTGTTGCGTACGAACCAAATTCTCTGGGGGGAGGCTGCCCTTTTCAAGCCGGAGCCGCTGGATTCGTTTCGTTCCCTGAGGCCGTTGCAGAGGACAAGGTGCGCGGGAAACCGGTGAAGTTCGCCGAGCACTATGCGCAGGCCACGTTGTTCTTCAATAGCCAGACGGCCATGGAGAAGGCGCATATTGCAGCCGCATTCCGCTTCGAGTTGAGCAAGGTCGGCGTGCCGGCCATACGTGAACGCATGATCTCCTCGCTGGTCAATGTTTCACCAGAGCTCGCTGGGGATGTAGCAACCGGTCTGGGAATGACGGTACCCGACGCCATGCCGAAGGCCATCGACGATCCGCAATCGCCCGAGGTGACCGCCTCCCCAGCGCTCTCACTGATGGCATTGCCGGGGGAGCGAGGTATCCGTACTCGACAGATCGCCGTGCTGGTCGCGGATGGCGTCCACCATGCGTCCCTCCTCGCCCTTTACGGTGTGTTGGTGGAGGCAGGTGCCGTTGTTCACTTTGTGGGTCCACGGGTAGGAATGTTCGTCAGCGATGACGGCGGGGAAGTAGAAGCGGACAGGTCGATGGAAAACTCCCCGTCAGTCCTGTTCGATGCGCTGGTGCTGCCTGACGGAAATGAAACCATCCAGACGCTCGGGCGCAATGGACAGACACTGGAGTACATCAAGGACCAGTTCAGGCACTGCAAGCCGATTCTCGCCCTGGGCGTCGGACGGGGTTTGCTGGAAATGGCAGGCATCAGGCAGGCCATGGATGAAGACCTGGGTATCCTGCGGGCTGAAGCTGCGGATGCAGCCGGGATCGCTTCGGATTTCATCGACGCGATCGCCGCACATCGTTATCCATCACGCGACAGCGACCCACCGTTGATCTGACGTCTGTCGGTTTTTATCCGCTTTTGTGCACCGCTCAGCGACGGGCGAGTCCGCGTCAGTGGAGGCGATGTTCTGAATGCCGTCAAGGTTGATCCGGACGAGCGCTGCATCTGCGGGCGATTTTTCACTTCAACCGCTTGTGTTCCGCAAGACGGTGCACACTTGGCGTAACGGATTCCTTGGCGCAGGTGTCGAACGATCAGGGTTTTGCAGTCTTGAATGAGCGCGCTCTTTGTTTCCTGTAGATGTTTTGCCATTGCAGAATCTTCGTGAATGGTCCCGGCGCCGAGGCAGTGCAGCTGACGATCCCGCTGATACCTGACTCTGATCCGATATAAAGAGAGTTGTCATGTCATTGAAATGGCGCACCTTCGACCACGAAGTCGATCTGAATGACGCCGCAGCAGGGTTCATCCTTTCCTGCGCGCAATCGGCGATCTTGAGTCGGCAACGTTTCTCTCTGGTGATGGCCGGCGGACGGTCACCGGCGGTGGTGTACAGAATGCTTCGTCACGCGGAAACCGACTGGTCCTGCTGGCATATCTATTTTACGGATGAGCGGTGTGTCGACAGGGACGATCCGGAACGCAACAGCCGTATGGTACGCGACTGTCTTGTGGACCACGTCCCGATGCCAGCCTCCCACATCCATGACATCCCGACCGAGCTTGGTGTGGATGCTGCAGCGGTCAGGTACACCACGCTCGTGCAGGCAGAGGTGCCGTTTGATCTGGTATTGCTGGGCGTGGGTGAGGATGGTCACACGGCAAGTCTCTTTCCAGGGCAGACCATGGACCCAGGAGCGTGGACGGTGGCCGTGCGTTCGGCGCCCAAACCTCCGCATCTTCGAGTCAGTCTGGGCTTGCTTGCGCTGCGCTCGACTGCTGACGTGCTGGTGATGGGAAGTGGTGCGGGAAAACGGGATGTGATCAAAGCCTGGCGAAGGGGAGCGCCGCTCCCCATCGCGATCGCGACTGCCGGACTCCGGGGATGGGTAATGACGGATTGTCCCCTTGATGAAGACTGACGTCAGCCAAAAACCGGTGTTGGCGGCTCCACGCCCATCAGTTGAATCGACGGGTCAGCCTGCCGGATTGCCAATTCGATTTCCGTAACCCTGTTTGGGGGCAGATCCACCATCACCAGCAATTGTCCGGCCGCAATGGCTTCCTTGAATTCGTTCAGTCGCGAATTGGCAAAGGCTGCGCCAGCAATCCCCGACATCAGACCACCAAGCCCCGCAGCTGCCAGGGTAGATACAAGGACCGCGCCACCACCAAACACAAAACCGATGGGCGGGAAGGCAACCGCCGTCAGTCCCGCCAACAGGCCGACAACGCCGCCGATGGAAACACCTCGCACGTAGGCAGGCAGAAAGTCGGTGGAATCCGGACCTGCGCCCGGGAGGGTGCCTGCGGCGACCTCCTGATTGGTCACCACGTAGATGTGGTCCTTCGCGATATCACGTTTGAGAAGCAGATCCACCAGACGCTCCGTATGAGCTACGTCCGGCGAAAGGAAGCAGATTCGTTTCATTGGAAAATTCCTCCCATGCCACCCAGAAATCGGGAGGAAATCACCAACAGGATGAGGAGACCGACGACGGTCGCGGCAAGAATCACTGCGTTTCTGACCGTTACGAACTGTTTTGTCGACATGAAAATTCTCCATCTTCTACCCAAAAAAACGTCAGGTAATTCAATCTGAGGATATGACGACACTGGCGCTTCGTCTGTTGCACACCGTACATGCAAACAATGCATGTCTGATTCATTGCCTCTTGTCAGTCCGCCGTCGGTTTGAATCGTTGGAGAAAGGAAACCCGTCTGCATGAGGGTTCATGCAGACGGGTAAGACTGGGTTGTGCAAAGCCTGTAACCCTTGGGGGGGGGGGAGGAGGGAGGCTTCTATCCGCGCTGCGAACTGCACAGACCCAGAGCGCCATCGTGCTCAATCAGGTCAGGGACGACTGTACGCTGACACACGCAATGGGAAAGTTATTCACAAATGATCGGTGACGACCAGTGTGTGTTAGAGAACAGAACAGTGCGAACCGCAGGCTCACTCTCGCCGTGTATCGACCAATGTCCTAAGAAAAGGTGAATTGTATGAAAATGGAACTACCGCTTTACGCGCTGACGATTGTGCTCGGGATGGGGCTGGCTGGATGTGACCAGGCGGTAAGCAGATCAGACACCTCGCAGATGAACACCGACACCGTTGTGTCCAATAGTGGTGAGCCTTGCGGAACGCTGACGGGCAATGCAAAAGATATTTGCGATAAAGAGGCCGATGGACGCAAGTGGGTGGAAGCAGCTGAGCTGGCAGCGAGAAATGAGCCCTCGGCGCAACACACCTACGAACTGGCAATTGCCAAGGCCGATGCAGAAATCGGGGTCGCCAAGGAGCGATGTGATGACTTGTCAGGCAATCCGGAAGACGTATGCAGGCAGGACGCCGAGCGAGCGTTCGAAATCAAGAAGGCCGACGCCACACTGCAAATGAAGCTGTCCGATGCCAGTGCAACTGGCAAGGAAGCAACCATGGAAGCTGCTGAACAGGAAGCGGATGCCAAGAAAGACGCTCGCGAAGAAGCCGCGGATGTAAAGCAGGACGCATCGCTGGCTGTGGCCAAAGAGCAATGTGACCGATTTGCCAATCAGGAACGTCGGGACTGCATCAGCACTGCCGAGGCAAACTACGCAAAAAACTGAAGTCGTTCAAAATCCGCGCGCACACCTTAGTCGAGCCGGTGTGTGCGGACGTCCCAGGGAAGGGACTTTCCGGATTCTTCTCGCGTGTGTCGTGTTGGTGCTCAGGGACTCGATCTGATCGAGTCCCTGACCAGGGTCTCGAATTCTTCGGCGGAGAGGATCCCCTTCTCGACGACGATATGCTTTGCCGTCTTGTTCTGTGCAAGCGCTTCCTTGACAAGCGCACTGACGCGATCATAACCGAGTAAGGGATTGAGTATCGTGGCCATGGCACCACTCATCTCGAAATGGCGAAAACAGTTTTCGACATTTGCCTGAATACCAACGATGCATTTGCCTGCCAACTGCGCACAGGCGCGATCCATCAGGCGCATGGTTTTCACAAGGTTCAGAGCAAGTACAGGCATGTGCGTGTTGAGTTCCAGCTGGCCGGCCGATGAGGCTAGCTGAACCGCGTGGTCATGACCCATGATCTGGAGCATCGCCATGTTGGTTGCCTCGACAATGCTGGGGTTGATCTTGCCTGGCATGATGGACGAACCCGGTTCGACTGCCGGAAGGATGATTTCTGCGAGCCCGGTATTCGGCCCGGAGCAAAGCAGCCGAAGATCGTTGCAGATCTTGCCGATGTCCTGAGCGGTCAGACGCAGCGCTGCAGAAAGCGCCGCCTGGTCGGTCAGGAACTGGGTCAGTTCGACTCCGTTTTGTGCAACGCGAAATGGCAAGCCAGAAAGCGCGACGAGTTCACCGATGATCAATGCGCGAAACTCGGGTCTGGTGTTCATGCCGGTACCAATGGCGTTTCCACCTTCACCGAGTTCCAGATTGGCTTCCACTGCGTGAGTTATTCTCACGATGTCCTTCCGTAGAGCCCTCGCCCAGGCAGAAAATTCCTGACCCAGGGTCATGGGCACTGCGTCCTGCAGATGGGTTCTGCCTGCCTTGACCACACTCCTGAATTCGACTGCCTTTCCGTCCAGAGCGTTGATGAGCAACGTGATGCTGGACAGCATGGGCGCGCTCAGAACCACAGCGGCGATGCGAATTGCAGACGGAAAAATGCTGTTCGATGACTGTCCCATGTTCACATCGTCGTTGGGATGTACCGGAATGCGTTCACCACGTCGCCCTCCCAATGTTTCATTGGCCACATTGGCGATGACCTCGTTGAGATTCATGTTCGACGAGGTACCACTGCCGGCCTGGAAGACATCGATCGGAAACTGGTCATCCAGCGATCCTGACAGGATACGGCTGCAGGCGGCGTCGATACCCTTGCGCTTGTTGTCGTCAAGAAGTCCGAGGGCGTGGTTCGCACCTGCACAGGCACGTTTCAACGATGCCATGGCATGGATGATTTCGATTGGCACCGGCTCGCCGCCCGCATTGAAGTTGTTCAGGGAGCGCGCGGTATGGATGCCATACAGCGCTTCTGCCGGAACTTCCAGCTCACCGAGGGAATCGCGCTCACGTCGTGTACTCATTTGTAGCTCCCGTTCGTACGTAAACATACAGACCCCGAAAGGAGTCTGCCGCAGAGTGGTTATCCAATCGAATCCAGGAGAATGCAATGAAAGCTCTGGCTGCTGCGATACAGTCTGAATCCACATCCAGCGGCGTGGCACTCCATGTGCTTCCCGCCCTCCCTTACAGCTACGGTGCACTCGAGCCGCACATTGACGCTCGCACGATGACACTCCATCACGATGAACACCATGCCGGTTATGTGGACAAGCTCAACGAGTTGCTTGCGCCGTATCCGGTTCTGCGCAAGCGGACGGCGCATTGGCTCCTGGTCAATCCACAATCGATTCCGCAGTCGATCCGCGGCGCGGTCTTGAATAATGCTGGCGGGCATGTCAATCACTGCCTGTTCTGGCAGTCCATGTCCGTTCCGGGCGGAGCGGCGCTTTCCGGCTCCCTGGCTGGTGCAATCAATGATCAGTTTGGCAACCTTGATCAGTTCAAGACTGCTTTTGAAGCCGCCGGATCCGGCCACTTCGGTTCAGGATGGGTATGGCTGGTGGTAGAAAAAGACAAGCCGTCGAACGGGCCAAAAGAATCTGAGCTGCGCATCGTGACCACCTCCGGGCACGACAATCCCCTGCAGCAGGGTCATTACCCGTTGCTGGTCAACGATGTGTGGGAACACGCCTACTATCTGAAGCATGAAAACAGGCGGCCCGCCTACCTGAAAAACTGGTGGTCCGTAGCCAACTGGAGCAATGCCATGGATCGTTTCTCGCGCTCCGACAACCCTGCCGCTGCCCCGTCCGAAGACAACTTTCCGGTGGACCCGACATGAATCATGAACTTGAATCTGCAAGCGCCGGGGAACGGCGAACACTGGCCTGCCAGGACCTTGAGCAAGGTGCCGTCACCAAAGGCTATGACGCCGATCTCGGTGTCGTGCTGGGAATGTTGAATGACGCGCTTGCCACCGAGATGGTCTGCGTACTGCGTTACCGACGTCACCATTTCATGGCTCGGGGCATTCACTCGCAAACCGTGGCGGCAGAATTCCTGACGCATTCCAACGAAGAACTGGGTCATGCCGATCTGATTGCCCAGCGAATTGTCCAATTGGGCGGTGAACCTGACTTCTATCCGGGCAGCCTGCTCGGCCGCAGTCACGCAGGATACGTTGAAGGTAGCGACCTGTCAGAGATGATCCGCGAGGATCTTGTTGCCGAGCGTGTTGCCATTGACAGCTATCGTGAATTCATCAATCTGCTGGGCCGTAAGGATCCCACCACTCGCCGGATGCTGGAAACGATTCTGGCGGTGGAGGAAGAGCATGCCAATGACCTGGCGGATCTGCTGCTGGCGGTGCCCGACCGCGCATAGACGCGGCCGTCGGAACCCGTTGCACCACAGGTCGAAGTGGCTGTCGCCAGGGAAGTGCGCATTCATGCGCGCTTCCCCTCGGGACGACTGCTCATGGTGTTCCTGGGCAGGTCAGTGCAATCGTTCTCGGCGGGTAACTGTCAGCTCAGTCCTCCAGACGGAAACCGATCTTGATGGTCGTCTGCCAGAACGCAATTTTTTCGTTGTCCATATGCCCTCGACTATCGATGACTTCGAACCAGTCCATGTGCTTGATTGTTCTTGCAGCCTTGGCGATGGCA
>JBGSHJ010000057.1:0-143618 GCA_041752315.1 Pseudomonadales bacterium
CTGATCGCCTGCCGGTGCCCGAGATCGCCAGAGTTGAACACTGGCAACGCAAAACCCGTTGCAACAAAACCATCGATCGAGATGCCAATCGCCGGTGTCTGCGACTGCTGCAGCACATCCTGCAGTTCCGCAAGCAGCGGCCAGTCTGCAATCCTGGTGCTCAGGTAGACCACCACGACGTCGACATCCTTCAGCGTTCGCATCACCGACCAATCGGAATGGTTGCTGGGGGCCGACAATTCCACGACCTCTATCTTCTCGCTGCTGAACCAGTGCCGATCGTCCGCCAGGTAGCCCTGATCCCTGGGATGAAAACAGCACGCCACACGACTCTGGCGCGGTGCAGGTGGCTGACGACGATTGCGTGCCTGGGCATAACACCAGCGGCGAAACTCCGCGTCGTCCAGTTCGATCTGTTCCGGAGGGACAGCAAAAATCTCGAAAAGGACGTCCCAGCGTGCCTTCGGCAACGCGTACGAAGGACGTTCCGGATCCAGCGATTCACGCTCGATGGCATAGTTGGAATCCGTGTGTTTGAACCAGGCGTCCACTCCGTGCACGGAAATGGACTGCCCATGCCGCGTCATGGTCTCGGCCAGTCGGGCCCGATTGTTGACCTCAGGCGACAGCCGGGCGTCCAGCAGTGCCTGCAATTTGCGAGTCGTGAAAACGCCCTGCGTACCGGTCATGTGTTCCGGACTGAACCTGTTGATGAGAAGGCCGGATGGTAGTCAGTCGACTCACCCTTGTCATTGTCGATTCAGCAGGCATTGACCACATCGCGGCTGACGCATTCCCGGAGTGCCCCTGCCGTTGCCTATGGATATGCAAAAAAAAGCACAGTAAAACCGTCAGTCATGACTTAAACTTCCGCGCCCTTTCAGCTCGCACAAGTACATGAACAGCAAGGAACTTTGGGAGAAGACCAGCCACGTCGTACGCTTCGCCGGCGACTCAGGCGACGGCATTCAGTTACAGGGTGCACAGTTCACCAATGCATCCGCACTGTCTGGTCACGACCTCGCGACCTTCCCGGACTTTCCCGCAGAGATCCGCGCACCGGCAGGGACGCGATTTGGCGTGTCGGCATTCCAGATCCAGTTCGGCGGTGATCGGATTACCACGCCAGGCGATGCCCCGGATGTATTGGTCGCTCTCAATCCGGCCGCTCTGGTCGTCAATCTGTCGAGGCTGACGTCAGGCGCACTCGTCATCGTTGACGAAAGCGCCTTCACGGAGCAGCGCCTGCGCCGCGCCGACCTGGACAGCAACCCGCTGGACGACGGCTCGCTGGCTGACTATCAGGTTTGCAGGGTTGATATCGCACATCACACGCTGGAAGCGGTGAAACCCTTTGGTCTGGGCACCAAGGACTCCCAGCGATGCAAGAATTTCTGGGCGCTGGGGTTGATTCTGTGGATGTTCGACCAGCCACGCGAACCCACCGCCGACTGGATCCGCAAACGTTTCAGCAAGGACGAAGCACTGGTGTCAGGCAATCTGGCGGCTCTGAACGCTGGACACGCCTACGGAGAAACCGCGGAACTTGGCGCAACCCTTGCGCAGCACGCCATCCCCGAAGCACCACTGCTTGCGGTCGAATATCGAACCATCACCGGTGGTGAAGCTCTGGCGCTGGGGTTGATCGCCGCAGGCGAACTGGCCGACACCCAGATGATGTTCTGCTCCTACCCGATCACACCGGCGTCTTCGATTCTGCACCACCTTGCAGGGCAGGAAGATGCAGGCATGACCACCTTCCAGGCTGAAGATGAAATTGCCGCCATCTGCAGCGCAATTGGTGCGTCCTTTGCCGGCAAACTGGGTATCACTTCGAGTTCCGGTCCCGGGATCGCCCTCAAGACGGAAGCCCTGGGTCTGGCGGTCGCTGCCGAACTGCCACTGGTCGTGGTGAACTCCCAGCGGGCCGGTCCATCCACTGGCATGCCGACCAAAACCGAACAGAGCGATCTTTACCAGGCGGTGTACGGCCGCAATGCCGATACTCCAATTCCCGTGATTGCTTCGCGCTCGCCCGGGGACTGTTTTGACACCGCCATCGAAGCGGTACGCATCTCGTTGCGGCACATGACGCCGGTCATACTGCTGACCGACGGTTACATCGCCAATGCTTCCGAGCTTTGGCCCTTGCCGGATTTCGACAGCTATGCCCCCATTCCCACCGCACGCCCCGACCTGAACAACCCCATCCTGGACAAGAATGGACACAAACAGGTCTTCGCCCGCAATCCGGCGACCCAGGCTCGCGTCTGGGCGGCCCCGGGCGATGAGGACTACATCTATCGGGTCGGGGGCATCGAGAAGGATATCGACACGGGCAACATCTCCTACGAATCGGATAATCACCAGCAGATGACCGACATGCGCAGCCGCAAGGTTGCAACCGTCGCAGACTTCATACCTGATCAGGTCATTGAACAAGGCAACGAACATGGCCTCGCCGTGATTGCCTGGGGTTCGACCTACGGCTCAGTGTTCCAGGCAGTCAAGGAGGCGCTGCGCGAAGGTTACGCGGTGGCACAGATTCATCTGCGCTACATCAATCCGCTGCCCAAGAATCTTGGCGCACTGCTGGCTCGCTATGATCGTGTACTGGTTCCCGAATTGAATACCGGACAACTGGCTACGCTCCTGCGTGACAAGTTGCTCGTCAACTGCATCCAGTTGAACCAGGTCAATGGGCAACCGTTTGCAGTGCAGCACGTGAAACATGCCATCTACGCCAATGCCGGCAAACGAATGAAGGAGATCAGCAATGGCTGAGGCCAGTTTCAAGGACTTCGCAAGTGATCAGGAAGTACGTTGGTGCCCTGGCTGTGGCGACTACTCGATCCTCAAGGCCGTCCATCGTGCGCTGGCTGACGCCGGTGCCGATCCGGTCAATACCGTGTTCGTGTCCGGCATAGGCTGCTCGTCACGCCTGCCCTACTACGTGAACACCTATGGTTTTCACACCATACACGGACGAGCACCGGCAATCGCCACGGGGGTCAAGTTGGCCAATCCCGACCTCGACGTCTGGGTCATCACCGGCGACGGCGACGGGTTGTCCATAGGCGGCAATCACCTGCTGCACGCACTGCGGCGCAACGTCAATCTGAATATCCTGCTCTTCAACAACGAAATCTACGGCCTGACCAAGGGCCAGTATTCACCCACATCGCGCATTGGCACACGCAGTCCGACCAGTCCTTCGGGTTCTTTCGACCAACCGGTCACCCCGGGTGTATTTGCGGTCGGCGCCGGAGCCACGTTCATTGCCAGGGCCGTGGACATTGACCAGAAGGGTCTGCCCGGCATCCTGAACGCAGGGCGTTCTCACGAAGGCACGGCGTTTATCGAGATACTGCAGAACTGCATCGTCTACAACGAAGACGTCTGGGAGCTTGTCAGCAGCAAAAAAACGGCTGCAGACAACACCGTGCAGTGTGTTCACGGGCAGCCACTGCTGTTTGGCAAGGACCGCAAGCGTGGATTGCGGTTGAACACGAAGTCGCTGCTCATCGAGGCTGTCACTGTCGGGGAAGGTTCCGTCACCGAGGGCGATATCCTGGTGCATGACGAAACCAACACCACCCTTGCCCATCTGCTGCTGTCGATGCAGTCTCCTCTACCCATGGCTTTGGGAATCATCCACAGGCGTCCCGGTGAGGCATTTGATACGACCTATCGCAATCGCAAGCCTGAAGGACGGCGCCAGCTGGTAAAAAACCTGTTGCGCAAGAGTAACGTCCTCGATCGACGTTGAGCGAGCCCCCACCACTTGACAAGCTGGTCGACGTGAAACACCCGGGTGCCTGCAGGTGCTGAGTTATCAGCACGTCTATCACGCCGGCAATCATGCAGACGTGCTCAAGCATGTTGTGTTGTGTCATGTCCTCGACTACCTCAATCGCAAGCCCAAGCCGTGGACCTATCTGGATACCCATGCCGGTCGTGGTTTTTACGATCTGAGCAGCATTGCGGCTCAAAAGACCGGCGATGCAGCCAGCGGGATACTTCGTCTGCAGGAGGCAACCCACATACCGGCTGGCCTCCAGCGCTACCTGGATATCGTCGCGGCTTCGGGCAGCGGTTATCCGGGCTCACCGGCAATCGCCGCAATTTTTGCACGCGAGGACGATCGACTCATCCTGTGCGAACGTCATCCAGCCGACTTTCGCCAACTGGACGAAGCGAGTGTCGTCTTTGGCAGGCATGTCCGTTGTCTCGAAGGGGACGGTTTCCATGCCGTTCGCGCCTGTCTGCCACCGTCATCCCGCCGCGGCGCCATCCTCATCGACCCTTCGTACGAACTCGACAGTGACTACGATGACGTTGTCGAAGCACTCAAGGCGGGCTTGAAGCGTTTTGCCACCGGCATTTTCATGATCTGGTATCCCCACCTGTCCGGAGGGGATGGAGATGCTGGAGGGGACGGACGGGATCTGTCGAGACGACTGCAATCAGCCAGTGATCGTCCCTGGCTCGACATCAAGCTGAACGTCACTGACGCGCAGCGGGCCAATCTGTTTGGCAGCAGTGTTTTTGTCGTCAATCCACCCCACGTGCTGGCCGCCGAGCTTGAGGTCCTGTTGCCGATTCTGGTCAGGTATCTGGGCCAGGACGATACCGCAGGTTATGACCTGATCCAGAGACATTGACCAGAATCGGTCTCGAAGGTCCGGTCTACAAACCACCTGTGACATAAAGGCACTGCCCGGTCACCCAGCTGGATGCGTCGGACGCCATGAACACCACCGCATGCCCAATATCCTCAGGCGTGCCCAGTCGCTTCAGCGGCACGCCGATGATGTCCTCGATCGGCTTGCCTTCGGGAAAGCGGGTCGACTGATTGAAGTTCTCCGTGGGAATCGGCCCAGGTGCCACGGCATTGACACGAATGCGTGGCGCCAACTCCAGCGCAAAGGTCTGGGTCAGACTGTTGACTGCAGCCTTCGACGCGCCGTACGGACCATTCTTGATGTTTCCACCCATTGCAGCGCGCGATGAAATATTGATGATGGCGCCATTCTTGATGTACTCGGCAGCGATCTTGCAGCCGACAAAAACGGCTTTCAGATTCAGATCAAGCTGCGCGTCCCATCGGTCCGTGGGCGTCTTTGTCAGGTAGCGGGGAGTTGCATCAGGCAGTCCACCGGCATTGTTGACCCAGATATCAGGGCCACCCAGTTCCCTGGCCGCTTCCGCCGCCATGCGAACCTGATCTTCCTGTGTGACGTCTGCACTGATGGCGATGCCGCGACGACCCAGCGCCTGAACTTCAGCAGCCACCGCCTTGACGTCAGCAGCAGTGCGTGCGCACACCACCACATCTGCACCAGCTTCGGCCAGGCACAACGCTATGCCACGTCCGATCCCCTTGCCGCCACCGGTCACAACAGCGACCTTGCCATCGAGTCTGTATGGATTCACTTGTTTCTCCTCAATCAACCAAACTGGATAAAAACCTGGGCCATCACGACTTGCGCTTGAAGCCGATATGCAGTTCTTTCAAGGCCCGTAACGCAAAATTCGGCATCACCGTAAAATCATTCATCCCAGGCTGAAACCAGATTTCATCGACACGATCGACCAGTGCCCTGAAACTCCAGTACAGCTCACGTCGGGCCAGTGGTGCACCCAGACAATGGTGAATCCCGGAACCGAACGCCAGGTGGCGACCTGGCTTGTCACGCTCGATGTCAAGGGCTTCAGGGCAGTCAAACTCCCCCGCATCACGATTGGCCGCAGCGTAACGAACGTTGATCATGGATCCTCTTGGAATAGGCACGCCATGCAACTCGAGGTCACGTGAAGCGGTTCGGAACAATCCTTGTACGGGGCCTTCCAGGCGCAACACCTCTTCGACAAACGTGCGCAGGTACTTTTCCGGATTCGACTTCAACTGTGCCCAGACTTGCGGATTTTCTATGAGCAGCTTCACACCGTAGGCAATGGCGTTGGTCGAAGTTTCCGAACCACCGACAAACGTATCGGCCATCATTTCTGCGTGCAGCTCATTGTCATTGAGTGGTCGACCCCACTCCGGGATTACCCGATTGACCATTTCCGAGACCAGCGTGTCATCCGGTTCACGACGAAGCTTCTCGAAGATGGGCTGAAAATAGTGCTGTGCCTCGATTTCCATTTCCACCGACCAGCGCTCCTGCTCTTCGGTCTGCATCATGCCGAGTCTCTGTACCCACGCGTCGGTCCAGGCCTTGATCTTCCAGATGTCTTCTTCCTTCACTCCCATCTGACGCCCAATGATGATCAGCGGTAACGGTACCGCAAACTGCTTCACCCAATCACACTTGCCATCATTCACGAAGGCATCGATCAATTTGTAGGCGGTCTGCTCGACAAACGGATCCATCGCATCAATCTTCTTCGGCCGAAAAGCCTCATTGAACATCGCGCGCATCTGCTTGTGATTGGGATCGTCACGGCCGGCAAGCGTCGGTGCAGGGACCCAGCCTTTGTCCTTGTACAGTTGCAGCATCCGGTTTGCGCGTTCTGCGTCGAGCCGGCTGCGACCACCACCCTGCCCTTCGCGCATGCCGTTGACAAAGTCTTCGGTGTTCAACAGCAGTTGCCGCAGATCGTCGAAGCGGGTCACCACAAAAAAACCGGTGATCGGATCCTTCCACACTGGAGCTTCTTCGCGCAGTTTGGCATACGCGTGGTAAGGACAATTCTGCAGGTTGGAATCAAGAAAGTTGATGTCGGCAAGACTCTCTGGCACCACAGCGGTATACGGTTGTTTGTTCATGTCTGGTCTCCTGATGACAATCGTTGCGGCCTGACCATGGCAATTGCCTGGCCAACCCAGTCTTCTCTGTGAATTCTGCCCTTGAACGAGAGTTTTTCATCCACCCAGCAAATCTGCTCCGGTGAGAGGCTGGCCAATTGCATCAACTGGTAGATACCCAGCGCATTCAGCTGTTTTTCGAGTTTGCGCCCGATGCCGGAGATCTGCGTCAGATCATCCACCGATGCAGGTGGTTGTTCGTGAATTTCCGCTGCTTGACCGGAGGCGATCGTGAATCGTTGCGCAAGCGGTGCAGTAACCTGTGTAGCGGGATGCGGTACCACCTGCGTAGCAGCTTGGGGGACGATCTGCATCGCGGGTTGCGGGGACACTTGAGAGGAGCGGTAACGCGAGGACTCTTCCAGCGCACGCAAACGCCGCGTGAACTCGTCGCGCTCCTGGGTTGCCGCTTCGAGTCGGATACGCAAATCCAGCCGCTCGGTTTCCGAGCTTTCATTGCGCAATCTGACCTGGGCCAGTTCCGCCTCGAGATCACCGACACGATGACCGAGCTTGAGTCTTTCCTGCTGCAGTCGGTCGCGTTCGACGATGATTCCGGAAAGCTGGCCATCGTGCAGTTGGATTTCGCCAGCGTTCTCCTTGACACGAGCGAGGGCTTTTTGATGCGCTTCTCGCAGGTTGCGCAGTTCGGCATCCAGCGCCTTCACCGCAGCTGTCTCCCTGTCGAGCGACACTTCAAGCGCTGCGGATCGTTGTTCGGCGATGACTCGAGCCTGGGTTTGTTCTTCGAGCCGCGACTCCAGATCGCGCCGTCTGTGGGTTTCGTCCAGCAGGCTACGCTCCTTGGCCAGCAGCAGTTCCTGCTGTGTTTGACTGGCCGCTTCCAGTTCGGAACGCAATTTCTGGTGTTGTGCAGAAGTCTTGCTCAGCCGCAGGCGGTACCAGCTTGCACCCAGCCACCAACCAATCGCCAGTGCAGCGAGGATGAAGCCCAGTATCTTTAGGATGAGATAGATCATGAACGGTTTCCGGTCGGTGCAGCGGGAAGCGTGGATATCTGGTCATCCACGATGCGGACCTCGATGCGTCGGTTCTGACGACGACCTTCTGGGGTGCGATTGGAGACGATGGGGCGTTCTTCGCCGAAACCGATCGCGGACAACTGCATTTCGGGCACACCTTTGACGATGAGATGCGCACGGATTGCGTCAGCACGCGCCTGGCTCAGCTGCAGATTGGGACGGGTTCTGCCGCTGTTGTCAGTATGGCCGGCAATTTCTGCACGTGCATTGCAATCCGCAAGCAGTGCCGCCATCTGATCGACAATGGGCAGCGCTTCAGCAGTGATCTCCGAACTTGCAGATGTGAAAAACGATGCCGAGCCAGTCAGCATCGCGTCGATCTCACGCTGACAGCGTGCCAGCGGCTCCGACAACAGCGGCCTTCCTGGTCCGGCTTCGGCTGCTTGGATGATGGGGTCCACCGGTAACAGTTCTGTTGATTCGGCACTGGTCGGGACCGAGGCACTCAACTGCACGTCAGCGGAACGGTGGGGTTCATTGCTGGCGGTGTCCGAGGTGATTGTTTCAGCCGCCACGATCGGGCCATCATCGGGTTCTCCGACCATCGATCCGTTGGCCGCATCCGGAACGGGATCGAACTCTTCCGTGAGTGGAGCCACGCCTGTGGTGTCCATCAGCGGCTCCACCAACGTTGCGATCTCAGTGCCCGGTTCTGCAGTAGGCGGTGACGTTTCCATGGGTGTGGAGAGTTGGTCGACCACTTCGATGACCCCCTCTATTGCGGCCAGCTTGCGGATCAGGCCGCTGGCGCGTTCGGCGTCAGGTGGTGTACCCGTCACCACGAGGCGTTGTCCGTCAATCTGAATCAACGCCCAACCCATCGGAGAAGCCTCCGTGCCTGCAATCAAGATCGCACTCGCCGACAGTTCTTCTTCGATATGGGGTACACAACTGAAAAGTGCAGTGGCGCCCAACAGGGAAAAGCCGATTATGGCCAGCCACAAAGACGTCGAACGATCCAAGAACTACCCCTCGTCGTGGCGAATACCGCACAGGCAGGTACATGCGAACACCAGTGTCCTGGTGTCCCGTCTGAACCCCTCGGGATTCAGTCTAGTCGACGTCAAGTATAAGGTTGAAATACGCGGAAGTGCGCTAGTTTCTGTGGCGGGTTGGCGATCAACAACGAACGTCCAGGGTACGCTCAACCATTCGTTATACATGACACGTACCGGAGGCTTTGTCATCCTGCAGACAGGCGTATCGCAAACATTTTTCAACACCAAGAAAATCAAGGAGTTAACCATGCCCACTGCTTCCACCCCATTGCGCATCGGCATGATTGGCGCGGGTGGGATCGCCGCGACCCAGATGAAAGCCCTTGCAAGCCGGAAGGACACACATCTGGTGGCGCTCGCCGACATCGATCAAAAAACCCTGGATCAGCGTGGCGAGACGTTTGGTGTGACCGCCCGCTACACCGATTTCAGGCAGATGTTGCGAATCGAAAATCTTGACGCTGTCAGTATATGCACCCCCAACCTGGCCCATGCGGAAGCCGCAATCGCTGCGCTCAAGGCTGGCTTGCATGTCTTATGCGAAAAGCCCATGGCCCATAACGCCGCAGCCGCCAGAAGAATGGTTCAGGCAGCCAGGAAATCCGGAAAAAAACTGGTGATCGGCTTTCAGTATCGCTTCAATCCCAAGACCCAGTTCCTTCGCAACGCTGTGCAGAATGGCGAACTCGGCAAGATCAGGTACGGCCGGGTGCAAGCGTTGCGGCGTCGGGGCATTCCAAACTGGGGCGTTTTTGGTCGCAAGGAATTGCAGGGAGGCGGCCCCCTGATCGACATTGGTGTACACGTTCTGGAAATGACGCACTACACGATGGGCTCCCCCAAACCGGTCAGCGCCAGTGCAGATCTGTTCACTTACCTGGGTAACCAGCCATCCGACCGAGTGCAATCGGTATGGAAGGGATGGGACTACAAAACGTACACCGTTGAAGACCTGGCCGTAGGCCGCATTCGCTTCGAGAACGGTGCCGTGTTGCACATCGAATCAAGTTTTGCCGCCCATATCGAGAAGGACACCTTCAACTTCGAATTGATGGGCGACGCCGGCGGCTGCACTTGGGACCCCGTGTGTATTCACCGTGATGAAGGGGGCTACATGGTTGACAAGGTTCCCGGCTGGTTGTCGCCCAGACAAAGCTGGCAGGACATGTTTGATGCCAAGATGCATGCGTTTGTCGAACATGTTCTGTACGACAAGCCAACCATCGCACCGGCCGGTGACGGTCTCGCAGTTCAGCAGATGCTGGATGCACTCTATCGTTCTGCCGAACAGCGTGGACGCGAGATAACGATCAGATGAATGGACGCTTCTGCCTGATCCATCTGCAGGAGCGAATCGTCAGAGAATCAGCAAATCGCCCACACAAGTACCGCAGGAATAAGAGAGTAGCGGGAATCCGCATAGCCACCGATCAATCATCAAGGCTAGAATCGGGCAACTCACACCTGCACAACACACCGGGGGAAACATGGCTGATGCCGCGTTGGAAGACGATCTCAACAATCTCGTAATGTCGAGAGCTGCCGAGCCGTTGCTCGATGCCGTGAAGAAACACATCAAGGAAAACGTCGAGCCCATCGTCGAAGAGTTCTTTCGCCTGGGCGAAAACCGAACCAATCGCTGGAGCTGGGCACCGGGACAGCTTGAGCTGCTGCAAGGCGCAAAAGACAAGGCCAAGCAGTCCGGCCTCTGGAACTTTTTCCTGCCCGATGCGGATACTGGCGAAGGTTTGAAAAACCTGGACTATGCCTACATTGCCGCGGAACTGGGCAAGACGCCGCTGGCTTCCGAATCGCTGAACTGTTCCGCGCCAGACACCGGCAACATGGAAGTTCTGGAGCGTGTCGGTACCCAGGCACAGAAAGATCAGTGGCTGAAGCCATTGCTGGCCGGCGAAATTCGCTCCTGCTTTGGCATGACCGAGCCTGGCCTGCCTTCGTCCGATGCGAAGAACATCGATTGCAGAGCCGTATTGCAAGGCGATGAGTGGGTCATCAACGGTGAAAAGTACTACATCTCCGGCGCCGGTGACCCACGTTGCAAAATCATGATCCTCATGGTCAAGACCAGTCCGGATGCCCCGCCGCACCGGCAGCAGTCCCAGATTCTTGTTCCGATGGATGCACCCGGACTCGAAGTCCTCGGTCCGATGCACGTCTTCGGTCATGACGATGCACCTCACGGACACATGCATCTGCGGCTGACGAATGTACGAGTGCCCAAGGCGAACATCCTGCTGGGCGAGGGTCGCGGATTCGAGATTTCCCAGGTTCGGCTCGGCCCAGGCCGTATCCATCATTGCATGCGCTCCATCGGCCAGGCCGAGCGGGCGCTTGATCTGATGGTTCGACGTGGGCTGACGCGTGTCGCCTTCGGCAAACCAATCGCACAACTTGGCAAGAACATCGAAGTGATCTCACGCGCTCGTATCGAAATAGAGGCCATGCGGCTGATGGTGTTGAAAGCGGCCAAAGCCATGGACGTGCTGGGCAACAAGGAAGCAAGGATCTGGGTTCACATGGTGAAGGCCCTGGTCCCGGAGCGGGTGTGCCAGATCATCGATCAAGCCATCCAGATTCACGGCGCAACGGGTGTATCCCAGTGGACTCCTCTGGCCGACATGTATACAGGTCAACGGACGCTCCGACTCGCTGATGGTCCGGACGAAGTTCATCACATGGTAGTCGGTCGGGCTGAACTGCGGAAATACGACGGCCTGCTGTGAACATGTTGAATCGCCCCTCGCTGGAATCGTCGGATCCGGCGCTACGGGCGCGAGACGATGCCTGAAGAGACAGGAGCAGTCGCATGACGGCTCCTGCTTTCCAGTTATCCCCTGTTTCCGGCCGCACGCGCAAGCTTCGCAATCATTTCAGCGCATCTCTGACAGGTTTCGTCTTCTGCCTGACGCTCTCCGCCTGCACGATCGACCTGGAAAATCCTGCTCCCGACATGCAGCCTGTGCCGGGTGGCGTTATTGGGGTCGAGCCCCTGTCTTACTGGCCACGCTGGGTACTGTGGACAATCCTGTGGTGGCAGGATCTCGAAGACCGGTTTCCAGTTGAGCACAGTGTTTCGTTGCACCGAGTCACGTACTGGAGTGACGGGACTGGCGGTTCCCTGTTACCCGCATCAGGTCTCCTGGCACTGCCTGCTGGAACACGACGCTGGAAGGGAACAGTCAGTTGGCAACATGGCACGGCCACGCTCAAGACCGACGCACCATCAACACCTTCACTCTATAACGGCGTGTTCGCTGCGGCGATATTTGCAGGCGCCGGTTATGTACTGGTTGCTCCGGACTATCCGGTTTTGGCGCCTCCCCGGAACCCCATGCCTACTATCACACCGCCTCCATCACAGCGTCGGTGATCAACCTGCTGAAAGCTGCGCAATCAATTCCCGCGATTCAGGATAAACAGATCAGCCGGAAACTCTTTCTGACCGGGTTTTCTCAAGGAGGACATGCCACGCTCGCCGCACATCGACTCCTCGAAGCGAACCCCATTCAAGGATATGAACTAGCAGGGTCTGCGAGCATTGCCGGGCCAATGGACCTCGCCGAGATCCAACTTCCCAACGCTCTGCTCGGTGCGTCAACGTCCGGCAGCCTCTACGTCGCCTGGATCGCCCTATCCTATGCACGCGTCTATGACAAACCGATCAGCGACGTATTGTCCACTCCATGGGATGACATCGTGCCAACGCTGTTTGACGGGTTGCACGACGGGGCGCAAATAGTTTCAGCTCTGCCGGCTTCGCCACCACTTCTGCTGACAGAAGAGGTCAAGACGGCCATCCGTCTGGGTGATGGTCACTGGTTTGTGGACCGATTGCGTGAAAACAGCGTAGACGCCTGGCCAGTAAAAGTTCCGCTCCGTGCCTATTACGCCGACAACGATGTCGACGTGATCCCGAAAGATGTCACGATATTTGCAGTTCGTGCCAGGCAGACAAATCAGGATCGATTTCCGTTTGAGGCCATCAGTGTAGGCGAGTTTGATCACGATGGGTCCGTTCTGGAGGCTGCACCGGCAGTGGTCGCCTGGTTCAATTCACTCGCCAGGGAAGCGGAACCAGTGTCAGTCCGCACGGACACAGTCCGCACGGACACACACAATTAGTGGGTCGCGCTCTTCCACCCAGCCACACTCTTCCAACCATCTTCCATCCAGCTGGACACACACCCGTTAATCGATCGGTGCCAGCGAAATCCTGCTGGGAGCGCGGCAACTGCAGGACCCCTATGGCAAGGAGGTGATTTACCCAAAGAGTCGTTGCATGCCGATCGAGGTTTCCACCGACGTATTGATCGGGCGGAAGAGAGGAACATACCGTAGGCTAGTAATCAGTTTCGTGTTCTTGGACAAAAAGTGACTTCTCTCTCCGGCTCCAGTCCTGAGCGGGCAACCTACAGACACACCCCAAGGAATTCCGTGTATTGACGATGACCAAATCGCGCAAGCTCTGTCAGAAAGCTTTCCAGGCTAAAGCAGGACAGCTATAAATGCCGAAGGGGCGGAATGTGTGAGACACAACGCTCAATCGCCTGTCGGGTCGATAGATTCAATCCAACCTAACGTCCCTTTGGCGAGGCTCTCTGGTCAATCTTGCAGTACATGCATCAGCAGGAAAGTGCACTGAGTGCACTACTACAATTCTCTTCTGTGGCAAACCGATAGTCGAACCAGATTCCATGTGGCGGGAAGAGAGCCATTCTTCGCCTCTCCATCAATCAGCAATGGATCGAACCTTGTGGAGCGACACCAGGTCAGCTAGCCCGATATTGGCTTTTCCAGCTTTCTCATTCCTCGTGCATCAAGCCAGGGCTCAATGAGGCTGGACGGCCCGTACGCACGCTGGCGCCGCGCAAGCAAAGAGATATCCTGCCGCCAGCGAACCGCCTCTCCTGACAGTCCATCCGAATCTATTCGGAAAGCGATGGAACGTGCGATCTCCATGTAGTCGCGCAGCGTGATGTCGACGATACGTCCGGTCTCTTCGAGACCGGATACGAGAGGTGCAAGCGCAGCTTCGAGAGCCTCAGGTGAATTTTCCAATGCTGCGAGTCGCTCGGCTATGGAAGTGTCTCTGCACTGTTCGATGGTCTTCACGATTTCAGCACGGATCGGATTGACATCAACGTAGGCCATGGCAGCGATGATAGCTCGATCGCTGAGTAGAGCACCGGAATAGAACCTCTGTTCGAAAAAGTGACCTTTGCAACCATCTTCCTGATTGGCTCGGCGTGCAATGGGCTGCTTCAGATGCTTCATGAAGGAAGATAGTGATCCGAGTTCTGCCCTGACGTGTTTCAGTCGATTTGGATCGGCAAGCAACTGGGCTTTCGCTTCGGGCAATGCTTCCAGATCGATCTCGCCTGACCAGGTTCTGGGCGGACAGACCGCGAGCCATCGATCGGCAACCTGATCATCCGACCATTGAAGGTGTGCCAGGGGGTCGTAAAACAGAACCAGATGAAAATGGTTGCTCATGATGGCGTAGGCATGCACTTCAACCGAAAAGTACTGAGCGAGAAAGAGGAGCCTCTCAATCAGCCACTTTCGACGGTGCCGGTAGTTTTTTCCGCTGCGCTTGTCTTTGCCACACAGCCAGCTGCGCCGGACGCAACGGGAGACCACGTGGTAAAACAGCGGAACCACAGGATCGACCAACAATTTTCTTGGAGTTGCCATGCAAGCAGTATCCGCAGCTTTCCGTCTGGCAGAAACGGCGCGCGATCTGCAGACATGCGCAGATTCCAACTGTGGCACGTGTAGGCGATGTCCTCGGTCCTCCAGCCAAGCGAACGACAAAGAGGTGCTGGCTTCCGGTCTCCCTCAAAAACCAGTATGTGTGTCCTTCTGGAGCATGCCTTCCCTCAAAAGACCAGGATGTGTGTCCTTATCGAGCAAAAGACCAGGATGTGTGTCCTTATCGAGTATTCCTTATCGAGTATTTATCGAGCATTATTCAGATCCGGCGGAATCTCCCGACACACCGGGTGTTTCGTCGGCGTACACCTCCCACCCCTTCAACAACTCGTCAATCACTACCGATCCCACCATATAGAGTGATTCCAATGCGGCCGAAAGCCCCGCATACCCTTCGTTTTCGGCCAGCAGATTCTCCGCTGCAGTTATCCCGGGTGGTGGCATGGTGTAGTTGCTTCCTGCGCGGAGCACCATGAAACGATCACGATCAACCCGACCAACCCGGTCGAGATATTCGATGGCCTGGAACGTCCCGGTTTCCTCCATTGCAGAAGTGACAAAGTCAGACTGTCCATCCGTCCAGTAGTCTACCCAGCGGTTGGCCCATTCATTCAATATGGCACCATGCCAGAACGTCATGCCTGCAAGATGTCCGCCAATCAGAACAAACGGGGGACGCCGTGCAGGTTCTGTTTCAGTGTACTTGTCACGACTGGTGGCAAGACCAGGGAGATCCGGCAAACGGATATTGCGTGTCAATTCGAATGCCCAGTCGCGCAACGCGATATTGGTCACAAACAACTCACCCGTCGGCTCCGGCTTGTCCGGGTCATAGGGAAATCGCGTATGACGCGCGAAGTAGCCGGTCTCCCATTCAGCAGGCATTTCACGGGGATCAATCTCGTGGCCAAGATCCCCATCCACGAGATGCGCTGACCACACCGCTGAACCTATCGAGGCATCTGCCGGATCGATGCCTGCGATACCGGCGACCAGCCAATACGCCTTGCGAAGATCAAATCGTGGGTCCAGGCCCAGCGCCATCGTGGCAGTTGCGGACTTGGCGGTACCGATGCCGGTCACCATCCCCAACACCCCTGTCTGCGGATTGAGGTACAGGTCATGGTGTGACTGCGGAAACGAAATGCGCGTGGTCAATCCACGACGTTCTTTCCAGAGCTGGAACTCACCTGCGGCATCACCTTCGTCTGCGCCGATCTCGAACATCGTCACGCGGACAATCCTGATCTCGATGGGCTTGCTGCAGGGCCCGCCGGGCAAACACTCCTGACCCGCCACGTCACCCTGGGTAGCCCTGCCACCTTTACAACCTGCCAATCCCGTCACCAGAGCGGTCACGACCAGCAGCACGATCAGGATACCTACACAATCCGACAATGTTTTCTGCATCTCGTGTCTCCATTCGGTCCCAGGCATTCAGGCGCGGGTTACCGACCTGCGAACGCCGACAGTCAGCTTCGCAGGATCGTGTGTCCGCGCCAGATCGCATCAGAAGCGTATGTCCGCATCAGAATCGGTAGTCGATCCTCGCTTGATAGCTGCGAGGCAATTCAGGCAGCACAATGGCGCTGCCAAACAGATCCGGAAAGTTCGAGCGGAAGTACTCCTCGTCGGTCAGGTTCTTGCCGGTCAGCGAAAACGACCACGTATCGCCTGTATAGCTCAGACCCGCGTTGATCAGCGTGTAGGAAGGCAATTCGACCGCCTGTGAATAGCCGGAGAACGTTGAGTCAACATCGATGACACTGCCCGTGATGGCCCAACCGGCACCAAAATCATACGAAGCGCTGGCTGACCAGATGTTCTCTGGAACACCGGCCTTGCGTGCATCACTGCGTGAATTTGCTGGCGGGATCCCGGCCAGCGTTCCACCATAGATGAACTCCGGATTTACTCCTGTGAGATCCTCGATCCCATAGAAGCTGAATCGTCCGCCATTCTCCAGTGTATTGATGTTGATGATTTCGATGTTGGTGTACGCAGCGGTAAGTATCAGATTGTCGGTCACCACCCAACGCATTTCGAATTCGAAACCTTCCGTTTCGTCGGTCGTGTTGGTCACGATCGACTGGGCATTAAAATTGGTTCGTTCCTGTTCGTAATAAGCAAACGCCAGAAACAGACGGCCATCCAGCAGATTGGTCTTGAGCCCGACTTCCTTCAGTTCCGACGAATCCACAGCGGTTCCATCCAGAACGTTTGCAACGGTGATATCGGCGCCCTGCCCTGCAATGATCGTGGTCTGCTTGGACGCCGTCACATACGGAATGAACCCATAGGGCAATTCGTAGGAGAGACTCGCCGTCCACGAAAAACCATCATCCGCATCACTCGCTCCAGACAACACGTCTGCTGGGTTGGTGGTGAAATTGTTGGAACTTGGCAGCAACAGTTTGTCCACTGGCTGATTGCTTTCCATATCGATATAGTCGTATCGGCCCCCCAGCAACACGTTCAGCCCAAAGTCGAAGCCAATGTCTGCAAGTACTGCAAAGCCGTAATCGATGTAGTCACCCACGTAGTACTCGGTGTAGTCATCGTCAATTCTGGTGGCCAACAGTCGACGGTCACGAGCCGTGGATTCACCGGTGAGGTCCCTTCGATCGAAGTGCTCATTGGTGTAGTCATCACCATGCTCGAAGTCCGTGTAACGAATGGACGGCGAAACCTGCAATGCAACCGTCAGGCCTTCCATGTCCTTCTCGGTTGCAAAGATCAGTTGATCCTCGATCACCCAGGAGTCATGAAATTGCGCGAAACCGTACGCATTTTCGTTCAGATTTTCATAGTCCTCGAAAAACAGCTTGTTGGTGATCGTCCAGCCTTCACCTGAATCGAAGACATAATCGAAATATAACGTGCGTACTTCGTTCTCGAGAATGTCATCCGAAGCGACCAGGACCTGGCTGCCATCAAGCTTGGTCAATCCAACCGTGCCTGGTTCGAGAGCCAGTTGCGGCAGATTGGCCTGCAAATCCGCGTTGTTGACAAATCCTGGTCGGAAAAAGAAAGGGTTCAGGTCGGTGAAGCCATCACCATTGATATCAAACTCCTGATGGGAAATCGAACCATCCCCGTTCTGGTCGAGTGGCTGAGCCAAACCTGTCAGATAGGTACCATCATCAATGAGAGCCTGGCTCAGTCGGTTCCAGCCAGCAATCTGGTTGCCTTGAAAGTCGTGGTACATGCCACCAAAGGAAATGCGGGACCTGTCCGTGAGATCCATGTTGAAAGAAGCTTGCAGGATCGATTGATCAACATCGGAGTTATCGTAGTAACTGCCAGAGTTCTCGCTCTCTCCGTAGACGTAGTACCCGAACTCCTTGCTACCGAGCTTGCCCGGACCACCCACTTCCGCCGTGACCACGTTTTTGTCCCACGAACCTGTCGTGTAGGACAATTGACCGGTAGGTTCGGTGAGGTATTGACCGGTCGCCGCACGCGCAGACTTCGGCACGAAATTCAGATACCCGCCAATCTTGGAAGGACCGAAGATTGGCGATGATGGCCCACGCACTATATCGATACGATCTGCTGCGCCAATCGGTGTGGGATAGTTTCCTGGGTTATCGAGGCGTCGCACACCGTTGAAGTAGGTCTCACCGGGTGTCCCTCGCACATCCAGGGCTCCAGCAACACCAAAAAACGACTGTGTGAAGCTGCCAGGGGACAGCACGACCATGTCGTCGATGTCGGTGATTCCGTAACGATCAAGCATCTCGATGCTTATCGAAGTAACCGAACGAGGTGTTTCCAGCAACGTCTTGCCAAACCCGAAGACGGTACTGACAGGTTCCGTTGGCAATACACCGAGATCATCCTCGATTTTTTCTTCAGTGGTATAGGTCTCCAGTTCCACGACCTCGTCCTTGGCTTCTTCGGCCCAGGACACGGAAGGAATGGACAGCGAGGCCAGCAGACAGAGGGGTGGAATCTTGAACGCACGTCGCAGACGTTTCATGGTGTTGTTCCTGGTGGTTGTGGTCGTCGCATAGGATCGTCGGTGCTTATTGATCAGTGACTTTTGGGGTCGATATCTCTTTTGTCCTGCATCAATGTGTGGATGTAACATTGGTATTGCCTTGCTCCTCACAGAGTCCGTAGTGGACGCAGATGAACGCTCTGGGTACCGGCTTGTTATCCGCAAACGGCTTGAGCCCCTTGGCATGCAGAAGTTTTTCGAATCGCTTCATCTTCGCTGCCCATTGGTTCAGCAATTGCGTTTTCAGTTCGTCTTCCAGAAAGCTGTATTGCAGCGAGTTGAGTGACAGCAGGCGAATTTCGTCCCAGCTCAGGTCGAACTCCCTGACAGCCACATAGAACTCGTCTGTCATGGTTGAATTCCACATGCCCCGATCATCGGTTGAGAGCGCAACGGGAATGCCGGTACGCAGATACTCCGGAAAAGGGTGCTGGTCGTACGTGTCGACATACTCGAGCAGCAAATTGGAAATGAGGTTTATTTCAACCAGATAGGGTCCATGACGCATGAGCAGCATGGTGTCGGGGTCGGTAATCAGGTTCACACCGTGACCAATGCGATCTGCGCCGAGCAGGAGCGTGTCGCGTACATGCTCATTGGGTTCGTCCACCTCTCCGGCATGGATGGAAAGACGGACATCGTGGTATCGCCTTCTCAGATCACGCATCTTTTCAAGAAATCGCAGCGGATACCCTTTGTCGTTGTCTTCACGACCGACCAGGTTTATGGCGACTATTTCCGGATAACGGGCAGCAAAACCGTAGATGAACTCCAGTTCTTCCAGCGCATCGGGCAGGAACCTGACCAGGGAGAGTTGCATTCTCAGCGTGACACCGGTCGCAACCGCATCCGGTTGTGCCAGTCTCTGACGATAGATCTCCATGACCGCATCCGGACTGATGGCCTGACCATCCGGAGTCTTGAACCCGCGGACATCGACCTGGGCTTCCAGATAGGACAGTCCTTCCTCACCAAAAGCCTTCATGTTGAGAACGATCGTCTCTGCAGCAAGATACGGGTTGCTGAGCAGTCCCGAGAGCCGACTCCAGTGTCCTTCGAAAAACTCGGAACGACCTTCATGCGGCAGGTCGAGCCACAGGGCTGACTCCCAGGCACGACGTTCCTCAACTGTCAGGGACTTCAGTGGCTTGAATTCCCCACGTTCACACTCTTCAAGCAGTGCATATTCATCTGCCGGAATCGTTCGAAAGAGAAGCAGGTAGGGAGTTTCGCCGAATTGATTTCCACCGGTTTGACAATTGGCCAGGCGCGTCTTGGTAAAATACTCGTAGCCCTGTTCGCCGGCCTCCACCGCCAGCTGGAAGTACCACTCCGGAAAGACGGATCCGGCGATGTGGTTATGCAGGTCACCACCTTTTGGCATGACATGCAGCAAATGGTAAAGCTCCATCGGTGAAGCGGTGGCCTTGAACTGTTCGAACCACCGGGAGTTCTCGCCTGAATGTACCCGAGGCATCAATGCCAGCAAGACAATGATCACCAGCATGCGGTTTCTGTACACCCTGATCAGATCGTCAACACACGAACTCACGTTGTTTCAATTCGCTTCTGGCTCCAGGTGATTCGGAGTTCTGCAATTTCGATGCCACTCGTCATCCAGGACAGGACACTCCCGAACCGTTTTACTACGTGGGGCTCGCCTGCACGGTCTCGGGGCATTCGCTTTCGCACCTGGAGCAGAGAAACGGTGCTTTATCGAGTAGTTGCACCGTCAGGGAACGAAGGGATTCGGGAGCGCGCCCAATGTGTGCAGGATCCACGGATGAACTGGACTGCAGACACTGCAGCAAATCAGAGTCCCGAAGCCGGAATGTCATGACCCTGTGTTCCACGTATGCGCCAATCATGTGCAACCACAAGGCTGCGTGCATCTTGCGATCCGCTTCAGTGCGCAACCTGCAAGCACACAAACGTGCGTGCGATCAGGAACCGGGAATCCGATCGCGCACGGTTTCCCAGTCCTTGACGAGCTGACGCACCACGCGACTGCCAACCTGCCAGGCTGCCTCGAGGGCAGGCAGTCCTTCTTCCGGGTATGGAGCGGTCACGCTCCACGAAGCAGGCTTGTCTGCGGGTGGCATGGAAAAATTGCTGACAGTCCGAAGAACCATCACGCGGTTGACATCCACTCGTCCGACACGGGCTAATCGATGCAGCGCTGTCAGTGTCCCGCTGTCCTCCATGTTGGTCGTCATGAACCGGGCATCCTTCCCTCCATAGAGACTTACCCAGTCATTCGCCCATCGATTCAATCGTGCCCCGTGCCAGTAGGTGCTCGCGGACAAGGTATCACCGAGCAGGACCGAAGGGGGTTGTTGTGCCAGCGGCATTGCTGAGTACAACGATCGGAACGCACGCAGCCCTGCGGTATCTGCCACCGGATAGTCACGGGTCAATTGATATGCCCAGTGCGCCAGCGTTGGATTCAGGGGAAAGTGGATCGTATCGAGTGTCCACCCCGTGGAAATGTCTTCCGGTACTTCCGCAGGCGATTTGGCACCAAGTGGAATCAGGCCATAGGGCCAGTCTTTCGGAATCTCGCGTGCATCGATTTCGTACAACAGGTCACCATCCACCACGTGGCGAGCCCACACGGCACTACCCAGCGAGACATCTTCCGGATCGCCACCTGCTATGCCTGCGATCAGCCAATAGGCACGGGAAAGATCAAAACGTGGATCCATGCCAAGCGCCATGATGGACGCGGTGGCGTTGGGGATCCCGCCGCCCGTGCAGAGCGCCAGGACACCTTCGGCGTTGCCGCGCA
This sequence comes from Pseudomonadales bacterium, assembly GCA_041752315.1. Taxonomy (GTDB): domain Bacteria; phylum Pseudomonadota; class Gammaproteobacteria; order Pseudomonadales; family Azotimanducaceae; genus SYFY01. The sequence continues at coordinate 21,380 of JBGSHJ010000057.1, forward strand.
GGGGGTAGATGCCAAGTGGGAAGTCCCATTCCGCGGCCAGCGGCATTCGCTCCACCCAGAACTGGAATTCGCCAGGTTCGTCACCGGTGACGGCTCCATCTTCAAACATGCTGACCACAACCACCTTGACGGACCAGGGGTCGGTTGACTCGGCCGCCGACAGGGGCGGCAGCAGAACGGCACATAGCAGGCCGAAGACCAGACCTGCAAAGGGCTGGTTCGGATTGCCGACGGTCCTCAACCGGGCTCCCCGTCATGGGTTGGCGCGGATGTTTGAGGTGCGGGTACAAACCACTCCCAGAGCGCAGTCAGCACCGCCCCGGACGCCACCGGAAAACCGAGCAGCATGGAGAGGTAGTCAGGGATCAGCAAACCCTGGGCACGCATCGCTTCCGGAAGGAGCGTCAGACTGAACGACAACACCATCACCACCGCAAGGATGCGCAGGGATCGCGCAGAATCTGACTGCATGCGCAGCACTCGAAAACCTGCCACCGCGATAAGGGCGAACATCAGTGACGTCCCGCCATACAGAACGCCCGGCGGAAGTGCCTGAAACACAAGTGCGGCAATCGGAAACAGGCCGAGCAGGAGGAGCAGTCCAGAAACAATCAGCCCAACGTAGCGGCTGGCCACGCCGGTCAATTGTATGACCGCATTGGTCTGGCCAAAGGTGGTATTCGGGAACGTGCCGAACACCGCAGCGAGTACGGAGTTGAATCCGTCAGCCAGAACACCGCCCTTGATTCGCATCCAGTACGAAGGCCCTCGGACAGGCTCACCGGAGAGCATCGCAGTTGCTGTCAGATCCCCAAAGGCTTCGGTCAGGGTGATCAGGAAGATAGGCATCAACAACAGGAATATCCCGAGATCAAAGCTCAGGGGATAGTGCAGTGGTTGCAGCAGGACGACCGATGGCGAGTCCGCAAGGTCCGGAATTGACGCGTCGCCAACAGACAGCGCAAACAGATAGCCTGCAAGCAGCCCGCCACAGATTCCTGACAGACGGAACCACGGTTGCGAACGCGTACTCAACAGCATGATCACACTGGCCACCATGCCTGCTTCCATCCACACCACTATCTGGGTGTCGTGGGTGGTGGCCGCATGAAGCAGACTTCGCAACGATGAGCCAGCCAGCGTGAAGCCAAGCAGGACAATGGTTACCCCGGCAACGGTCTGCGTGATGACTCTGCTCAGTCGGTCCAGGTATCGGCTGAGCAACATGGTGACTGCTGCACCGGCTGCGGCGGAACCGAGGATTGCACCAACCACTTCACTCTGGTCGGTGACATGCGCGCCAATGGCAACCGCGGCCAGAGAACACGGAGCGATGAAGGAAAAGCTCGTACCTTGTACGACCAGCAATCCCGAGCCGAGCACTCCGAATCGGTAGATCTGGATGAAGGTTGCAATGCCCGACACCATGAAGGCTGCGCTGATGGCATAGGTGGTGTCGGCTGGCGACAGTCCGATACTCCGGGCAATCAGGAGCGGGGCAGTCGCGATTCCGGCCACGATGGAACACATATGGGCAAACGCGGCCAGCAACGCCTTCAATGGTGGCGGCCGGTCGTGCAGTCCGTAGAGCATCACAGGGCTGCGGGCGCTCATCGGTGCATCGCCACCCGGATACTCCACTCGTTTGTGCTGTGTCTGCCTCATGAGCGCATTCGAGCAAGTTTGGTGCCATGCCATCCAGGATCAGTATTCCTGCGCAGTCAACCGGCTCACGTCTGGTCAGGCACCGGATCAACAAGCCTGCAAACGGGTTCTCCCCGGAAGAGAGGTGCCACGCACCCGCATGGAAATGGGTCAGCGGGACCGGCAACAGCACCAAGCTGGCGCGTTGCCCGACCGAAAGCTGCGAATTTCCGCTCTCTCCCCGCGGCACGAAATCTGCATCGTCCTGTGGAGAAGTGCAGCGGGCAAAGTGCAAGGCAAGACACCGGTGGTGTTGCGGCTCCACACTTCTCTTTGGTCATTTGGTCATTTGGTCACTTGGTCATTTGGCGCTTGGGCTATTCAGCCCCTCGGCCCCATGGCACAGCCAACGACAACTGTCAGGAGAGGTTGATCATGATACTGACTGAAACCATCAGCATTACGGCAGATGAGCTGGAGCGCGGCCAGGAGATCTACGAGCGACTTGGCTTTGTCATCTTGCGTGGGCTGTATTCAGAGGCTCTCCTGAAGGGGATGGAAGTCGAACTCGAGGAGGCTCAACAACGACTGATCGCAGGAGAACTCGACGCAAAGTATGGATCCGATCTGCTTGATGAACCCGGCGCGGTTATTGATGGCAAACCCTATCGCCACTATGTAATCAACTGCACCGAACTGTCATCCGCCGCAGACAGCGCAGCTGCGCATCCGGCCATCAAGGCCATGGCCGATCGGTTGTTCAACACCGAATCATGGGTCAATGACTATTCACGTTTTGGCGTTGTCTTCCAGGATGCCCGTGCCGACAGCGGCTCCCACTATTCCCGCATCGGTTGGCACTCGGACTTCCAGTCCGCTGAGGAAAGTACCTCCTGGCCCGGATTTGCATTCACGATTCACATTGACGGGACCTCTCCGGCCAACGGCTTTCTTCGGGTTGTCCCGGGTTCGCACAAACGCGACATCGACAAGGATGAACTCGGTGCCTGCCGGTTCAATCCCCTTCCCGGAGAGATACCTGTCTTTGCAGAGCGCGGGGACGTCATCCTGCACGACTACAAGCTGTGGCACGGTGCTGCTCGCGGAACTGCGGAGGGGTCAGCGGGGCGCCGTCGACATGTCCGCGGTGGATATTACGCCGGTACCAAGCCGTCCAGAGACTACGGCATCGGCAAGTTCTACAAAAACGCGGCGCGCTGAAAATGGCTTCGGCGTATGCCGGCCCGATCGTCGACACGTTCACCATGACCCCCAAATCAGCCACGACAGTCGCGATCACCGAGGTCTCGAAGACCTTTACCGTCGACGGCAGGACCGTCACAGCACTGGACCGTGTGAGTGTCGGGGTCCACGACTCCGAATTCCTCGCCATCATCGGACCCTCAGGATGCGGCAAGAGCACGCTTGTGCGCATGGTGGCAGGGCTTGAAGAACCGTCTTCGGGAAAGGTCAGCATCGCAGGCTCGAGCCCGCAGGTTCTTGCCGCGCGACACCACATCGGATTTGCAATGCAGGAACATGCACTGCTCCCGTGGCTGTCCGTACGGAGCAACGTTGCGCTACCTTTCCGGGTGGCAGGGAGAGCGGTCGACTGGCATGCGGTTGATGCGCTCATTGCCCTGGTGGGACTGACCGAGTTTGGCGCCGCTCGACCTCGCCAGTTGTCTGGTGGCATGCGCCAACGCACGAGCATTGCTCGTGCACTGGTACTCGAACCGTCGTTGCTGCTGCTGGACGAACCTTTTGGCGCTCTCGATGCGGTCACACGAAGACACCTGAACCTTGAACTGCAGAACCTCTGGAGCGCACATCGACTGACCACCTTGCTGGTCACCCATTCGGTGGAAGAAGCCGTGTTTCTCGCCGACCGCGTACTCGTACTGTCCAGCCACCCCGGCCAGGTAAAACTTCTGCGTGATGTACCCTTTGGGCGTCCTCGCGGGGCCCAGACCAGACGACTTCCCGAATTCAGGCTCCTGGTCGATGAGCTGACCGAATGTCTGGACGCGGAAGCCGACAGGGTACAGGACGTCATTCACCCATGATCGGCAGTTCCACGCAGTCGGGATGGGCAATGCGGGTGACAGGCATCGGGCTGCTGCTGCTGGCCTGGGAAATGCTGGGACAAAGTGGTGTGTTGGGGAAACTCTGGCCGCCCCTCAGTGTGATAGTCAGCTACGCGATGGAACCGGACAGTACTTCCATCCTGCTGCGTGCCCTGCACTTCACCGCAGCCTCGGCAGCATCCGGACTGTTGATCGGCAGCGCCACCGGCGTGGTTCTGGCTTTGCTGGGTCTGTTGTGGCCACCGCTTGGACAAGGTCTCGGACGATTTGCAGCGACAGTGAATGCCGTTCCCTTGATTGCACTGGGACCGGTGCTCATCGTCACGGCAGGGCGGGAAGCCACGCCGGTCCTGATAGCGTCGATTACGGTCTTTTTCGGCGTCTTTGTTGCGGCTTCCACCGGGTTCGCAAGCGTTCGCCGCGAGCAGGGCGATCTGCTCACTGTCCTGGGCGCCAGTCGGAGCCATCGACTTTGGTTTCTGCAGATTCCCGCTGCACTGCCCATGCTTGTGGACGGCCTCAAGCTCTCGGTAACCGCTGCAGTTGTCGGCGCCATTCTCGGGGAATGGTTTGGCGCTCCCGGAGGCATAGGTCTGGTACTGGTCAGCGCAATGCAGAACTACCAGATCGCGCTGTTGTGGTCGGCTGCGCTGCTGGGTGCACTGTTGTCTCTGGTCGCTTACGGCCTGCTGGGTGTCCTGCAGCGGTGGCTGGAGTCGAGGTTCCGATGAGCGCAGTCGCAGGCGGTCTGTCCACCCGCATGCCGGTCTTGCTGGGTGGCTTCGCCAGGCGCTATTGGGGAGCGGTCGCCCTGGTAGTGGTCTGGCAAGTGTGGGTGACCGTGCAGGACTACAACTCCATTGTCCTGCCCACGCCATACGGTGTTCTCTCCGATCTGGTCACGAATGCCGGCGCCTACCTGCCACACGTGCTGGCAACGGCAAAATCCGCCATCGCCGGTCTGTGCATCGGCTTTGTGCTTGGCACGGTGTGCGCCGGGGCATGCTGGTTTACACCACTGCTCGATGGCCTCGTGACGCCTGCGATTGTTGTCCTGCGCTCGATTCCCATCGTTGCAACGATTCCAATCGTTGCGCGCCTGTGCGGTTATGACAGCAGTACGGTGCTGGTCATCACCGTCATGCTGGTGTTTTTCCCGATCTTCGTGTTCTGCGCATCGGGCCTGCGTGATGTTTCCGCCGCGTGTGCTGACCTGTTCAGAACTCTCGGCTGCACAACCGGTGGCAGTGCACGTTGGCGCACGTTTGTGCTGCTGGCAGTACCGTCCGCCGTTCCTCATCTGGCCACCGCATTCCGTCTGGCAGCGCCCACCTGTGTCCTGGCAGCACTGGTCGCGGAATTTCTCATGGGTACTCAAGGCTTGGGATACGTGATGATGCGCGCACGCAGTGAACTGATGATGGAACGATCCTGGGGCGCTGCGTTGCTGGCGACAGTACTTTCAGTGCTGCTCTACAACCTTGCGGTCCGCGTCGAAGCAATGATCCGTCAGCGGTGGGAAGCATGAACAACCAGCACCTTCCGCAGGTTTCAGTCGGCCGAGCCCAGGCACGTTCCGGTTGGTCCAGACGCGATCTCCTGAGCGGCCTCGTCGTCGCGACTGGTGCAAGTGCGGTCAGTGGGCTGTTGGGCGCTTGTTCCCCGGGTCTGGACACAGCCACCGGGCAACCGGGTCTGCGAACCGCATTGGCCTGGATTCGCAATGTCGAATACGCCGGCCTCTGGGTGGCATTGGAAAATGGCTACTACGACGAAGAAGGTGTCGTTCCCCAGTTTCTCAATGGCGGCCCGAACGCACCCATGCCAACGGTCGCCGTCGCAGCACGGGATGCCCAGATCGGATTCGACAACGACCTGCGTCATTTCATGGATGCAATCCTCAATGGCAATGACCTGGTGTTGCTTGGCGCGCAGTATCAACGATCTCCTGCTGCGGTGTTGTCCCTGGCGAACAAGCCAGTGCGCACCCCTGAAGATCTGGTGGGTGTCCGCTTTCTCGGTCAGGAAGGTACCCAGATCAATCTGGATGCGGTCCTGACCATTGCCGGTTTACCCCTGGACTATGAATTTGTACCGGCTGGTTATGCCGTCGATCCGCTGGTCGAAGGCCAGGGCACCGCCTACGCCTGCTTTGCGGTGAACCAGCCGATCACGCTGCAGATGCGCTACGGGATGCAGGAAGGACGCGACTACGTGGTGACCCCCTGGTCCGATCTCGGATTGCCGGGATACGCAAACATGCTGTTCGCTCCCCGACAGGTTGTGCACGAACAATTTGATGCGCTGGTCAGCTTCATGCGCGCGACGATTCGTGGCTGGCAAGCCAGCAACCGCGATCCTGCAGGAACCGCACGCCTGGTGGTGGAGAAATACGGCGCAGATCTTGGCCTTGAACTCGATCAACAGGAACGACAATGCGAATTGCAGGTGCCGTTCATGCACAGCAGGCTGACCGAAGGCAAAGGTCTGTTCTGGGTCGATGCCGAGACTCTCGGCGGTTCGATGTACAGCGCACTGCGCGCGACCGGCCGGAAACAGCTGCCCGATCCCTCCTCCATTGTCGAAACATCCGTGCTGGAAGCTGCCTGGTCAGCCGGCAGTGCTGGTGCAGTGATGCAGGCACGAGCAGTCAGCGTGTGATTTCACAGGCAACCATGGTTCCGAGATGACCTGAACAGGGGAAAGCGATGAACAGTGGAAAAGTCTCAGACAGGGGACCGGCATGAATCTGGAACAATGTGGCGTCCGCCCACAACTGGCGCCAACGTTTGATCACGCACAAGCGCTGTTGCGTCGGGACGGCGCCGTAATAGTGAGCGGCGTGGGCGAAAGTTCCGAAGATGCACGATCAATCGCCCGGGACCTGTTCGGGACCGCCATACGAGCAATTCCTCCCGCCGCTCGGGTCTTCGAAGGAGGCGAGAAGGATCGCCGACTCCCAGGTCTCGATCACCAGGTTCGCCTGCCCGCGCATACCGATGGTTATGCCTACGGAGACCTCTATCCCGACTACTTCCTGTTGAGTTGTGTGCGTTCATCATCCGGAGGTGGCGACAGTTTTCTGGTCGACGGCTACGCCGTTCTGGACGCAATGCGCGCCGACCCGGAACTGCAGTGGGTACCTGACGCCCTGATGCAGGTGTCGATCGATCAGACCGAATCAGGAATGCAACGGGCGATCAGCCCCATCGTGCAGAGCAATCGCGAGGGACGCATCATGGTGCGCAAGACGCACGATCAGAAACCGGCGGCCGGCAGTCCGGACCAGACTCGGGACCAGGCCATGATTGCGTCGTGGCATCGGGTCGCTGAACAGGTGGCAGAACGGGCTCCTCGTTTCAAGCTGGCTACCGGCCAGGCAATAATCGTCGATAACTACCGCATGCTGCATGGACGGGATGCTTACTCCGATCTCAATCGTCTCCTCTGGCGCGTCTGGGTCTGGACATCGGCAAGCCTCGGGGTTCCTGATCTCCCACTGCATTCCGACACCCGACATGCAGCAGGTGTACCGTGAGTGGTCTTGTCACTCACAGGATCGTGATGGGCCGGCGTGCCTGGTCATTGCCTTCACTGTTGCTCATCATGTTGGGGCTCCTGACACTACCCGCCTACGCCGACCAGGCTTTTGGCATTCCTCATTATCAGCCCGGCGATACCATCGTCATTCTAGGAGCAGTGCCTCAGGAGATCCCACCCCTGGTGGAGCAGCTGCAATCTCGCGAAGAAGGTGTTGCGTGGGGCATTCCGTACTGGCGTGGTACGTTGCATGGGAAACCGGTGGTCGTCGCGATCACGGGTATCGGCAAGACATTCACCGCCATGACCACGACGTTGTTTCTCACAGAATTCAAACCGCGCATGGTTGTCATGACGGGGACCGGCGCACGAATCAATCCGGAATTGCGTACCGGCGACGTCATCGTCGCAACCACGACAATCGAACATGACTATGGCAGCCTGACCCGCGACGATATGGTGTATCGACCAATGAACTCGCCGGTTGGCGGTGCCGAGGTCGAGAACTCGTTTGCACCACCCAAGGCGACACTGGCACTCGCGGAACAGGCCCTGAAGAGCTATCCCGTGCGCCGAGTCACCGCAGATGGGAAGACGTATCAGACTCGCCAGCGATTTGGCGTCGTCGCTTCCTCGGATCTCTTCGGTGTCACACAGCGCCGTATCGACAACCTCCGGGAACGATTTGGTGTGGACATCATGGAGATGGAATCAGCGCCGCTGGGATTGGTGTGTCAGTCATTCGGTGTGCCTTATCTCATCGTTCGCAGCGGCAGCAACGCGGCTCAGGAATCACCCAACAATGACTATCTCCGTCTCGGGCCGATCGCGGCACGGGAAGCGGCTGCATTCACGGCACATCTCATCGGCTATCTGTGACGCCTCAAAGGCAGAGGTTTCTGACATCACGCCCTGGTTGGCCAGTCCCCGTCCGGAACAGCGATGTCGGCCGGTTGATCGAGCCTCGACACCAACCGACTAAAGAGCGGGCGCCTCCGCAAGTCGGCGAGCAATCAACTCACCGAACTCCTGTTCGAGGACTTCTGCAACAACGGCGTTGCCACGTCTCGAGAGATGTCCATCACGCAGGAACAGGGAATCGGAATGTTCTCCGCGTTCGATGAAAGAGCGTGTCAGGTCGACCGACCTGATTTTTTTCTCATCGAGGAACTCCTGCACCTGCGCATGCCATTGAACATCGAATGGATGCTGGGGAATCGGGATCAGCACCACGGCGAAGATCGAATCGAATTTTCAGCCTGCTCCTTGAGTGCAAGCAGTGCTGCCTTGTTTCTGTCGGCTATCGGATTGGCCGAGTAAAAAACCTTGCCATCCCTGATCAATTCGACGTCGTAAAAGTTCCTTCTGATGGAGCCGACAGTGGTCAGCTGGACATCATCCGCCCTGGGTGGCCTCGAAAACACCGCCTGCTTTGACCAACGCAGGACATTGTAGACGATTGAATACTGGAGCAACGAATCACCAAGTGTATAGGTAGGCTGAGAAGACTGACTGCCCAACGCGCTGAGGCGCTGACGGACCTGCCTGGCAAGTGTTTCGCGATCAATGCGTACGAGCGTTCCATCGGCTTCGATCTGAACGTCATCAACCTGCCAGCCATCAACGACCGTGGTGTGGGGGTAATAACGATCGTTGGCAATGTCGTTGAAGTACCAGAAGACGAGTATTGCGGCTGGTTTGGTGCCCACCATGGCTTGTACTTCAAGCAGTTTGTCCAACTGGTGTTGCTGACCACTGTGGGTGACTCCACACTTGTAGACAGTCCAGCCCGTCGATCTTTCCAGCAACGTTCCTAAATTGCCATCAAAGGGGACGTAACCCCAGGTAAAGCTGTCGCCCACGAGGTAGACATACTGCTTCAGGGGATCCGGTTCCAGGTCATAACAGCCGAGGCTGTTTGATCAGATATCGAAAGTCTCACCTTCCACCCAGTGTTTCGCCCGTCTGTTCGCGCGTATGTCGAAGCCTCGACGATCATGGGGGACGAAGTAGTCGAACGGATACGCATTGCGGCCGGCAAATCCCGATGGTTTATGCCAGCTTCGATACTCAGGGAACTGACGTACGTAGTCAGGGGAAATCAACCGGTAAGCTGCATAGTCAAAGATCACGACGGCGAACGTCAGTGCCAGCCCGGCAAGCAGCACCGTCTTCAACAGGCCGCGAATACGCGACGTGTACAATATTGAACACATGAAAAGACTCCCCCACTCCCGGACTGCGACTGTTCTGCAGGCAATGGTGAATGCAGGCAGAGAGTCATATCGACAATCACGGTCGACGGCTCCTGTGGGCAGCCAATGGACCGTCCGGCTTTGTAGCACGAGACCTGTCCGTTTACATGGATAGCCGGAAGGTATCGGGTGGAACGGACAAGCTTCGAGCAGGGGTGTAGAGCATGGCATGAGCGACCGCAGCAATCGCAGCTGGAAGATCCACCTGGATCGTGACGTTCGCCAGCGCCAGGTGGAGCAAATGACTCCAGCAGGGGGCGCAATACGGTAGTCTGTTCCCATGTCCGAAACCGAACTCTACCTTCCGATCAAGAATTTTCTCGAGGCACTGCACTTCACAGTGAAGGCCGAGGTCCGATCGTGTGACGTGGTCGCCGTGCGTGGCAACGAAGCTCCGGTGGTGGTTGAGATGAAGACAGCCCTGAATCTGCAACTGTTCTACCAGGCCGTCGACAGGCTCCTGATCACCGAGCATGTTTATATCGCGGTACCCCGCCCAAAAAGAGGTGTGCCAGCCGAAGCGGTCCGACTGTGCAGACGCATTGGTATCGGTCTTCTGGTGGTATCCGGGTCCGGGAGTGTGGATGTACTCGCCGACCCGGTACCCTATGCGCCGCGCCAGAATGCAAGGCGCCGCAACGCGGTGCTGAGCGAGTTCCACAAGCGTCTGGGCGATCTCAACACGGGAGGTAGTCGCGGCAAGCGGTTGATGACTGCCTACCGGCAGGATGCCCTGCGCTGTGCAGTTCATCTGGGACAGGTTGGAACTGCTCGCGTCAGGGACATCGTGCTGGCAACCCACGTGGACCGGGCGGCGATCATTCTCAGAGGCAATGTTTATGGCTGGTTCCAGCGAGAGGCGCGTGGCATCTATGGGCTCACCGACGCCGGACTTGCTGCTCTCGAAACCAGCAGGTCGCTGATCCTGCAATTGTTCCCACGCACGTTCCCGCCGTTGGCAAGCGACAATCCGGCAAACGTGGAACTCTCCCAGGGGTGCAATGATCTTGGCCGATCAACCTGACTGCAGGCAACGTCCCGACGAATTTCGTCCGGTCGTGAACAGGAATCGATTTGAGGGCAAGGCCGCTGGTGAGCGGGTGAGTCCGGAAAACGCAATCACCCTTCTGCGCGCTTGATACAACCCTTTCGACAGAACTGTGTCGACAGAACTCCCGCCGACTGACCTCTTCTGTCTGGACTCCCGTGTCTTGCCCCCGGACCGAACCTCGCCAATCGGGCCAACGCCTTGTGATCAGCTCTGCATGGTCCAGTTTTCACCAAACGGACGAATGACGCTGCTGAACGACCAGGCGGACCTTGGCTGGTACGCCAGTCGATGGCACTCCTCCGCAATGTCGTCCGGTTTGCAGAAAAAGTCATCCGGCTTGTCAGCCCACCGTTTGCGCGTCCAGGCGAGATCGATCACTGCATCGATGGCCACAAAGGCGACGTGAACCCCCAATGGACCCAGATGCCGCGCCATGGACTCTGCAAGCACACGTTGCGCAGCCTTGGTCGGAGCAAAGCCTGCGAAGTGAGCCTGCCCGCGCCAGGCCGCGGTATTGGCGGTGACTACAATGGCACCGCTACCCCGTTTGATCATCGCTGGCGCAACCGCGCGACCCAATTGCAGCAAGGCCATCGTATTGATGTTGAAATTTCGTTGCAGTACCGCCGGGTCGATTTCGAGAAAGTTGCCAAATGCTCCACCAACGGCGTTGTGGATCACAATGGACGGTGAGCCCATCCGGATTTGAACGGACTCAAGGGTGGTGGCAAATGCAGCTTCGTCGGCAACATCACAGACAAACGCCTGTGTCCCGGGAATCGCGGCTTCCAGTGCCGCCAGCCGATCTTCGCTTCGCGCCAGCATCGCAACATCATGGTTCTGGGCAAATCGGCGAACCAGAGCCGATCCTGTACCGGGTCCAACACCGGTGATGAGGCAAACGGGCCGATTCAGGATGACGGTTCCTCCGGAAAGGTTGCACGCGGATCCAGTGGCCACAACCGTCTCGCCGTGGACTGCCTGGGAAAGATCTCGATGTGATGTGTGCACAAGCCGGGTGGATCGGCAGTGACTATGGCACTGGCGACATCCCTGAAACCCGCGCGAAAGTGGTTGCTCGACTTCAGCGCGACTAAAGCGTAGCGCCGGACGTCCATGCCAAGGGCCAGGAACGGTTCCGGATCAAAGGTCTGCGAACGCCTGGATGCCACAATGACGTCCATGCCGTCGATGACCAGACGCGCCATGGGTCCCAGGTTGATCGGCGCACCTTTCATCATGGCCTGCATTTCCATTCGACCGTCGTGGAGTGACTTGACGTAGGCCTGAACCACGATCGGGGCACCATGCAGTGTGTCGGTTTTGCCACCGAGCATGATCTCGATGGTCTTGCCAGTACCTGCACGATGTGCCGTGGCGGCAGTCTCAGCATCGACCAGGAAGCCAAAACATGCCTTCGCACCGAGTCCTGCAGCAAGCATCGCCCGCAACAGATGGGTCCCATCTCCAGGCGCGCCACCACCACAGTTATCCGATGTCTCGTTGATGACCACCGGACCTGCGGCCTGCCGCGCAGACAACGCCAACGCTTCCTGGACCGCCTCCTGCGCAGACAGACTGCGTGCCCTGAAGGCTTCCCGCCGCGACCACAGATCAGCAGCCGTACGAGCAGCAGTTCCAGGCCCACAATCGTCCCAGGCGGTGACCACGATGGACGCTCCGACATGCGGCACATCGGTATACGGAAACCCATGGAACCAGCTGATATCGATGACCCCTGCCTGCTGTTCCTGTTTCAACACCTCACCAAGCATCAGCTGACCAATGCCTTCGAATGTGGTTGTCGTGGGTAACAAAAGGGGCAAGGGCAGGACTGAACAGCGGGCCAGATTACCAGTGCGCACCTGTTCTGCAACCAGCGCAACCGCTTCCGCCGCCCGTTCGTGCAGATCGATGTGGGGGTACTGGTGGCAGGCAAAAACGCCATTGAGCGCGTCGCCCATGACCTGTGTAATGTTGCCGTGCAAATCAAACACGGCCGTTACGGGAACATGGCTGCCAACAAGTGCCCGCACGGCAACACAAAGATCGCCTTCCAGATCAGGGATGCCTTCAACCACGCCTGCCCCATGCAGGCAGAGAACACACCCATCAACCGGCATCGCCGCACGCAACAGGTCGAGCAGTTCGGCCTTGAAAGCCTGGTAAGTGGCCAGCTCGATGATGCCGGAAGGTTGCGCCCTGGCATGCAGCAGGGGGACCGGTGTGATGTCCCTTCGAAGACACGCGGACACTGCGCCACCAACCGACGTTTCCTGTCCGGCGCAGGCCAGCAGTCGATCAGCGCGCAGGACGGCAAAATGGCCAGCCGTGGTCAGCCCCTTGGCATACGTGTTGGTTTCATGCTCGATGCCACCTATGGCAATGCGCATCAGCGTTCACCCTTGAGATGCGCAACCTGATCAAGAAAGGCAAGCAACTCGGGAATACGGTCTCGCAGGCTGAAGGCTTCCAGTTCCACCGGCGTCAGCCGACGTATGGTCCGGCCAAGATCCTCGGCCGCTTCGGGATACCAGCGAATACCTGCCAATGGCAGAAGGCGCACACGAATCGAGAACGCGACACAATGGTCATTCAATCTGCGCAGTGTCTGCCGCTCGGTGCGAACGGTGTGGGCGGCCAGGTCACTGACCTGGGTAAGCCTGCGCGCTTCCGGTTCAAACAGCTTGCCCGGACCATGCAGGAACCAGTTGCGTCGTTCGAGCACCCTGTCCATGGGCAGCCGTTCGAGCACCTCGCGCATCCGCTCGCCAAGGACGTTGTTCAGCCCCGCGTGCCCCTGATGCAACCCCCACAGGTCCTGGCCGAGTTTCTCGCGCAGGCGCCAGTAGGACGGAGAGCACAGTGAGGCTGCAGCCAGTCGATAACGCCCTCGCTCGCTCACCATCAGGCACAGGTCATCAGGTACCCACAGAGCACAACGCGCCATTGGCGCAAGTTCAGCGTAATCCGGTGTCGGTCGGCCCTGCCCCACGAGATACGCACCCAATGTCTGGACCAGCTGATCGACGTGCCCATCGATTCCTTCCTGCACCGCGATCACATCGGCGAAACGGGTCTCATAGAGTTGTCGCTTGCGGACGATCTCGTCCGCCTCGATGGCATCGGGCAACCATTGATCGGGTGAAATTGACAGCAGGCCCACCCGGTAACGTGGCACCCCGCCTCGCCAGGGAGGATTGGCGAAAAACCTGTCAGCGTCTCCGCCAATCTCGGCAACGGGTCGTTGCTCGCGCGTCACACCGGTGTGTATCGGAGCATCACTCTGGATCCATCAGCCAGGCCGTTGTTGAATCGCGGTCCCCAGGTATCCCACTCGGCCGGATACTTCCTGCCCATGGCAGCCAGCACTGCCGTTTGTACGGCCTTGTCACCCACCAGGCTCGCCTGGGTCGTGACCACCGGCAGGGTCTTGTACTTGCCGTTTGCACTCTTCCACTGACCCACATCACCCACCCAGACGCGCGCCGATGAGAGTCCCTTGCCAACGGCGATGGCTCGCCAGGCCTTGTTGCTGGTGACCACATACATGGCCTCTTCATGCAGCTGGAACCAGACTTCCGCCTGACAACTGCTTTCACTGCCATCTCGCTTCAGTGGCGTGATGTAGATGAGAGCCGACTCGGCCATTCCCCTGCTGGCATCCGCCCATGGTCGAGAAGGGAGGGCCGCTGCAAGCAGCCCGGTCATCGAGAATTTCAGCAGTGTTCTTCGATCAATCATGAATTACCTCTCTTGGAACAGGTTGGTGTCAGTTGACCGGGGCAGCAGCAATTCGACGGGCGATGTTGGCTGACCAGATTTTTGGCCCTTCGATGTGGACTGATTCACCGCGGGCATCAACCGATACGGTGACCGGCATGTCCTGCACGGTGAATTCGTAGATGGCTTCCATGCCGAGATCCTCGAAGGCGAGTACCTTTGCACCCTTGATGGCCTTGGCTACCAGATAGGCCGCACCACCAACGGCAATCATGGAGACCACCTCGTTGTCACGGATGGCCTCAATGGCCGCCTTGCCACGTTCCGCCTTGCCGATCATGCCGACCAGCCCACTTTTCTCCAGCAGTGTACGCGTGAACTTGTCCATGCGCGTCGCCGTTGTCGGGCCTGCGGGTCCGACTACCTCATCGCGCACAGGGTCCACCGGTCCGACGTAGTAGATGACCCGATTCGTGAAATCAACGGGCAGAGGTTCACCCCTGTCGATCATGTCGATGAGGCGTTTGTGTGCCGCATCACGGCCGGTCAGCATATGGCCGGACAACAACAGGGTATCGCCTGCCTTCCACGTGCCCACTTCCGCCCGGGTGAGCGTGTCGAGATTGATCCGCTTGACTTCCGGACCCAACTCGAAGGCGATGTCCGGCCACTCGGACAGATCCGGCGGCGTAAACACCGCGGGACCCGAACCATCCAGTTCGAAATGCACATGCCGGGTCGCCGTACAGTTGGGTATGACGGCGACGGGCTTGTTCGCCGCGTGCGTGGGGAAGGTCTTGACCTTCACGTCGAGAACGGTCGTCAGACCACCCAGCCCCTGCGCGCCAATGCCGAGCGCGTTGACCTTGTCCATCAACTCGACCCGCAAGCTTTCCGTCTTGTTCTGCGGGCCTCGCGCACGAAGTTCTGCCATGTCGAGTGGCTCCATGAGCGCTTCCTTGGCCAGCAGCATGGCCTTCTCCGGAGTGCCACCGATCCCCACGCCGAGAATCCCTGGCGGACACCAACCGGCACCCATGGTCGGTACCACGCTCAGCACCCAGTCCGCCACCGAATCGGAAGGGTTCAGCATCGCGAACTTGGCCTTGGCTTCGCTGCCGCCACCCTTGGCGGCCACTTCAACTTCCAGCTTGTCGCCCGGAACAATCTTCGTGTGGATGATCGCCGGTGTATTGTCCTTGGTGTTTCGACGCAGTCCATCGGGGTCTTCGAGCACTGACCCGCGGAGCACGTTATCCGGAAAAAGGTAGCCGCGCCTGACACCTGCGTTGACCATCTCTTCAACGGACATCGTGCCTTCCCACTGGACCTGCATGCCCACCGTCAGGAAGACGTTGACGATCCCGGTATCCTGGCAGATCGGCCGCTTTCCGATCGCGCACATGCGTGAATTGACCAATACCTGGGTCAGCGCGGCCTTGGCGGCCGGTGATTCTTCCTTTTCCCACGCCTTGACCATGGCCCGCAGGAAGTCGGTCGGGTGATAGTAGGAGATGAATTGCAGCGCGTCGGCCACGCTCTGGATCAGGTCTTCCTGGCGGATGACGGTCATGGGATTCCTCACAAACGATGGTGATTGATGATAGCTCGACCGGATGAAGGACCGCGACACTTGCTAGACTGGCTGATGCCGAACCTGGAGAACCCTTTGCAAACCGCCGTCGCCCGACTGTTGTTGATCCCGGTCGTCATGGCCTCAACGGCCATCGCGGCCCCGCCAAAGCCACCGGAATACCTGATTGTCGATACTCATATCGATGCACCCTATCGCCTCTACAAGACACCTGTCGACCTGTCGATCGCGTCTGCCGAAGGGCAATTCGACTATCCACGAGCCATCTCCGGCGGCCTGGGTACCGCGTTCATGTCGATTTTCATACCGCCGGATGTGGATGCTGCCGGTAATGGCCTGCCACTTGCCCACCGGCTGATCGATCTGGTTGATGACACCGTGCGCGCCAGTCCGGACAAGTTCACCCAGGTCACATGCCCGAATGATGTCATTCTCGCCCGAAAACGCGGCCTCGTCGGGCTTGCCATGGGCATGGAAAACGGCGGGCCCATCGGCGCCAGGCTCGAGGACCTTCACCAGCTGCACAGCCGGGGAGTGCGTTACATCGGGCTTGCCCACTCGAAGGCAAACACGCTGGCAGACTCGTCCTATGACACGGAAAAAAAACACGGCGGATTATCCCAGGCTGGCCGCGCGATGGTTCGGGAGATGAACCTTCTCGGTATCATGGTCGATGTCTCGCATCTGTCGGACGACGCGTTCTGGAACGTCATGTCGGAGTCCAGTACACCCGTCATCGCCTCCCACTCCTCGATGAGACACTTCATTCCCGGATTTGAACGCAACATGGACGACCGAATGGTTGAAGCCATCGTCGAAAAAGGTGGCGTGGTGCAGATCAATGTTGGCAGCAGCTTCCTGACCGCACGGGCCAGGCAATACGAAACCGGTCTCATGACGGCAGTCAAGGCCGAGCTCGTTGCAAGAAGCCTCGCACCCGACTCGCCAGACATCAAGTCATTCATCACAAGCTATCGCACAGAAAATCCGTACCCCCATGCAACCATCGACGACGTCATCGATCACATCGATCATGTGGTAAAGATCGGTGGCATCAATGGCGTGGGGATCGGCAGCGACTTTGATGGTGTCGGCGATTCCTTGCCCACCGGCCTCAAGTCGGTTGCCGACTACCCCAACCTGATCAAGGCTTTGCGTGAACAAGGCTATTCAAAGCGGGCCGTGCGCAAGATCATGGGCGAAAACCTGCTGCGGACCTGGCGGACGGTTGAACGTTTTGCCAGTGAGCACGGTACACGACCACGTTGTACACTCTGAGCAGGAAACGCTGAAGTCCCGAGCCCGGCCTTCGCAATCTTCTGTCCATCGCACGAGACCGTTCCAGCAATATCCATGTCATCCCAAGTTCTGCTTACCGATCGCCTGGCAAAGCTCAGTCCGAATGCCCAGCGCATCGCGCTGATCTACGGCATTGTCTACCCATTGGCCCCTTCGCAGACACGTGTCATCCAGTGGCTGAACCAGACCCCTGCCCTCGTCACGCCCAAGTCCCTCGCAATTGCCATGCGCGACACGATTGCGGAGCTGGTTGAAGCCGGAGTACTCGACCCGCCTCAAACGGGCGGTGGTTATCGCGCGGACAAGGAGTTTTCTGCGGCACTGATCCGCCACGCCCACGCACTGGGCTATCTTGCCCCGTTGCTCAAGGTACTCAATCGCGACGCTTTCATCATGGAGTGGTCCCAGGCACAGGGAACGAGCGAGATGTACCTTCGTTGCGCGCTGTTGTCCGGAGACTACGAGTGGATGCACAAGGTTCGGACCCGGCTGCAGTGGAGCGTACTGCTCGAACCCCAGTTTCAGAGTGCCATCGGGTCGATGCCCACGGCGTACCAGGAAATGGCCGTCCATCGTTGTGTCGAGGAAGTCCTGCATCACCTGCGACCGATTGACGACTTTCTGGATGCCTGCGAACGCAGTGACGAGGTATCCGCCGCGACCTGTGCCAACATCGCCTGCATCAGGGTCCTCCAGGGTCGTTTTGATGGTGCAATGGCCTGGCTGGCCAGCATGCCCGAAGGCAACGACTATCAGGTGGTGCGTGCCAGCACCATGGCACTGATCCACACCCTGAAGGGTGAGGATGATGCGGCAGTGCGCAGTATCCAGGCCACTCTGGACGCGGAACGTGGCGGCTCACGAAAACGCGTCATGTTCCCCCAGTACAGCGCGTTTGCACTCTCGTTGCTGGCACTGCTTCGCCGCAATACGCGGCAGACCAACGCGCAGTTTGAAGAGCTGCAGGAACATCTGGAAAAGCTGCGCATCCTGAATTTCGCCAGCCCGTTGATTCGACTGGCACAACGCATCCGGAAGGAACCCGAGGTCAGGTTCACGGCCTCGGGGCAGGTTCTTGGCGATATGCAATTGTTGATGCATGGACTGGTTCTGTGCTGGACCAAGGCGACGACGTTGCCCGGCAATCGCCCATTGCTCGGCCAGTTTCCAGCGATGATCAAACGCGCCAAGGATGCGGGATTTTTCTGGATGGCCGCCGAGGCGTCACAGATTCTGGATGCCGCAGCCGGAAACAGGGAGCGTCATGGCGCACACCTGGCGTTGGGCACCCAGTCGCTGATTTCAGCGATCCCGGTGGTTGAAGTCTGGGAACATGGACTGAATGCGCTCGAACAACTGGCCTTGAATCTGCGTGACAGGAAAGCCAGGGTGGCGCCAACCCGGGAGATCCAGCGCAGACTGGCCTGGATCATCTCCGATCCAGACTTCGACCGACTGCAGGTTGAGGCTCGGGAACAGCAGCTGAAAAAGTCCGGCTGGACCAAGGGCCGCCCGGTAAGTTTGAAAAAACTGAAGGAAACTGCTGAGTCGCTCGACTGGTTGAGCGAACAGGACATCTTGGTCGCCAGCGGCATTGCAACCACCACGTCTGGCTGGGGCGCACAGAAGGAACACTTCCTGCCTGACAGGAGCATTCTGGCGCTGGCTGGTCATCCGGCAGTATTTGATGTCAATCGACACCTCCTGGCGATCGTCGCCGTCGAGCCGGAACTGGTCATCGACGAACGCGATAACGGAATTCTCAATGCCACCCTCACGCCCTATCCGGATTCCGATGACGCGTATCAGGTGAGTTATCGTCTGGGCGACGGCAGAGTCGCCGTTATGCATCTCAACGACAGTGTCAAGGCACTGTGTCAGATCATCCCGCCTCGTGGCCTCTCGCTGCCGTCCAGTGCCCGGGCGCGCCTGCTGGAAGTTGTCAGCGAGCTCGCCGGCGAGATTCGTGTCCATGGCGGATTGTCAGGTACCACGGCCAGTGCGTTGCAGGTGGAAGCGGACTGCATGCCATGGGTGCAGCTGACCCCTGCGGGCGATGGCCTGTCGATCCGGTTGCTGGTCCAACCGATCACCGACGCGGGCATGCAGTTTGATCCTGGTGCGGGCGGAGAACTGGTGATTGCGCACGTCGATGACCAACCTCTGCAGGCCCGACGGGACCTCAACGCCGAAAAGCTCGCTGCCAACGCGCTGCTCGAACGGTGCCCGCACCTCGCGGCTGCAGGAGCTCCACGCTTCAGGGGTGAACTCGAGACCGCCGACGACTGCCTTGAGTTGCTCGATCAACTGCAGGAAGCCGGCGCCCGTTGCCTGTGGCCAAGCGGCGAAAAGTACAAGCTGGTCGCCCGTTCCGGTTCCAGTGCGATGCACCTGGTCATCAAGTCGGGCAAGGAGTGGTTCAGTGCTTCCGGCGAATTGAAGATCGACGAAGATCGTACCCTCGGACTCATGCGCCTGATGGCCTTGCTCGATGAACGGCCCCGCTCCCGGTTCCTGCCACTGGGCGATGGCGAGTTTGTGGCCCTGACAGACAGTTTTCGCAAGCAGCTGGAAACCCTCCGAGGCGTCTCGCACGGCGGAATCAAGTCCTTGCGACTGCACCCGCTCGCTGCGCCCGCACTCGAGAACATGCTCGATGATATCAACATCGAATCCGACGATGCCTGGCAACAGACCCTTGAGCGACTTCAGGACGCGCGGCGGTACACACCCACCATTCCCGCTACCCTGCAGGCGGAGCTGCGTCCCTATCAACAGGATGGCATTCACTGGCTCGCCAGGCTCGCACACTGGGGTGTCGGCGCGTGCCTGGCGGACGACATGGGACTGGGCAAGACCCTGCAGACACTTGGCCTGTTGCTGATTCGTGCCCCGGATGGTCCTGCCGTAGTGGTGGTACCTACTTCCCTGGTCGACAACTGGGTCACTGAAGCGCGGCGATTTGCACCGACACTGAATCTGCTGATCTATGCCGGGAGTCCAGGCGAACGGCAGTTGATGCTCAAATCACTGCGGGCATTCGACGTACTCATCGTCACTTACGGATTGTTGCAGAACGACATCGAATCGATTGCTGCCACTCACTTTCACAGCGCGGTCATCGATGAAGCCCAGGCGATCAAGAATGCAGCCACCAAACGGGCACAGGCGGTACGTGCGCTGGACGCGGGATTCCGGCTGGCAACCACCGGCACGCCGGTCCAGAACAACCTCATGGACCTCTTTTCACTGTTCAGCTTCCTGAACCCGGGCCTGCTCGGCTCAGCCGCCCAGTTCCGTGAGGTGCACGCGCTGCCGATCGAGCGCGACAACGATACAGACGCCCGGTTGCGACTGGCGCGACTGATCCAGCCTTTTGTGCTTCGACGAACCAAGACGGAGGTACTCGACGACCTGCCATCGCGCACGGAAATCACGCGATCGGTGACGCTTGGGCCGGACGAAGCCGAGTTTTATGAAGCCTTGCGCCGACAGGCCGTGGCCGCTCTGGAAGGGCTCGGTGAAATCAGCGAGGGACAGAGGCAGTTTCAGGTGCTCGCGCATCTGACCCGACTGCGTCTGGCCTGCTGTCATCCCCGTCTGGTCCAGGATACCGGCATACGCGACAGTGCCAAACTCACCGAGTTCATGGAACTGCTCGAGGAACTGCTGCTGAATCGGCACAAGGTGCTGGTGTTTTCCCAGTTTGTGAAACACCTGAAACTCATCGAAGAACGACTGCTCAGCGCTGACATCAGCTATCAGTATCTGGACGGACAGACCCCCCGCCAGCAGCGCAGCGAACGCATCAACGCCTTCCAGGCGGGTGTGGGCGATGTGTTCCTGATTTCCCTGAAGGCAGGTGGTACGGGGCTCAATCTGACTGCCGCCGATTACGTCATCCATATGGATCCCTGGTGGAATCCTGCGGCCGAGGATCAGGCATCGGATCGGGCACATCGGATCGGGCAGACACGCCCGGTCACGATCTACCGTCTGGTTGCACGGGGGACCATCGAGGAACAGATCGTGGCCCTGCACCATCGCAAGCGCGATCTGGCACAACAACTGCTTGAGGGCACTGACACCAGCGCTCGACTGGACGCGGACGAACTGCTGTCATTGTTACGCGAGCCGCTCGGACGCGGCCACGTCTGAAAGGGGAATCTGTGAGTCAAGAGTTGTTCAGGAACGGGAAAAGCTTGCTGGCGTTCGCCGTGACCTGTTTGCTGGTTTCGGTGATTCTGCCACTGCAGGCCATTGAAGTGACGGATGCCAGACACGAGTTTCACTTCGTCGTGCTCGGCGACAGCCAGTTCCACGATGCTCCCGGTTTCAATCGCATCGTCGACGAGGTCCAACGACTGCAACCCGCATTTGTGGTGCAGGTTGGCGACATGATCGAAGGTTATCTGCCCGATACTCCCTCGCTGCACGCGGAATGGAAGCGGTTCCGCAACCAGATTGCGCCACTCGGGTCGATCCCTTTTGTGGCGGTGCCGGGAAATCATGATGTCTACGACGCGACCAAACTGCCCTCGCCCACGGCCACGGCAATCTACCGGGAATACTGGGGTGATCTGTTCTTCACCTTCACCTACGAAAACGCACGCTTCATCGTGCTCAATTCGGACGCGGTGGGTGAAGACCGCTCGATTGTCGGCCAGCAACTGCTCTGGCTGAAAGACGTGCTGGCAAAAAACAGGCAGGCGCACACATTTGTCTTCATGCATCGACCACCCGATCTGCTGACCAACGCCCGGGCGATGCATGACCTGTTCAGGAAACACGCTGTCAGATACGTGATCTATGGCCATCACCACCACTATCACTTCCGGGAAACGGATGGCATCCGGTATGTGATGACCAACGCGGCAGCCAATTCCGGCACCGAGCTTGCGCAAACCGGTTCATTCGATCATCTGTTGCACGTCAGTGTGCGAGATGGCGATGTCGCGCTGGCGCCGATCAAGGCCGGCTCCGTGCTGCCGGCAGACATCGTTGCACCAATCGACAACTACGACAATTTTGATCTGGCTGACGGATTGCTTCCAGACTGGGTGATGGCAAAAGCCAGCGGCAAGAGGCGCTGGAAAGTTGACCTGGCTCTGCGCAACACCTCCAGTCGCCCCATCACTGTTCACCTCACCTGCACGTCGCCTGACGGGCGTTGGGATCTCAGCCCCGTTCGCATTCCGGCGATCATCCTTCCTGCCGGAGAGACACAGACTGTCACCCTCGACGCATCGCACACGGCAGATCGCGTCCCGGAAGGTCGTCCACATTGCACATTGTTTGTTCCGTACCAGACCACCCGAGGGGAATGGGTGCGTTACGAAGACGAAGTTGATATCCGTTTTGCGTCAGGCAGCCGGTGACTTCGCGGCGAGCACCGCAGCAGCCAGGACGAGTGCACCCAGACTGATCGCCAGCACGGCATGCACACCATGTGTATTGGCGCGCCAACCGGTCAGGGCAAGCGCGAGTGAGCCGGCCATGATGAACTGTGTGGGATGCCACAGTGGCATGCCATTGATGCCAATGGCACCAACAAACGCCGCAATGACCATCAACGACAACGAGCCAAACAGCAGTTTGCGTATGTTGAAAAAGTAGGTGCGCCAGCTGCTGATTCGACGTGGCTGATCGGGAATCAGCAGAACGGCAAGGAAATACATGATGCCAGGACCTACCAGCAGGTTGAATGCAAACGGCAGGTACGACCAGGTGTTGTCCCGCTGGTACCAGAGGCTCCACCAGACCAGGCTGGTCGCCACCAGCAATGACACCACATAGACTGCGTGGACCCAGTAGATCCGACCCGGCGCAAAGACCCAGCGCAGACCGGACAGTACACGGGTGATGACCAGCGCAAGAACAATTGTGAATCCGGTCAGCACAAACTCGAACATCGACATGATCAGGCCTCAGCAGATCGCCGGAACAGGAACGCACACCAGGGAGCCATATTCTCTGCAGAGGGTGGCCCTTTCATTCTGTCGGGCCACTACCTGAAATGTGGCATCACTTCTTCGATGTATCGCTGCAGGGATTCCCAATCCACCGGTGGGCGAAACGCGATGTTGACCCCTTCGATACCCAGCACCTGGTACTGACCGATCTTGTCCACTGCCTGTTGCACTGAACCACTGATGCAGCCTTCCGGATTCATCTCCGGTTGGCGATCACCCAGATAAAAGCCGAGATTCACGCTGGTCTCGATTTCCGTCGGATCCCGTCCGATCCGCTCACATTCATCGCGCATCACTGCAAGACGGGCCGCGGCGGCCTTTGGCGGGACGTAGGGCAGATTGAATCCGTCAGCAAACTTCGCAGCGATTCTTGGCGTGCGCTGACGGCCGGTACCACCAATCCAGATCCGCATTCCAGGGTTATAAGGTTTGGGCGCACAGACCGCACCTTGCACGTCGTAATACTCCCCCTTGAAATCAGTGACCTCGTCACGCCACAGCGAGCGAATGATGGTGAGGGCTTCTTCGAGCTGATCGAGCCGCTTGCCCAGTGGTGGAAAGCCGTAACCAAACTCCCGGAACTCTTCTTCGAACCAGCCGGCGCCAATACCGATCTCGGCGCGACCCTGGGACAGGTGATCGATGGTCACTGCCGCTTTTGCCAGGAGTCCGGGATTGCGGAACAGCGCGCAGAACACCAGACAGCCTACCCGGACGTTGCGTGTGTGTGCCGCCAGACCCGCCATCGTCGCGACCGCCTCGAAGCAGGGATTGTCCCGGCCCCTGTCCCGAAGTGGATTGGCATAAAAATGGTCCCAGACCGAAACCCAATGGAACCCGTTGTCATCGGCGGTTTTCCAGAGCCGGATCAACTCGTCCATGGTGAGGTCCTGAGGGCCTGCGTGAATGCCGAATTTCATGAGGGGTCCCGTCCGATCTATGATGAGCCACCAACAATATCGAGGCAGTTCACATGGGTCGAGTAGCAGGCAAGGTATCCATCGTCACCGGCGGCGCATCCAATCCCGGGCTGGGGCGGTCCACCGCCATCGCGCTGGGCAGGGAAGGCGCAAAAGTAGTCGTGACCGACGTCAATCTCGAAGGCGCCGAGCAGACTGCGGCCACCATCCGCGAAGCGGGTGGCACGGCGATCGCCCTCGCCCAGGATGTCACCAGTGAAGACCGCTGGAAAGAGATCATCGCGACCACCGTCGGCAAGTTTGGACGCCTCGACGTTCTGGTCAACAACGCAGGAATTGCGGTCCTCAAGACCATGGCCGACCTGACGCTGGCCGACTTCAACCGGCAGATCGAAGTCAACCTGACCAGCGTGTTTCTCGGTTCCAAGTACGGCATGGAGCAGATGAAAAAAAATGGCGGTGGTTCGATCATCAACCTCTCGTCGGTTGCTGGTCTGGTCGGCATGGCGACCTGTTCGGCTTACAGCGCGTCGAAAGGTGGCGTGCGCCTGATGACGAAGTGCATCGCCGTGGAGGGTGGCCCGGACAATATCCGCTGCAACTCCGTTCACCCCGGAGTGATCTGGACCAACATGCAGGCTGGTGCGGTGGCTGGGCGCGGCGCGGCAGCGCCGGAAGCAGGCCCATCCCGCATCCCGCTGGGTCGGGTGGGTCAACCGGATGACATCGCCAACTGCATCCTCTACTTGTCCTCGGACGAGTCCAACTATGTCACCGGTGCCGAGTTCACCGTTGACGCCGGGATGACCGCAATCTGAGGACAGACCGATCACCAACCGTGCTGATCAGTTCAACGATTCTGATCGACGGCAGGGTTTGATCGCGCAACTGTTGATGATGGGAGCCCGGACAGGCTCCCATCATCCATTCGCCTGAGGCCGGCATTTCCAACTTTTGCAGCTTCAACTGCCAGCTTCGATTTTCGACTCACCTATGCCTGCCTGCTTCGATTTTCGACTCACCTATGCCTGCCAGCTCAAAGCTTCGATTCACCATGCCTGCCAACTCAAAGCTTCGATTCGCCTATCCTTGGCAACGATTGTGTCATTAGAATGGGGCAGTCTTGGAAGCGCGCCAGCCGGGAGCCAGCATGAGCGACAAGCCTCAGGATAAGCCAACCGACAAACCGGCCAAGAATCTCGATGAGAGTTATCGCGAGATGGTGACGCAGTGGGAGCGCAACTTCGACTCCTTCGCCAATCAGTTCATGGGCACCGAGAGCTTCAGTCGTGGCATGAATCAGGCGCAGGATGCACAGCTTGCATTGCGCAGGACGTTCCAGGAGTTCATGGGCAAGAGCCTGGAAAACATGAACATGCCCAGCCGGGAAGATCTCGTCAAGGTGGCGGAAAGTGTCCAGAGCGTTGATCGACGACTGGCAAGAATAGAAGACATGCTGTCGCTGATGCTGGGTAACGCATCTCCTTCCTCAACAGCCACCCCATCCCGCAAAGGTCCACCACGAACCAAAAAACCGCCCAAACATGCCGGAGGAGCCTGAACATGGCTGAATTCGATGCATCCGTCGCAGCACAGGTCAATCGCATGGTCGAGCGGACCATTGCCCGAAGCATGAAGGGATTTGATTACATCCGGGCACCCGCTGCCGCGGTCGGACGCACTCCGAAGGACGTGGTGCTTGAACGCGGAACGCTCCGTCTGTACCACTATCACCCGCAAGCCGATGAAATCTATCGGGTACCGGTACTGCTGGTCATGGCCACTACCAACAAGGCCTATGTGTTTGACCTCGCTCCCGGTCAGAGCATGGTCGAGTTTCTGCTGAAGCGCGGGTTCGACGTATTTGTGCTGGATTGGGAACCCCCACAACAATTCGAGCGGAATCTGGACCTTTCCGACTACACCCAGGATTTCATCCCCGCCTGCATACGGCGCATCAGCGACCTGACGGGCGAGCCGGACGTGTCGATTGTCGGATACTGCATGGGTGGTGTACTGGCCTGCATTTATGCCGCCACCCACCCTGATGGCCCGTTGAAAAACCTGGCCTGCCTGACAACGCCCATCGATTGGCACCAGATGGGGCTGGTCCGGGTCTGGCAGGATCCCCGCTACTTCGATGTTGATCGCATGGTCGACACCCTGGGCATCGTACCTGCCGACTTCATCATGCAGAGCTTCGAGATGCAGCGCCCCGCTTCACGCGTGGCCGGTCAGCTGCGTGTCTGGGAACAGATGTGGAACGATGAATTCGTGAAGTCATTCCGTGCGTTCGAACGCTGGGGTAACGAGACGTTGCCTCTGGCTGGTGAATACGTACGCCAGATGACCAAGGAACTGCTCTGGAAAAACAAGCTGGTCAACGGGACGCTGGTCATCGACGGCAAATCCGCTGATCTTGCCAACATTCGCGTTCCGGTCCTCAGTGTATGCGCTGAACATGACCACCTGGCGCCATATGACTCGGTCAAGCCGCTGATCGAAAAGGTGAGCTCAACGGACAAACGTGAGATGAAGCTCAAGGGAGGCCATGTCAGTCTCATAGCCGGCCCGAACGCCGTCAAACGCATGTGGCCACAGCTCGACGCCTGGCTGGCGGAGCGAAGTACATGACCGAGGAGTTTGCTTCACGATATCCCAGGTCATTCAGCAATGACCATGGCACCTTCACGATACGGCTGATGCAACCGACCGACGCGGATGAAGCCCTCTTGCTGAGTCAGACATTGCCTGCCCATGATCTGTTGTTCCTGCCGCGGGACATCAGCGAACCGCGGGTGATGGCTGCCTGGATGGATCAACTTCGCAGTGGCGAGATCGCAAGCCTTGTGATTTGCACCGAACAGGGAATCGTCGGATTTTCCGCGGTGGTCACGGACCCCCGTTCCTGGTCACCCCACGTTGGTGAGTTGCGGGTGCTGCTTGCACCATCGGTGCGGGAATTTGGCCTTGGCAGAAAGCTGATTCAGGAAAGTTTCCTGATGGCCGTCGCCCGCAATCTGGAAAAGCTCACCGCCCACATGACCGCAGATCAGAGAGGAGCCATCGCCGTCTTCCAGGATCTTGGCTTCATCACCGAAGCATTGCTGCGTGACCATGTCCGTGATCCGGATGGAGAAACCCACGACATCTTCATCCTGTCGCACAACGTAGCCGAGTTCCAGGCGCGCATGGTGCAGTACGGGCTCGACGAAGCACTCGGCTGACTGTCAGCCAGACCACACCACGACAGCGTCATTCCTCCTGGAATTTCTTGCGCGTGCGCATGGACGCCTGCTCTCTCGCATACCACAAGCCGATGCCGCCCAGGGATAACATCAGCAGCACTGTCAGCCACTCGAGACCGGTCACGATTGGTCCGCCCCTTCTGATAACCGGTGGCCCGCCGAAGATCAGCGCCACCATTCGTTGCGACAATCTACTGACCGGATGTGACAAGAAATGCGGAGTAGTTCTTTTCCATCTGTTTCTGCGTCTTCTTTGAGACGCCGATCACATCGAGTGCCTCCCGCAATCGAACCCGGGTGACATCGGAACCCAGGAAAACCATGGAATCGAACAGTGGCAAGGAGACCTCTCGCCCGCTGATCGCGAGGAACAGGGGCTGCATGAAGTCCTTCATCTTCAGGCCGAGATGGTCGGCCAAGGCCCTGCAGGCGTTGAAGATCGCATCCCGATCCCAGTCCGACAGGGCTTCCAGCGAGCGCAGGGTGTGGTCGATGATTTGCAGCGCTGGCACCTTGGCGGATTCGAAGCGGGCAGCATCCGGACAGGTTCGATCACCCAGCAGATAATCGACCTGGGAAACGAGGTCCGCCATCCTGCCGGTGCGTTGATGGACCAGCGGGATGAGCGCCGCCAGTCGATTCCGGTTGAGCATCCAGCTGGCGACGCGGTCGGCAAACAGGTCCGGGGACAATGCCCTCAGGTATTGCCCGTTGAGCCAGGAGAGCTTGGCCAGATCGAACACCGGTCCGCCCAGGGAAATTCGCTGCAGATCAAAGTGATCGGCCATTTCCTGCGCCGAAAAGATCTCCCGTTCGTCGGGCATCGACCAGCCCATCATGCCGAGATAGTTGAGCAAGGCTTCCGGCAGGATGCCGATATCACGGTAGTAGTTGATGCTGGTCGGATTCTTGCGCTTGGACAGCTTGCTGTGGTCAGGGTTGCGCAGCAGGGGAAGATGCGCGTGAGCCGGCATGTTCCAGCCAAAATACCGATACAGCAGTTGATGCTTGGGGACCGAGTTGATCCACTCCTCGCCGCGCAGCACATGGCTGATATCCATCAGGTGATCATCGACCACCACGGCGAGATGATAGGTCGGAAATCCATCGGCCTTCATCAGTACCTGCATGTCGACCTGCGACCATGGAATCTCGATCACGCCCCGCAACAGGTCATCAAACTGGCAGACCCCGTCGTCCGGCACCCGCAGGCGAATGACATGGCTTTCGCCAGCAGCCAGTCGCGACAGTACCTGCTCATGTGGCAAGGTCAGGCAGTACCCATCGTATCGCGTGGTTTCACCGTTGGCGCGCTGGGCCTCACGCATCGATTCCAGTCGGTCGCTGGTACAGAAACACGCAAACGCATGTCCTGAACCAACAAGTTGGTCGACATGGTGGCGATAAACCGGCAACCGCTCGCTCTGACGGTAAGCACCGTGCGGGCCTCCCACATCCGGCCCTTCGGACCAGGCAATGCCAAGCCACTTCAACGCAGAAAAGATCTTCTGCTCGGAAGCCCGCGTGCTGCGGGCGGCATCGGTGTCTTCCAGCCGCAGGATGAATTCGCCACCGTGTTTCATGGCAAACGCCCAGTTGAACAGGGCGATATAGGCGGTGCCGACGTGCGGGTCACCGGTTGGCGATGGCGCTATGCGAGTACGTACTTTCATGGCGCGGCATTATAGGGATGTCTTATCATCCCGTGACAATTCGATTTCTGGGTATGTGGATGGACAGGCTGATCATTGGCGGGGATGGCAAGCTGCAGGCCGTGCAACTGACGCGGATGAGCAACCGCCACGGCCTGATTACCGGTGCCACCGGCACCGGCAAGACCGTGACGCTGCAGATTCTTGCAGAGGGTTTTTCCAGAGCCGGCGTGCCGGTTTTTGCTGCTGATGTAAAAGGCGACCTGTCGGGCATCGCGGCTCCCGGTACGCCACACAAGGAAGTGGATCGACGCAAGGCGTTGTGCGCGATCACGGAACACGCTCCACGTGGCAGTCCAACCGTATTCTGGGACATCTTTGGCGAACGTGGTCACCCCGTACGCACGACCATTTCCGAGATGGGTCCGCATATCCTCACCGCGTTGCTCGATCTCAATGAAACCCAATCCGGCATCCTGTACGCCTGTTTTGCCATCGCCGACGACGAGGGCATGTTGCTGCTTGACCTCAAGGATCTGCGTTCACTGCTGGCCTGGATGAGCGAAAATGCGGACGAACTGCGTAGCCGCTACGGCAACATCACAGCCGCATCGGTAGGCGCGATCCAGCGACGCCTCCTGGTTCTGGAGGAACAGGGGGCAGAAAATTTCTTCGGAGAACCGGCGCTCGACCTGAAGGATCTCATGCGCAAGGACTTTTCCGGTAACGGTGTGATCAGTCTGCTGGATTCCGATCGCCTGCTGCGCGACTCACCCAAACTGTACGCAGCGTTCCTGCTCTGGCTGCTTTCCGAACTCTTTGAGGAACTGCCGGAGGCCGGCGATCTTGATCGCCCGAAGATCGTGCTGTTTTTCGACGAAGCGCATCTGCTGTTCTCCAGCATGCCAAAGGCGCTTCTGGACAGGATAGAGACCGTGTTCCGGCTCATTCGCTCCAAGGGTGTGGGTGTTTACCTGGTCACCCAGAGTCCAACCGACATACCCGACACCGTACTGGGACAGCTCGGGCTCAAGATTCAACACGCGCTGCGAGCGTTCACACCAAAAGACCAGGCTTCGCTGCGAGGTGTTGCAGCAGGATTTCGCAATGACAACAATCTCGATATCCAGTCGATCCTGACGACCATGGGGGTCGGCGAGGCACTGACTTCAACCCTCGATGAACAGGGAATACCGTCAACCGCTCTTCCCGTCACCATCGCACCACCACAATCACGCATCGGTCCGCTGACCGACGAAGAGCGACGGCAACGCCTGCAGGACTCCCCCCTCTCAGGCCGTTACGATCAGAGTGTGGATCGGGAGAGCGCGCACGAGATCCTGAACGCCCGCGCACAGGGTATCCAGTTGAAACGGGCAGAAGTCGAAGCGGCCACTCAGCGAGAGAAGGATGAAGCACTGGCTCGCAAACAGGCAGAAGCTGATCGCCGCGAACGCGAAAAAGCCGAAGCAGCAGCCGAACGTGAAGCCCGACGTGAAGATCGTGGCCAGTCCAGGCGTCAGTCAGCCGGTGAAGCCTTCATCAAGAGCGCGGCCAGCAGCATCGGTCGATCGCTTGGGAGCAGGATCGTGCGCGGGATACTCGGGTCGATCCTGAGGTAGGAGTTCCCTGCGACAGGGTTCCGTGTATCTCGACGTACTGATGTTCGTGGTCGGCCCACATGTATGACCGGTTCAGCTGTCATGCTCAGAAATACAGCGAAACAAACGCCCGCACCACCAGACTGTCGAACGAATACAACGGCTCGGTGCCCGGTGTCAGACCCGTGACCCGAACATCCCTGAAGTCGTCGTAGTCGAAGGTCATGTAGTCCACGAACAGATTTACTGATCCACGTTCGACAAACGGCAACCATGGAGTATTGAAGCTGTAGGTCGCGCCACCGCCTGCCGAATGATTGGCAAACGACGCCAGTTCCTTGTCACGCGCCAGGAAGTTCTGCGAACTGGCAAACGGGAAGAGGTCGCTGTAGAAATCTGCAGCAGTCTGATCATAAAAACGATACCGGGCTTCCAGCGTCAGGCCTGAGTCAAAGGGATGCACGTAACCCACCTCGACATTCCAGGCGCTGACTCCCCAGCTGTCGCTGTAGTTCCGGTACTCCGCACGCAGGGAGGCTCGCCATGGCAGGTAGTACATTCCGCGAACGGCAAAGGCGCTGCTGGTCTTGGTCGCTGGATACAGTTCGGCCTGATACGCGTAGCCACGCGCTTCGCGTGCATCGACAAATCGAACCTGCCGATACGGATTGTTCAGAAATCCTTCGTCGGTGATGCCCTCGTAGTTCAGGCTCAATACCAGGCTGCGAGTCAGGATCTGCGTGAGGTCAATCCGATAGTTCTGTCGGTCCGTCTGTTCTGCAAAGGCAGAGTCACCATTACGCCGGACTTCGTCGCGTCCCCGTGCGTAGCTGATACCAAGGGTCGTCAGATCGCCAAAAAAGTCCTGGCTGATGCCAAAACGTACCGTGTCTGCCGAATAGTCCGATTCTTCGGAGGTGGTATAGGACAGCCCCATGAACGTCTTCCCGGTCAGGTAGTCGATCCCGACACTCTGCTCGTCCCGTTGCTCGCTGTATTTGCTGGCCGTCGTCACCACATCGATCGAGGCACTGGTGATCATGTCGACGTAATAGTTTGCCCAGACGGAGATCTTGTCCTTGTAGGCCTTGCGAACCAGTACCGAAGGGCCATCCACCTGCAACCCGCCGCCGTCGTAACCGTGGTACATCACATCGGCACGATCTTCCGGCAGGACCGCCGCATCTAGTGCCAGGGGCGCGATCAGGCAGACCATCCCCACCAGCCCGCGAATCATCCTGATCAGTTGCATCCGCACCCTCCTCCGGACCCACCTTCAGCACCTCGCGCGCCTTCACGCGCCTGGTAGACATGGTTCAGATAACCTTCTGCAACCGCTGCCCGGCTGAAACTCATGATCGGATCCGCAAGATTGTTGCGTTCAAACGGACTCACCCAGGGTTCAATGGTTCCGCAGCCCGTGAGCAGCACAGGAAGCAGGCCGCTGATCAGGACTCTGCGCAGCGTGACAAGCGCACCCATCAGAAAAACACCGTCAGGCCACCGGTGACCTCGATGTTGTGTTTGTTGTCCGACTCACCAAGCAGATCGGACTCCCACATGTGATCACGCGCAGTGACGTGCAGTGCCAGCCAATCGAGCATGACCAGCCGATATCCAACACCCACATTGAGGGTAAAAACATCATCACCACCAAATTCGGTGGCTCCTGCGCCGAGCAGCAGGTAAAGGGAACTCTTGAATGCCAGACGACTGCCGACAAACGATTCACCGGGCAGGACATTCCAGCCAATAGCCGCGTTGTAGTATGTCAGGTCGCGTTCCTTGTCCGTCAGGAGACGGGCACCACCACTGAGCCTTTCGAAGCTTGTCTGACCGAGCTTTGAGGTCCCATAGGTGGCTTCGGCAAAAAAATCTTCGGTGATGTGGTAGGCAAATCTCAGCCCGGCTGAGCCATGACTGCCAAAGTCCTCGACATCCAGCAGCCCTGCATACACGCCGACCTCGAAATTCTCGGTATCGATCTGATCGACGTCGATGTCGCGGCGTTCAACTTCGCGAATGGGTAACGGCTCGATGTCAGGTTCATCCGCAGCGTGTGCAATCGGGAACCAGCCAAGCAGCACTGCCACGGTTGCAGCCAGCCAGGCGTGGGTGCGTGATCGATCCAACATTGTGGAGGACCTGCTCAGAAAAATACGCTGAATCCTGCTTTCCATTGATCAACCTCTTCGTTGTCATTTCGACTGGTGAGTACGGTGTGGCGTCGGTATTCCACACGCATCACGAACCGGTCGGTGAGATAGACATTAGCGCCGAGTCCGGCATGCGCGACTTCATCGTCGCGGTCTTCGGAGAGCACCACGGTGCTGTGCGGCTTGACGTGGATGACGCCTGTACCCACTGTAACAAAGGGAGCGACACGCCATTCGGGGAACGGGGTCATGACGATGCTTGCGTTGAACATTTCGCCGTCTGAAAAATCGCCCAGGATCTTGGCCGCTTCAATCTGCAGCAGGATGTTCCGGGTCAGCGCATATCCGGCATAGCCACTCAACAATCTCGCACCATCCAGATCACCACCAGCAAAGCCGAACTCCCAGCGCCGATTGAGAAACTCGCTTTGATCCGCCTTCTTCCAGTCGATCTGTTCACCCTCCAGATCGAGTGTGCTGCGCATCTGTGTCAGAGGTACCCAACCCTCCGTGCCCAGGTTGGTGCGCACCTTGAACCAGTCCGTCTTCCGCTTGAGGATGGTGATGGATTCACCTTGCCCTGCGACATGGAACACCGGGTATCCACGTCCGGGGCCTGTGTGCATGTCCAGATAGGGATCGCTGACCCTGACTTCCGGCGTGTAGTCTTCAAACCACGCATGCGCAGAGGAACTGAAGCCAAGCAGGCCCAGCACACCCAACACAAAAGGGCCTGCAACCCACAGCAGTGTCCAGCAACTACCCTTCATCGAGATCAGTCCTTTCCTCATCAATCGCGAGTCGCGAACCGCCTATTGCGGCACGTCGAACGGGTTGTTGTAGTACTGCCCACCCACATCAATCCATTCGCTGATCAGCTTGAGTTCGGCTCCGCTCAATCGACCAGCGTGTGTACCACCTGCAGCAAACCCGTTGAAAAATCGCGGGCTGGCGTTGGCACCACCAACACTCAGGACAGGCGCAACATTCACGGTGACCAGCACAGGGATTGGATCGCCGTTCCCATCGAGAATCAGGTTGCCCTGTGCATCTCGCTGGAACTGCGGATTACCCTGGGCATCCAGAGCCTGAATCAGGCGATCCTGAACAGCACCGTTCACAACTTCCTGCTCGTTGTCATTGAAGAGTAGTTCACGATAGCTTTTCAGGTGATCCGCCTCGTCGGCGGATGGTCCATCACTCAGATCAAGCTGTGCTGCAGGCACCATGGCCATCCCGTTGGCATCGACCACGTTGTGACAGGAGATGCAGGTGTTGTCCTCGATCAGCGTCACACCATCTGTGTCAAGAACCCGGCGGTCCAGTGCCCACAGCGGATGGATGTTGGTCGGGAAGTTCAGGACGATCCGGCAGTTCGCCTGCCAGCTGGTTGCACATCCTGCATCCACTGGAGACGGCGAACGCAAGTCGGCGTAGTTCCATGCAAACGCGGCGTCGGGTGCGCGGACATTGGGGTCGGTCCACACATCGTCGTAGCGGATGTCGACAGTCGGAGCCCGAGTGCCCATCACACGCGCCCAGGTTTCCGCCATGGTTTCACCAGCATCCGCAAAGAGCGTCGGAACTGTATTGGGAAACGGGGATCCACTGGCATCCGCACCCGCATTGGCAGGTGCAGCCTCCGCTCCTGGACGGCCGTGAGGCAACTCACTCTGTGGTGTATGACAACCGATGCATTCGAGAGCCTCTCCAGGTCGCACCTGCATCCAGTTGTTGTGACGAGGAGTCACACGGCGGCCATTCCCGTCCAGCACATCAACCCAGAACGCAGTGTTGGCGGGTACCTTGACCTTGACCGAGCCATCCGGCTCAACCGGCGAATACCCCAGTACTTCCCGCATGAGCTGGGCACCGGAAGCACCAAACGCGGTCCCAGGCAGATCGACAAGATCATCATCCGGCATGGAAACGGCCTTGACGATGCGTACAAATCGGGCTGGCCGGGCAGCCGCAAGTGTCTGCAACGGATCGGCAACGACGTCCAGGTTGACCGCCGAGGTGCCTGCAAAATCGTAAACGCTGCGTATGTGAACGGTGCCGACACTTTCCGACACCAGATCACCGTCGAGATCACCCCCGGCCACACCATCAAGCAGCACCGTCGCCGGTGTGCGGGTTTCCATGACCACTGCGTCCTGGTACACAAATCCACTTGTCCCCTGGACAATCGGCAACGCGGTATCGTTATCCAGGTCATGCATCCAGATCCCGTACAGCGGATCGGCCTCCACAAAGTCGGAATCGGCCAGCCGGCTCTCGGTGCACGGGGAGATCACCGGATCGTCCACTGGCGAGCGCACATCACGAAGCCGACATTGACTCCAGCTCACAAGCAGCCGATTGGAGTTGTCGAACAGCGGCCAGGCCGAAGCGTAGCGCCCCTGCCTGGCCGGGGTATCATCGTCGAGGTTCAGATCACCGTCGAACAACTGCTCCTGCGCCGGTCCCATCGATCCTGCAGCAGAGGCTACCGGCTGGTCATTCTCGACAAATCCTTCGACGTCTATGGCGACCGGCAGGACACCCAATCGGCTCTGTTCCGTACTGGGGCGCAGCATCACCAGCAGACGACCATCCGGTAGTTCTGCACTTTCCACAAATTCGATCACCTGACCGTTCGGCCCCGTGTCATGACTGTGCACGCCGTACAACAGTTCCGTGCTGCGGCCGTCGGGCAGGGTTCGATAAAGGCTGACCCGATCAATACCGGCGACATTGTCCCAACGGCTGAACACGATTCTTCCGTCGGCCATCACGACCGGATCAAGATCAGAACTCTGGTTGAACGTGATCTGCCTGATGTCAGTGCCATCTGCATCCATGACATGCAGGGCCAGTGCTGGAAGATCACGATCTTCGTCGAGCGCTGCAAACTGAGGTTTGCCCTCATCGAGAAGAACTGACTTGGCAATACGTTGACGTGTCGACGAAAACACTATTCGACCATCAGGGAGAAAACGGGGTGCAATGTCATCGCCATCTTCCGCCACGAGGTCGGAGCTGATCACACGTTCCAGGTTCCGTGAAGGATGGTCATAGAGCCAGATGTTCCAGGTGGGTTGATCCTCCGGATCTGCATCGGGAATCTCAGGCGCTCGGAGTGCAAACACCAGCTGTCTGCCATCCGCTGAAACATCCAGATCCTTGACGTCGATCCTTGCTTCCGTTCCATCGACCTCGTTGGGAAACAATCCGCTCGTTATCACCGTTTCATTCGCAGTTGGCGACGCACGATCTCTGAGAATCAGTTCCGCGCCCGGAAAAAACCCAACCGCATTGCGGACTTCCTTGGTCAGCAAT
Source organism: Pseudomonadales bacterium (assembly GCA_041752315.1). Classification (GTDB taxonomy): domain Bacteria; phylum Pseudomonadota; class Gammaproteobacteria; order Pseudomonadales; family Azotimanducaceae; genus SYFY01. The sequence continues at coordinate 57,443 of JBGSHJ010000057.1, forward strand.
TCACCCTGTTCGTCGACCAGAAGCGGGCGCTTCACATAGACAATCGGGAAATCGACGACCACCGGATCTGGCGACTGGCTGCCACCCAGAACGGTACTGTTGCCACCGCCACCGCCGCACCCCACAAGCACAACGGAAGACAGGACCAGCCAGGGGATGTAGCGGACGCGTCGATTCAACGGAGTGATTCCCGTGGCTGCAATTCACTGAAATTCTTTCACAGGGTGCTTACACGCAGACGTGAGCGACGTCACAAGCGCAAGCCGCAAGTCGTGGTTGAAAAAAACTCTGGCTCGGACCAGAAAGCGGAACTGATTCACAGAACACCCACATCCTTTTCAGGAAGCTGACGCAATCAATACCGCCGGATGCGGCATTCACGGCAAGCAGGGCCGAGCCACGCAATGAGCCGTGCGCCACGCCAAGACCAGGAGTGGATTTACATGTTCAAGAGCGCATCCGCGCAGCTCACCGCCTGCGGTGAGGTGCTCACAGCGCGCGGTGAAGAACTCATCCTTGCGGGTGAACAGAACGGTATCGAGAAATCCAGACAGGCGAGAGCACGGTTTGATCAACGGACCGGGAAGCTGGCGCTGGCTGCCGTGCTTCTGGCTTGTACCTGTTCAGTATGGGCAACCACGCGCGATCAGGCCAAGCGCATCCATGATCGCATTGCTGGCGTACCGCCGAGCATTGCGACGCTGGACACCATGGAGGCCATGATCACAGGTGGTGACGAACTCGGTGCAGCACTGCTGGCCACGCAGGCACCGGAGTTCTACAGCGTCACACTGAAAAACCATGTCGCGCCATGGACCAATCGTGATGGCGACATCTTTGTTCCCCTGAATGACTATACCGCCACGGTGATTGGTCTGGTCCGCGATGACGCCGACTTCCGCGACGTATTGTCCGGCGATGTGGTGTACATCGGTTCAGGCAGTGGTGTGCCCGCTTACAATCCGAACAACAATGCCCATCATGAAGCGCTGGAAACAACCGGCGCCGATCTGAAGACCAATCTGACAGCGGTAACCCAGTCGAGCGTGAGTTCGTTGCCTGCAGAGGCAACCAGCGGAGTCATGACCACCCGCCAGGCAGCACGGGCCTTTTTCATCGACGGTACCAACCGCGCAATGCTCCGGTTCACGCTGATGAATCACCTCTGCCACGACCTGGAGCAGTTGCAGGATACGTCCCGTGCACCAGACAGGATCCGTCAGGATGTTTCACGCAGCCCTGGTGGCGACAGTCGGGTCTTTCTCAACAATTGCATTGGCTGTCATTCCGGCATGGACCCGCTGGCGCAGGGTTTTGCCTACTACGACTTTGTCTATGACCGCGCCAATGATCCGACGGCCACCACTGGAACCATCAGCTACAACGGCGCCGGGGTGACCGATCCCTCCACCGGTACCCGCGTCGAATCCAAGTATTTCAACAACAACACGACGTTCGAACCTGGCTTTGTGACACCCGACGATCAGTGGAGCAATTATTGGCGCGCGGGTACCAACGCCTTGCTGGGCTGGGACCAGAGCCTGCCTGGCCAGGGAAGTGGAGCAAAGTCACTTGGCCGTGAACTGGCCCACTCGGAAGCGTTTGCTTCCTGTCACGTCGAGAAAGTGTTCACCAATGTCTGTCTTCGCCCCCCCCAGGACTCGGCAGATCACGCGCAGATCGACGCCATGACCGGCTCCTTCAGGGCCAATGGCTACAACCTGCGAAGGGTCTTCGCCGAATCCGCTACCTATTGCATGGGGGATTGAGATGCACAGCCTGAAAATGCTTCACACGTTGACTGGTCTCATCCTGCTCGCCCTGCTGTCCGCCTGCGGGGGTGGCAGCGGTGCGGCAACCGTGCAGAATCCGGTCACGGTGGCGCCAACCGTCAGCAATTACACGGGGCCCGCACCACAAACAGCTGATGTCCAGAGTTTCAAACTCAATGTCTGGGACAACCTGGTTCCGAACAACCGTTGTGGTACCTGCCACAACCCGAGCCAGTCACCACGCTTTGTCCGCATCGACGATATCAATCTTGCCTATGACGCCGCCAACACCGTCGTCAATCTGCAGGATCCGGGGCAGAGCATCCTCGTCACCAAGGTCCGCGGTGGTCACAACTGCTGGCTGTCCGATGCCAACGCCTGTGGCGATATCATCCAGAACTACATCAGCAACTGGGCGGGTGATGCACTGGGTGCACCTGCAAAGACCATCCAGCTCACTGCGCCATCGCTCGCCGACCCGGGTGCCAGCAAGAATTTTCCAGACAGTTCCGGTCAGTTTGCAACGACAGTCTATCCGCTGGTTCGACAGTTCTGCGTCGGTTGCCACAACGACACGGCGACGGTTCCCCAGGCCCCGTATTTTGCGTCGGCGGATGTTGATATCGCCTATGCCGCCGCGCAATCCAAGATTGATCTGGACAATCCCGCCAACTCGAGATTTGTCTTGCGCCTGCGCAGTGAATTCCACAACTGCTGGAGCAACTGCACAGCCAACGCCGACACGATGCAAGCGGCCATTACCACGCTTGCCAACGGCATTGCGCTGACCCAGATCGATCCGGACCTGGTCACCAGCAAATCACTCCGACTTACCGATGGCATCGTGTCTTCTTCGGGTGGCCGACACGACAGCAACGTGATTGCGCTCTACGAATTCAAGACCGGCAGTGGCAACACCGTCTTCGATACCAGCGGCGTGGAGCCTGCACTGAATCTGACCTTGTCAGGTACCTATCAGTGGGTTGGCGGCTGGGGAGTCCAGTTCATGTCTGGCAAGGCACAGGGTTCAACCACGGCAAGCAGGAAACTGCATACACTGATCGGCAGTACCGGCGAGTTTTCGATCGAACTGTGGAACGCACCGGCCAACGTCACCCAGGATGGTCCGGCGCGAATCGTCAGTTACTCCGGATCATCAACTCGCCGCAATTTCATGGTGGGTCAGACCCAGTACAACTACGACAGCTTTGTGCGCAACGAAGACACCGACCAGGCTGGCGAGCCAGGGCTTTCAACCAGCGACGATGACGAAGATCTGCAGGCCACCCTGCAGCATGTGGTCATCACCTATGATCCCGTCGGTGGTCGAAGGATCTACGTAAACGGAGAATTCACGGATGATGTCGACGGTGTGTCGGGTGGCCTGTTGAACGACTGGGACGATACGTTTGCACTGGCCATCGGTAGTGAAGTGGACAACAGCAACCGATGGGCGGGCACGGTTCGTCTCATGGCCATTCACAATCGAACCCTGACACCCACCCAGATCCGGCAGAATTTCGAAGCCGGTGTGGGTGAACGTTACTACATGCTCTTCAAAGTCAGCGAGCACGTGAACATCAGCGACGCCTACATCGTGTTCGAGGTCAGCCAGTTCGACTCGTATGGCTACCTGTTCAACGAGCCGTTTTTCACCATCCTCAATGCCAATGCGCTGCCTGGCGGAATTCCGGTCAAGGGGATACGCATCGGCCTGAACGGGCGTGAACTGCCGGTTGGGCAGGCGTTCCAGAATGTGGACCTGACATTGAACGACAGCGACTACCTCGCGGCCGACGGTCTGCTGCCCATGTCGACCCTGGGTACCGTTGTTCCGCTGGAAAAAGGTGTCACGCTGGATGAGTTTTTCCTCACCTTCGAACAATTGGGCAGCGCTTCACATGTGGTCGTGGAAGCAGCCCCTGTTGCACCGCCACCGCCTGCCGACTTGCCGCGTGATCCGGTCGTAGGCATCCGTGATTTCGCCGAAATCAACGCCTCCATGGCCAGGCTGACGGGTGTGTCGCATGTCAACCCGCAGGTCGCGGCGACTTTTGCGCTGGTGAAAACGGCCATGCCGGTCTCGACGGAACTGGGTGGCTTCATCTCTTCCCAGCAGATGGGGGTCACACAACTTGCCATCAGCTATTGCAGCGCGCTGGTCGATGATCCCGCTGCCCGGGCGGCCTACTTCCCGGGACTTCCGTTCAGCAGCAACGTCGCAACTGCTTTTGCCGATCGCAGTCTGCTGGTCGATCCGCTGGTCAACCGGATGGTTGGCAACGGGCTGAGTTCACAACCGGCCGCGCTTGATGTCACCAATGAGGTGAACGCACTGGTCGACGGGCTCACTGCCTGTGGGGGCTCATGCGAGCCGGATCGCACGGTGCGCATCGTCAAGGCTGCGTGTGCTGCCGTGTTAGGCAGCGCGGCCATGCTTGTCCAGTAAACCGGCGGACACAGGAGAACTTCATGATCAGAAAGAGAATCCGCAAGTACGATGATCCGATCCGTCACGCAGGTCACCGGGTACCCCGCACCCGACGGGAATTCCTGGCTCAGGGATTCATCATGGGCGGTGGAGCAATGCTCGGCAGTTCCCTCATCACGCTGAATGGTCGTGCCCATGCGGCGCTCTCGCCGGATCTCGCCGGACTCGTCCAGCAATGTGGTATCGCAACACAAGGTGCCGGCAAGATCCCCTTCATCTGTTTCGATCTGGCAGGTGGCAGCAATCAGGCGGGATCCAACGTACTCGTCGGACAGCGAGGTGGACAACTCGACTTCCTGAGTACTGAAGGGTACGAGCGACAGGGCCTGCCCGGTGATATGGTGCCCCCGATAGTCAATCCGCAATCCCAGACCAACGACTTCATCGACCAGCAACTTGGGCTCGCATTTCACTCGGACAGCGCATTCCTGCGTGGGATGCTGACCCGGATCACACCCGCCACTGCGGCCAACATCTCCGGTGCCGTGATCCCTGCCCGCTCGGAGAACGATACCGGCAACAATCCGCACAACCCCATGTATGGTATCGCCCGTGCAGGTGCCGATGGTTCCCTCCTCACGCTGATCGGATCCGAAAACACCGATTCCGGCGGTAACTCCATGGCTCCACAGTCGATGATCGATCTCACGATCAGGCCAACCAAGGTGGATCGACCCAGCGACGTGACCGGGCTTGTCGACGTGGGCGATCTCACCACGGTCCTGTCACAACAGGACGCGGTAGCCGTCATGGAGTCGATCTATCGCATCAGCGACCGCAAGATGGGTGCCATTGATACCGATGGCAATCTGATCACGGCCGACGATGTACTGAAGGATCTGGTGCGGTGCGGTTATCTCAAGAGCGCAGACCTGGCGGATCGTTTTGGCAACCCCTCAACGCTCGACCCGGCAGGTGATCCCGAGATCGTCGGCGCGGCAGGCATCTTTACTGCTGCCGAGTTTCTTGCGAACAACCAGTCCGGTGGAGAATTCCGCAAGACCGCATCGGTGATGAAGATGGTCATCAACGGGTTTGCCGGAGCCGGGACCATCGAGATGGGTGGGTACGACTACCATGGCGGGCGCCGCGCAGAAGGCGAAGTGAAGGACTTTCGCGCTGGCCAGTGCATGGGTGCCTGCCTGCAATACGCCGCCATCCGTGGTGTGCCGCTCATGCTGTATCTGACTTCGGACGGATCGCTGTCCGCGAACGGAGTCATCGACAACAGCGTCGATGGCCGCGGCAAAGGCGAATGGACCAGTGACAACCAGCAGACAGCCGCGCCTTTTTTCCTGGTCTACAACCCGGGTGGAAGACCACAGTTGCTGGGTGGTACTCCTGCTGAACAGGCAATGCATCAACAACTCGGCTACATGCGCGCCGACGGCTCCGTCGAGACATCGGGAACACCGGCCGCCAACGCAGTGAACCTGCTGGCAGAAACGATCGTGCTCAACTATCTGGCCTTGCACGGCCAGCAAGGTCAACTGGCAACCGTACTGGGCAGCTCAGGATTACCCGTGAACCTGTGGGACAGCCTCACCGCATTCCAGCCCATCGTGAACGGCACGATCACCAATCCGGTCTGACCTGATCTGATCATGGACACGGCGACCACGCCCGGTTGCGGGCGTGTGTCGTCCTGTTCGGACGCTACAGGCGGGTCAATCGGTTCGGCTCAGGGGCTGATCAGCAACTCACCCCGGGTCACAATCACGGCCTGGCTGCGAATCAGCAGTCCATGGCTTGTCAACTCCAGATCCATGGACCCGGAGCGCGCCGACGATTGGAACGATCGCATCGTTTGTCGGTTCAATCGGGCGGACCAGTACGGCGCCAGAAACGTGTGTGTTCCACCCGTGACCGGGTCTTCGTTGGTACCGCTCCACGGCCAGAAGTAGCGCGAATGAAAGTCGAAGCCATCATCGGCAGGTGCAGTCACCAGTACTCCGTTGATCGATTCGTGCGATTGCAACAGCGCGGCAAAGTCCGGCGTGAGTGCGGCCAGTTCATGCGGGCTCTGGATCTCGATCAGCAGGATTCTGGTCTCGTCGTTGTAGACGGCGTTGACAATCGTGCGAAGACCCAGCGCATCGAGCAATGGCTGCGGTGCCGCTGCCGGTGTCGTTGAGTAGATCGGGAACTGCATTTCAACCCAATCCGGCGAGACCTGGACAGGCAGGGGAATGCCATGCCCGGTGGTAAACAGGATTTGGGTACACCCGGTATCGGCATGGATCACACGTGCTGCGGCGAGTGTGGCATGACCGCACAGCGGGATTTCCATCTTTGGCGAGAAGTACCTGATGACAAAGGTGTTGCGATCAGGCCCGGGACACACAAACGCCGTCTCCGAAAGGTTCAGCTCAGCAGCCACTGCGAGCATGAAGTCGTCCGGTGGAAAGTGGTCTGCCAGGCAAACACCGGCAGGATTGCCACCAAAGGCCTGCGTGGTAAAGGCATCAACCGCATAACATTTCATCTCACGGGCTCTCCGATCCCTTGTTCAGCCAATAGGCACTCATGAGTTCGCGGGACCAGTCCGGCTGCACAACATCGCCTCGGGGCAGAAACTCCTGCATCACCGGCTTCAGGTCCAGCACCGGTGTGCCATCGATCGCATCCAGTTCGCTGACCACCAGCGTTCGTCCCACCACACTCTGGATCCTGCAGATCGTTGAACCAATTCGGTTTGGCCGGTTTTTTCCACGTTGCGCAAAAATGCCTGTTTTTGGCCAACGGGTGTTGTTTCGCGGGTGACGGGCCCCACTGACAATTCTTGCCGGATCGACTTCGTGCAGGAGGAACAGCACTTCGACGTGGCTGAAACTCTCCAGACCTGCCAGTGCTTCGTCGTCAAACTCCTCGGTCAACGTGACAACCGCGTGTTCCCCACCCCAAAAATCATCTTCTGCATGCGGCCGAATGGCCGAGACCCACCCGATGGCATGCATCGAATAACGTTCAGGCATCGCGTTTCTCCTGGCTTGTTCTCATTCTGGTCTGCGGCCGTGAAGCCCACCGGCGAACCTGTGTCGAGGCTGATGATATAGTTTCCCGGGAGTCTGATTCTGGGGGAAAATGATGAGGGAATTCAAAGACCGGACTGCGGTGATTACCGGTGGTGCCAGCGGTATCGGCCTGGCATTGGCGCGAAGGTGTGCAAACGAGGGAATGAACATCGTCCTGGCGGACATCGAACGTGCTGCGCTCGATTCCGCAATTGCCTGGTTTGAAGATCGACAACAGCCTGTGCTCGGAGTCATTACCGACACCATGCGCAAGGCCTCCATGGAAAATCTGCTGCGTGAGGGCACCGGCCGGTTCGGCAATGTCCATCTCCTGTTCAACAATGCGGGTGTGGTGAATGGCGGCACACCCGTTCCGGTCTGGGAAATACCGGAGCAGGATTGGGACTGGGTGCTGGGTGTCAACCTGCACGGTGTTCGCTTTGGTATCCAGACATTTGTTCCTCACATGCTGGCGCACGGCGAGACCAGCCATATCGTCAACACCGCGTCCATCGCGGCATTCATCCCGGGCGGTGGACCTTACAACGTCAGCAAACATGGTGTTCTGCTGATGAGCGAAGGGCTGCAGCACGGTCTGCGTGCAGCCAATGCAAGGATCGGCGCTTCCGTTCTGTGTCCAGGCTGGGTGGATACAAAGATTGCCGAAGCAGAACGCAATCGCCCCGATGCACTTGCCAGCCAGAAGAATCCGGCCGGTGAAGGCTTGCCGATCGGTGATGCGTTGAAGCTGGGTAAATCCCCGGACGACCTCGCCAGCACCGTCTTCGACGCCATCATCAACGAACGTTTTTACATCCTGCCCCACGCGGGGTGGGACGATGTGGTAACCGGGCACGCCGCAGCCATCGTCGCGCGAGGCGATGCGTACCGGCTGGACACCCAGGCAATTCTTGCCCGCCGGGCCAAGGGTATTGATGTCTGACTGATCCGGCATGAAGGCCAGACTTTACCGATGCTGGCATTCATGGGAGGCTTGTTTCAATTTCAATCGAGGATGAGGGTCCCATGTCCACTGCAACACTGCCGATTTTCCAGTACGCCTATTTTGTGAATGACGTCGAAGAAGCCGCGCACAAATGGCATCGCCTGCACGGCGCCGGACCGTTTGTGCTGGTGCCACACCACAAGACGGTGAAGTTCCAGTATCGGGGCACACGCCAGGAAGCTGACGTGTCCTATGCGTTTGGCTATCTGGGCAACAACCAGATCCAGTTCATCGCACAACACGACGACACACCGTCGATCTACCGGGACATGTACAAAAAGGGCGAAGAAGGTTTCCATCACGTGGGCTGTCTTGTCAATGACTTTGCCGCAGCCCGCAAGCGGATGCTGGATCTTGGATTTGTCAATGCCTGCGAACTCTGGGCTGATGATGTCAATGCGGCGTACTTTGATACCCGCAGCGTCAATGGCGGCTTCACCGAGATTCATGGCGACCCCGTCCACATCCTGGCGAGTTTCGCAACCTGGAAACGGGCGCACGAAAATCTCCAGCCAAGTGACAGCCCGATCATGCAGCGCGTCAATGCATTCCCTGACGGCCGCGACCCGGGTTACCTCGATACACTTCGCAAATAGCCAGGCAAGCCGTTCTCGTCGAACCCAGCGTCTGACGGATTGCCGTCAGACGCCTCTCGAACGATGTGTGGCCTCGTCTCAGCTTTCGAGTCCGCGACGCCTCTTTTCGTCTGCCAGACGCTGCGTATCGGAGGTCAGTCGCGGACCTATCTCCGAATCCGCCAGGGTTCCGGCACGATGGCGCGCTGACTTGTCTGCATCAAACGTGATCCACTTTTCCGGAATGATCTCAAGGACGGTGCGCAGGGGTGAGTCCAGCAGGTCGTAAAATGCCTGCTCGGCTTTTGCATCCGTTGGGTTACCCTTTTTCGACAGCGCGCGATAAAACCATTCCTTGGTCTCACGGTCTTCATGAAACACGGCTCGACCTTTCATGGTCGCAGCACCTTTCGGGCAGTCGGGATCCGTACTCGTTCGACCGCTGACGGTCACTGACACACGCGGATCACGACGGATCGCCGCGGCACGATGACGATGGTTGGCAAACGTGAGCCAGACCCTGCCCTTCGCCCACACATAAGCGTGGACAACACCAACGGGCCAGTGATCCTTGGTACCCCACATGAGCACACACTCCGGTGCCTTGGTCATCAGCGCATCGATCTGCGACTCGGAGTGTGGGTAGATCGACACCACTTCATGGTCTGTTGCCTTGGACATATCAGCTTTCTCCCCCATACATCGGTAAACACGTTATACGAGAGCTTAACCCGGAAGATTGCAGGTCGGCACCTGCTCTCGCAAGGCTTCTGCGCTTCCGGTCTGAACGGCGTGACCTCTCTACTTTTGTCCGGCTGCTAAGATGGAATGGCGTCACTCGGATTCAGGTCGCCCATTGTCTACTGTCGACTCGCTGATCGCCTGTCCAAGGTGCCTGGCACCACTGACAAACCTCGCCTGCGAGGCCTGCGGGCAGATCTATCCTGAAGTGGGCGGGGTACCCTTTCTGTTCTCCGAGCCGGAACATGCCCGGCTGGACTGGCGCAATCGCTGGCGCCTGGAACGACAGAATCTGCACCGGGAAGCCGGTCGTGCCAGAAAAGCAGCAACCACCGCCCAGGGTCCAACCCGTCGTCGACTGCAAACACTGGCAAGCGGCTACGATCAACAGCGCCAGACCGTGGAAACGATCATCCAGCCCCTGCTTGCCGCAGACGCAACGGGAGACCGTGGAGCCGCCCGCGAAACATTGCTTGCGCTTCGCACTCGACTACCCTCTCACCATGCTCCAACGAGTTATTCCACCAACATCGTCCGTGACTGGGCCTGGGGCGAGGGTGAGATCGCAGCTTCCCTCGCATTGCTGGAACCTCTGCTGCCATCCGACAAGCCCGTGCTGCAACTGGGCTCGGGTGCCGGCCGGCTGGCGTTCGAACTCGGCAAATCCCGGGCAGTGATTGCTCTGGACAGCAACCCCCTGCTGGTATTGCTTGCGCATCAGCTGTGCAGCGGCCAGTCGATCCCATTCATGGAATTTCCCCTGGCGCCTGCTCGACCGGATGATGTCTGTGTGCGGCATGTTCTGAGCGCTGAAGGCCCAACCGGCAACGTGCGCTTTCTTGTTGGCGATGCCCTGCACCCTCCCATACGGCGTGCTGCCTGCCCGGTGATACTCACTCATTGGCTGGTCGACGTGATCGATCAGCCCTTCCCGGTGCTCGCCAACACTCTCAGCTCTCTGTTGCCGCCAGAAGGACTGTGGGTAAACCAGGGATCACTGGCATTCGATCGGGCGCAACCAGAGCAGAACCTGTTGCTGGGCGAGGTTGAAGCGGTGCTCCAATCAGCTGGTTTCTCGATCGAGATACTTCGGGAAGATCCCCTGCCTTATCTGCAATCACCGCACAGCCGACAGCAGCGCAATGAACTTGTGGTGACCTGGTGTGCGCGCAAGCGCCGTGAATCCGAGACGCTGGATACAACAGTACAGATGCCTGACTGGCTGGTCGGCAATCAGGTCACCGTTCCGCTTTTGCCAGCGTTTGCAACCCAGGCCGCCACGGTAAGGATCCATGCATGGATGATGTCACTGATCGATGGCCATCGATCGGTGGCCGATATGGCCAAGGAGCTGGAACGTCAGGGGTTGATGCCACGCGCCGAAGCTGAATCGGCCGTACGTGGTTTTCTCATGACCATGCATGAAGAAATGATGCGATCCGGATGAGGCGGCTGCGGTGAGGCGGATGTCTGCGCTCAGAGTTCTGCCCCACCACATGCCTTCAGATCAGAAAGCAATGGCTTCCGGATGTACGATCGGATCACGATCACTCGGCCGGCGTGCATCAACAAACGACGCCAGTTCCCAGGCGTCAGTACAACGCAACAGAGCACGAGCCAGCTTGTTGTTGAGTGCATGCCCCGACATGTAACCCTCGAACTCGCCCAGCACCGGGCGCCCCAGAAGGTACAGATCGCCAATTGCGTCAAGCAGTTTGTGTTTCACGAATTCATCGTGATAACGCAATCCACCCTCGTTGAGAACCTGGTCGTCATCGATGCCCACTGCATTGTGCAGGCTCGAACCCATGCAGCGATTGATCGCCTGCGCCTGGGGCAATTCTTTCAGCAGACCAAACGACCGGGCCCGACTGACTTCGTCGCAGTAGGACACGTCCGAGAAGTTGAGAGTGGCTGTTTTTGGATATCGATTGTAGACACTGTGATCGGCCACAAACGTATAGCTCGCCTTGAAGCCGTAGTACGGCTTGAGGATGGCTCGTGCGTCGCCTTGTGAAACCTCGATTTCGCGCTTGATGCGGATGAATTGTTTTGGTGCATCCTGGTTGACGATGCCAACAGTCTTGATCAGGTCGACAAACGGGCCAGCGCTGCCATCCATGATTGGCACTTCTTCGCCAGACAGTTCAACGATGAGGTTGTCGACGCCCATTCCCCAAAGCGCAGACATGAGGTGTTCGACCGTGGCAATCTGGATGCCATTGGCGGCAATGCTGGTGGACAAGGTCGTGTCTGAGACGAGTTGTGCAAGCGCCGGCACCGAAGCACGCGCTTCGATGTCGGTGCGCACAAAGGTAATTCCCGTATTCTCCCCGGCAGGGCGCAGTGTCATACGGACCTTTTTGCCGGAATGCACGCCGATTCCAATCGCGTGCACCGGTTTCCTTATCGTTCTCTGTCGCAACATCGTCGCAAACCTCCTGTAACCCGGTATCACGATTTGTTTCGCCATTTCCGGATCACTGTCAAAACTGCGTGTCGAATCCTTTGATACTTGCTCGTGATCAAAACTGGCCAGAAGACCAGACACCTCGACAACACAGGCACTATACGCCGGTCATTCTGTAAAATGAAGAAAAAATGGAGATAAAAATGAAAAAGACCACCAACCTCCTTCATTTTCTATGAAATCCATTTAATGGATATATATCAACAGGTTAACTATCAATGATCACCAAAATTCAGTTACGCGAAGAGACATTTCTGTATAGAAACTGAAGAAGCTGATGTTTTTTTGCAAGAATTGGGGGGTACATTCCAGATTCGAGAGCGCAGACTTGCTGCCCTTCCCCGCATGTCGCGGTTTTTATGCGTCGCGCCAGTGACGCTGTGGAAGGCCATCACGAAAGGAGTCAGCAACTGGCGACCTGAACCAACCACGCCGTCCAAGTGCCATTGAGTCCAGGCGCCATTTCGTGCAACGCCGGATACACGTCTTTGTGACGCTGGTTTTTGGTCACACGACAGTTCCCAAGTAGACTCCCGTCGGGTGTCAGGCATGTACTCAAGTTCAAGGCAGACCGAGGAGATCGTGGACATGAAGACGGTGCTCTCGCTGGGTCTGCACCGGCAAACGGTTTTCATATGGGCGTCCGCACTGGCGCTGCTCCTGATTGCATCCAGTTGTCTGCTTCAGATCGCCATCCTCGTCGCCGGGATCGAATATGGACTGGGGTTTGTCCAACCCGCGTTGAGACTCGTGCATGTCGATTTCGAAGCCAATGTACCCACGTTTTATTCAGTCGGGCTTCTGCTCACCGCAGCGCTGATCTGCGTCTTGAACCGCTGGGCATCCAGCAAGGATCAGGGAAGGGCGGCCAGCGGCTGGATGGCGTTATCGGTTCTGTTCGCACTGCTCGCAGCGGACGAGTTCATGTCGCTCCACGAGACATTGAACACACCGGCATCCGCCCTGTTGAAACACTTCGAAATCGAGACACTGACCTTTCCCTGGCTGTATATCGCCGTACCCGCATTGGTGCCGGTCGCCTTCTACTTTCTGACATTCCTCCAGACACTCGAGGCCGATACCCGGCGCAGAATTGTGTTGTCTGCGGTAATCTATCTTTCCGGTGCACTGCTGTTTGAATCGTTGTCCGGGGTGGCGCAGTCCGCAGTCGGCTACCAGCACATGGCTTACCAGACGCTTTGTCACCTCGAAGAACTTCTGGAGATGTTCGGCGTCATCCTCTTCGTCGGCGCCACACTTCGGCATCTGCAGAAAAACTGTGCAGGCCTGACGTTGAGAGTTGGCTCCTGATCTGGCATGGAAGGCAGAGAGCCGGCAACACCGTGAAACCTGTCTCGACCGCGCCACGGCAAAGCCGGAATGTCAGGAGCGTCGCCTCCCCTGACGCCCAAGGGTCCATTGAGGAACATCGAGTGAGTCTTTCACTGATCGTCGCTCCGGTAGTGGCACTGGCTGGACCTTCATCATGAAGCTCTGGATGTGTGCAACCAGGTACCCGTGCACGCAGATCGTGGGTCGGTGCGCAGAAAACGATCGTGGGTCACGGCGGTCTATTCGACCGTGGCGTCTGATGGTCAACTGCACTCGACAGGTTTTTCGGCGCGTACCCGGTCTCTTTTCAAGGAAGTTCGCCAGCTACCGTTGCCTCACACGGGTTCAGCACACCCAGATTGGGAACTCCTGGCGAGTGCACGACCTTGAACTGGAGATGGGGTACTCGCAAGCACTGGCGCCGCGTCCTGCAAAAACGCGCAGCTTCCGGCGGCTATCTGCATGAACGCTGGAGTTTCCGCAAACGCCACCGTCAGTGTTGCGCCCATGATGGCATGGACGGATCGCCACTGCCGTTACCTGCTCCGCCTTGCAAGCCCTTCCGTGCAGCTGTTCACGGAGATGATCACGACCGGCGCACTGCTGCAAGGCGGTCGTGTGCACCTGCTCGACCACGATGCATCGGAACACCCGCTGGCCGTACAGCTGGGTGGCAACCAGCCAGAGGCGCTTGCACGATGCGCGCGCCTCGCGCAGGAACGTGGCTATGACGAGGTGAACCTCAACGTGGGATGCCCATCGGAACGGGTTCAGGAAGGGGCCATTGGCGCGTGCCTGATGGCTTCCCCGAGCCTGGTCGCCGAGTGTGTCGCGGCCATGCGCGATGCCGTCGGCATACCGGTGACGGTAAAGTGCCGGCTCGGCATCGATGATCAGACCAGCGATGCGTTTCTTGACGATTTTGTGGGTACCGTCGCCGGGGCCGGATGTGAACGTTTTTACGTTCACGCACGCATCGCGCTGCTCAGCGGATTGTCACCCGCCCAGAACCGAACCATTCCTCCGCTGAGGCATGATCGGGTCGTTGCGCTCAAAAAACGTTTCACGGACTTGCAGATCCATCTGAATGGTGGATTGCAGACCACCAATGACGTACTCGCTGCGCTGGAATCGTGTGACGGCGCGATGATTGGAAGAGCCGCCTATCATGATCCCATGCTGCTGGCCTGTATTCACAACTCGCTGCACGATGACACGTGGGAGCTGTCTGCCCATGCCTTGCTCGACGGGTATCGTTCTTATCTCGAGGTACAGCTGCATCAGGGGGTGCCCTTGAAGAGCATGACCAGGCATCTGCTGGGACTCTTCAGCGGGATGTCCGGTGCCCGTCAATACCGACGGGTAATGAGTGATGCAACACGGCTGGCTGGCAATGATTCATCGATTCTCGATGACGCCTTGCTCAGTCTGCCAGCCCGCACGACTCATGAAGGTTTGTCGTCCACTTGCAGACAGTAACGTTCGTGGACCTGGTTCACCCGGCCCGATTCGACGCAGAAGACTGTGCTTCTTCATCCTCAAGTGCGAGCACCAGGTCGCGAAACGTCGAGGCATTTTCAGCGTTCATCGACATCAGTGTGCGGTGCGCTTCGATGACCCTGCGCCGCAACTCGGCTTCATCCATGTTCCCGCGCCGGGGAATCTCGCTGACCTCGACCGCAGTCGGTTCGGACGAGCGGATCACGACAAATTCCTCGGCAAAGCCCGACACGCGCAACAGTTTTTCCAGATCAGGATTGGTGACCAGCAGTGTCGGGCGAAGTGAATGCAACCTGCGGGTTTCGATCGACAGGCGGGCAAGGATTCCCAGTGATGTACTGTCCATGCCGCGCGCTTCAGTCAGATCGACGGTCACCGCCTTGAACTCCGGATCATTCAGTAGCCGCGTGATGAAGCCGTCGGCTGAAATGCAAAGTGTGACCCGTACATCGCCGACCAGCTTGAGCAGGTACACACCGTCACAGTCACCAACGAGAATTCTACCGTCTGCCACTATGGCTCCCGACTGATGATCAGACAGGACATGTCATCGGGAGACTGCTGCTCTGCGGCCAGACCCAGACTGGCCCACACCTCGTCCAGGCTGTCACTCTCCGTCGCTGCCCGCAGCAAACGCTGTTCCTTGGCTTCGAGGGACTGCTCGCCAAGCAGTTCGAGCACACCGTCAGAAAACAACACCAGCCGGTCACCTGGTTCGATGGTCGCAGTGACAGCAGTATAGGCGACTTCAGGAAACAGTCCGACTGGTTTGCCGCCCGCTTCCAGGAACTTGCCTGCGCCGGAAGCGGGTACCAGAACCGCCTGCGGATAGTGTCCTGCGTTGACGTGGATCAGCGTGTCATCCCGCAGGTCAATGAGCACCAGCGACATGGTCACGTGTTTGTCGATCTTCTGTTCCAGCAGCTCACGGTTCAGCCAGGCAAGGATCAATCCGGGCTCGTCCAGCATGTCGACCCGATACTCGCGCCGGATACGCCGCGAAAAATTCTTCAGCAGTACCGTCACAAATGCAGACGACGCGCCGTGGCCGGCAACGTCTGCAACATAGGCCGCAAGGTAATGCTGTGCAAAGGAAAAATAGTCGACAAAATCCCCAGACAGGATCGAAGAGGGGACGATGCGATGACGAAGAACGTAATCACCGATCATCATTGGATTGGGTGGCAGCATGCCCAGTTGAATCAGGCGTCCTGCACGTTGATCCCGCTGGATTTCGTTATCCTGCCGCTGCAAGCGATGACTCAGCGCCAACTGTCGTTGAAGCGATCGTGCCTGGAGCGCCGTGAACTGCGCCTGAATGCCTGCGCTGTCACCATCGGCGGGCCACACGTCCAGCACCCCCGTGCGCAAGGCTGTCAGGACGGCATCGGCCTGTTGCACGCAGTCACTGACCAGGACAACGTCCAGCAGAGGGTCTGCAGACAGTAGTTCGGCGGCATCACGCAGGGTTGATACCACGATCACATCGTTGCGACCTGAGCGCAATGCAGATCGCGCAGCGCCAACGTTTGCGACTGTACTGCATTGTGTCACAGTCGAAAGAACTTCGATGAGAGGATTCGGAGCAAGCTCCGAGTGAACGACAAGGAGGCTCATCAGCCCGTGGCTCGTTACTAGTGCTGCAATAATGGGCTCGGCACCCTACTCCCCTGCAAGGGCAGATACAAGCCGTTCAGTGTTGCATGGTCCGGCATGGGTGTGCAGGTTCCGCAGCTGCCGGACAAAAACTATTCTTCCCACTCTTCGGAGAGGAACGGATCTTCCGAATCCGACTCGCCGTCCTGAACCAGGTACTCGCGACGCTGCAGGAAGGCGTCCCTCTGGAACAGGTAAGGATCGCCCGAATCGTTCATCAATGATTCGGCCGCCAGCAGGTCCACACGCACATCGGTGAAATAGAGCGCATAGGTTGCGTACTGCACCTCTGCCGGAGAAATGAATCTCAGCGGATTGGTCATCGCATCAAGCACCAGACCAAATGAATCCCGGACCGTCGAGGAACCCCGAAGCGGCAGCATCACGTGATTGCCACTGCCCGCACCCCAATGTCCAAAAGTCTGGCCAAAATCTTCCTGATGCTTGGGAAACCCCATTCGCGACGCCACGTCAAACAAACCTGCGATTCCGATAGTCGAGTTGGCCAGGAAACGTCCGCTGTCACTGAAGCCAGCGCCAGGCTTGCCCTGCAGGAACTGGTTGATCGCCGTGGCCGGGGTATCGATGTTGTCGAACGCATTGCTGACACCGCGACGTATCGGTGAAGGCACTACCTTCTTGTAACCCTTTGCCACCGGCTTCAGCAGCCAGCGATCGAGGAAGTCGTTGAACGCAAACACCTTCCGGTTGAAGCCTTCCCACGGGTCAGGTGTTTCAGCCTGTGCAACCGGTGCAAGACCCATGCTGCACACGATCAGTGCGCCGATGATCAATCCACTGGCAAAAACCTTTGGTCTCGAAGTGTTCAACGCTTGTGCCTCCTGGCTATGAGTCGTCGTCCGGGCCAGCCACCGCGCCCAGCAGGATCTCAAGTTCACGCAATCTTAACAAAGCTGCTTCGCCTTGCTCACGAATGACTTGTGACGGAATATTCAGCTCTACGCCAACCTGGGTCAAAGCCGCTTCACCCGTGGCACCTTCCACCAGCAGCGCCAGCAGCCGTTGGGTCATCGCGTTGGAAGCCATGAATCGCACCTTGTCGTCCGAACGACGGTAGACCACCAGATAGGTCGGCACTGACGGTGGCGACTCTGGCAGATGTCCTGGCCCGATGTCCTGCACCGGGTATCGATAGGCCAGCGGCCAGATCAGCGGAGAGATCAGCACCGGGCCCAGCAGTGAACCTGCAGGATCGTAACCCTCCACGGGCCAGGCGGTGTCATTGACGCCGATTGCCAGCTCCACCCACTCATAGTGCAGCAGCTCCAGCAGCCAGGGGAACTCGATGCTGACTGGATGAGTGGATACAAACTCCAGAAATTCCTGGGAAATCTCCAGGAAATAGGGTGATTCGCTGCCATGCCTGTGGATGAATTCGCGAGCCAGTTGGCGCCACGGCAGGCCCGGCCAGTCCGGATCGAGAAAAATCCGTTTGGCAACCGGGAACGTGTTGGCGAGAAAGCTCTCGATGTTGTTGTAGAACAGCTTCGCATAGATCTGCATTCGCCTGTTTTCGATGCCTTCCGGAACCGGATGCAGCTCCGGGTTGCGGATGTGCGCGGCAAACGACAGCTGCAGCTCCTGGAAACCCGGCAGATTGCGACCAGGATCAGACATGCCGAGCGGTCAGCCCCGGCGCCGTCGCCTCATGCTGGAACAAACGGATCCGTGCTGTTTCAGCCAACAACTCCGGCATCGGCGGAAAGTTGAAATCGCGTTCCAGGAGTGTTGGCAATGGTCCGATCCGCCGATAGGTTTCCTGCAGAAGCGCCCACACCGGCTCGATGATCGCCGAGGCGTGGGTGTCGATTCGCAGATCCTCCGCTTCTACATAGTGGCCGGCGATATGGAGATAACGCGTACGCTCCAGATCAAGTGCATCAAGGAATGCATACGGGTCATATCGGAAGTTGATGCTGTTGACGTAGACGTTGTTGACATCTAGGAGCAGATCGCAGTCGGCAGCCTTGAGCACTTCGTTGATGAATTCCACTTCGCGCATTTCCTGACCCGGAGCCACGTAGTAGGAGACATGCTCGATCGTGATGCGTCGCTCGAGAATGTCCTGTACACGTCGTATTCGTCCAGCGACGTACTTGACCGCTTCTTCGGTAAACGGAATCGGCATGAGGTCGTAGAGATGACCATGATCATCACTGCAGTAACTCAAGTGCTCGCTATAGATGTCGATCCGATGCTGCTCGAGGAAGGTACCCACTGCACGGACAAAATTTTCATCGAGGGGCGCCGGACTGCCCAGAGAGAGCGACAAACCATGACAGACCAGCGGAAACCGCTCCGCCAGCGTGTCGAATTGGCGGCCGAATCGACCGCCAACTCCGATCCAGTTTTCAGGGGCGATTTCCATGAAATCAACCTGATCCGGATCAAGATCAAGAAGCTGGGGCAACATGCCACGACGTAACCCCAACCCCGCGCCGTGCACGGCAGGGTGCTCGGCTGTCAACGTGAAAGACCGTTATCTACTGGCCTTCACCACACTTGCCTTCGCCGCACTTGCCTTCGCCTTCAGCCTTGTCTTCGCCACAAGCGCCCTCGCCTTCAGCTTTGTCCTCTCCACAGGCACCTTCGCCTTCAGCCTTGTCGTCATCTTCGGCGCCGTCTTCACCGCACTTGCCTTCTTCGCCACACTTGCCTTCGCCACACTTGCCTTCTGCGTCGGCCTGGGCAAGCAAGTCATAGCCGCTATCCAACGCTTCGGTCGCAAACAGTTCATCCGCGTTTGCCACGCTGGCCGTAGCGAGTGTCGCTACAAACGCGGTACCGATCAGGGCTGCAACTGGTTTCACTTTACGATTCAACATGGTCTTCTTTGCTCCTGAAGTCTCCGATGAGACTTTTTAGGGTGTTCGGATATCTCGGGGTTGCACACGGCACCCTCTTCAGGATGCCTGCTGTCTCTGACAATAGGATGTCCGGAATGGTTCCGCAACAACACGAAGATCGGGCCGGGATGTATTTCAGCGCAGACCGATTGCCTGTTCCGCAACAAGAAGTGCCCGATCAAGCTTCACTGCAGAACCCAGACCTTTGCGAACCAGTGGCTCGGCAAACAGGCCAACCCGCACTTCTTCCAGCTGATGGCACAACGTCATCCAGACCTGGGTGCTCGCCAGTCGATGTGCGCGATACCGCTCGAGTCGTTCGGTAAACCGACTCATTTCACGCACTCGTTCTGCATCCCGGGTGACATTGCCCTGCAGGTTGCGGAGCCTGTAGGCAAGGGCCTGCAGGTACCTGGGAAGATCTGCCAGCATCGCCGCCGGTGTGACCTCCAGGACATCTGCGGGAACCAGCCTGCCCATCTGCGCTCGGGCGTCCGTGGCAGCCGGGACCAGTGCCTTTGCATTCATGCTGTCGAGCAACCTGACCAGGTCAAACCGTTCCCGCAGGATATGCCCGAAGCAAGCGATGAGGCGACGATACACGGGCAGCATTTCGACTGCGTTCTGTGCCATGCGAGTCGCAAATTCCGCTGGCTCGGCAGGGATGTCACGTCCTTCGAAAAAACACTGCCACGCCACTGCTCGTAGCACTTCCTCGCGAAGCCTCTCTGCATTCCCGAGGCTTGCGAACTGCAAGGCCAGTGCCGTTTCGCGAGTCAGTTCCTTCTTGAGGAAACGGGCGGTGTCTGCATTCGCCAGCAATGCAAGGCGCGCAAGACCACGACGATGCTGTGTCCGGGCCTCTGCTGCCGAGGGGAGATGGACAAGATCAACCGTTTGGCCACGATCAACCAGTGCCGGATAGACCAGTACAGGCGCTCCTCGCTGCAGCACAGTGAACGACGCACGAATGCCTTCCGCCGGAAAAGTGCGCAGGTCTGCGCGCAGCGGCGCTTCGGCAGATTCGTCGATCGGCAATGGTGCAGTTGCACCGAGCAGCATCTCAGGATCACGCCCCTGTCGGATGACCTGCCCGTCCTGGTCGATCACCTGGACGTTGACCAGACAATTCGGTTCGAGACGGGTCCGGTCCCATTCCCCTTCCATGACCTTCATGCCGTGAAGAACCCGCAATGCCTCGGCCAACGCAGCAGGCAATCGTCCGCGTCGATAACGCGCGGGATGCTGCAGAAAGCCCGCGATTGCGTCGACACGATCTGCGATGGGCGAAAGGATCCGTCGCTGGCTCTTTGGCAGTGTCCTCAGCCAGCTTTCCACCACCCGACCAAAGTAGCCCGGCACCGACCAATCGAGCATTTCCGGTACCACCGCCGCCAGCATGCCCACTGGCACCCGCAAATTGACGCCGTCATCGATCGCACCAGGTGCAAACCGATACTTGATCTCAAAGGTCATGGCGCCGATGGCAAGGCCGGACGGATAGTCATCCTCCTTGATGGCTGCATCCATCGAACGCAGTAAAAACGCCCGGTCGAACAGCAGCGACTGGCGCGACTGCGGGCCAAGACTTCGCCACCAGCGCAGCAGCGTCACACCATCAACCACCGTCTCGGGAAGTTGATCCTGGTAAAACGCGCAGATCGCGGCCTCCGGAATGGCGAGGTCACGTCGTCTTGCCCGGGTTTCCAGTTCGAGCACCGCACGCTGCTCGGCCAGGTTGGCGGCGATGAAACTGACCTGCCGCAGCAACGGGTCCGGCATGGCACCGGCAACCAGACCGTCGCGAATCAGGAGTTCGCGCGCCTGCACCGGGTCGATCGGCGCCAGCCGCACAGGCCGCTTCTCGGCCAGCGGCAACCCGTAAAGTCGTATCGACTCAAGGACCTGGGCTTCACCACGTCTGGCACTCCAGAATGGTTCGGCATGGGATCGCGCCAGAAGATGCGCACCTGCCTGTTCTATCCACGCCGGCTCAACCGGCGCAACACAACGTGCGTAAACCTGTGAGGTCTCGGCAATCTCCGCAGCCACCAGCCAGCGCAGGTTTCGACCACGCAGCGCGGATCCAGGGAAGATTCGAAACCTTGACCCTCGGGCACCGAGGTACTGGCCTCGCTCTTCGTGCATGCCGATCATCGACAACGATCCTTCGAGGATCGCGCGGTGGACATCCGATGATTGCGCCGGCGCATCACCAATACGCCAGCCAAGGTCCCGAACGGACATCATCAACTGACGATGCAGTTCACGCCATTCGCGAACGCGCATGTGGCTCAGGAAGTGGGACTCGTGTGCACGCCGCTCACCTGACCGGGTCGCCTGGTCACGCACGTTGGCAAGCCAGTCCCACAGTTTGATCCAGCCCAGGAAATCACTGTCCGGATCGGCCCAGATCGCATGTTTGGCATCGGCTGCCGTCTGAGCAATGAGAGGTCTTTCCCGCGGATCCTGAATCGACAATGCCGAGACGATGATGAGCAGTTCCCGCAGGCCGCCACGCGCCTTTGCCGCCACCAGCATCCGCGCGAGACGTGGATCAACCGGTAACCGGGCCATCGCGCGGCCGATTTCCGTCAGTCGATCGCCTTCGAGCGCACCAAGTTCCTGCAGCAGGCGGATGGCATCACGAATCGCGCCAGGCTCGGGTGGTTCGATGAACCCGAATGTTTCGATATCTCCGAGTTCGAAGGCACGCATCTGCAGTACCACAGACGCCAGATTGACCCGGCGTATCTCCGGTTCGGTGAATGCAGGGCGTGCCTTGAAGTCAGATTCGGAAAACAGACGAACACAAACACCAGGGGCAATCCGGCCACAACGACCGGATCGCTGGTTGGCACTGGCCTGGGAAATGGGTTCGACCGGCAGTCGGGTCAGCTTGGAGCGGTAACTGTAGCGGTTGAGTCGCGCCAGTCCTGGATCGATGACAAACCCGATGTTCGGCACGGTGAGCGACGTTTCGGCAACGTTTGTCGCAAGGATGATCCGGCGTCGGCTGCCCGGGGCAAAGACACGGTTCTGGTCGGCATTCCCGAGCCGGGCATACAGCGGCAGAATGTCGTATTGCTCGCCAAAACGCTGTCGCAAAGCCTTCGCACTTTCGAAGATCTCCCGCTCACCGGTCTGGAACACCAGCACGTCGCGGGCCTTGGCACCTGGCAGCGTCGCGATCTCCTCGACCGCTTGGCAGAGACGCTCCTCAGGATCCATCGCCAACGCCGCTGCTTCCTCTGCGAGGTGGCGGATGTCAACAGGATAACCACGACCACTCACCTGCACGACCGGCGCGCCACCAAAATACTCCGCAAATCGCTTCACATCGATGGTGGCACTCGTGACGATGACGCGCAGATCACGTCTGCGCATCAGCAGCCTGCGCAGATAGCCCAACAGGAAATCGATATTCAGGCTGCGTTCGTGCGCTTCATCGACAATGACAACATCGTAGGCATCAAGGAAACGATCGCTGCGAATCTCGGTCAGCAGCAGACCGTCCGTCACCAGCTTGACCAGGGTCTGATCGCTGGTCTGATCGGAAAAACGAACGGCATATCCCACCACGTCACCGGCCGATGTCCCCAGTTCACTGGCAATGCGGCTCGACACCGTACGGGCAGCAAGCCTGCGTGGTTGTGTATGCACGATGCTGCCACCGATCCCGTAGCCGGCCTCAAGGCAGATCTTTGGCAACTGGGTTGTCTTGCCTGAACCGGTTTCACCGGCAACGATCACGACCTGGTTCTGCAGCAATAGGTCGCGAATTTCCCGGACATGCGCGGTGATGGGCAACTCGGTCGGGTAGGAGATCGACAGCGCTGCGTGAACGCTTGCGCGGCGTGCATATCGCGCGCGCGATTCCGCCAGACGGGCTTCATCCAGTGGTCGCCCGCGAAGCCGGGATCGGGTGCGTTCCAGCTGAACCGCTTCCCGTCGCATCAGCCCTTCGACCGGATGCGACTGGGAAGGGTCAGTGTTCGCGGGTGGCGTGGAAACGGACATCAGGCCAGCGCTCTTCTGTCAGCATGAGGTTGGCACGGGTCGGCGCGAGATAGGCCAGATAACCGCCGCTGTCCCTTGCCAGGTTTTCGACCGCGCGGGTTTCGAACTCGGCAAGCTTCTTTGGATCATCACAAGTTACCCAACGGGCGGTGTAGACACTGGCCTCCTCATAGACACAATCGGCCCGGTATTCTTCCTGGAGACGGAACGCCACCACATCAAATTGCAGCGATCCCACCGCCCCGACGATGTACTCGCTGCGTCGCATCGGCTTGAAGACCTGGGTGGCGCCTTCTTCAGCCAGCTGGTCCAGTCCGCGCTCCAGCTGTTTTGACTTCAGAGGATCCCGGGCGCGTACCCGACGGAATAGTTCTGGCGCGAAGTTTGGCACGCCAATGAACTTGAGCTGTTCGCCTTCGCTGAACGAATCACCGATCTGGATCGTGCCGTGATTGTGCAGACCGATGATATCCCCGGCAAAAGCTTCTTCGGCATGTGTGCGATCGCCTGCCATGAAGGTCACTGCATCGGAAATCTTGATGTCCTTCGCCAGTCGGAGGTGTCGCATGCGCATGCCCGCCTGATAACGACCGGAACAGATCCGCATGAAGGCAATGCGGTCACGATGCCTGGGGTCCATGTTCGCCTGGATCTTGAACACAAAACCGCTGAACTTTTCTTCGCCGGGATCAACAAACCGATCGGTCGATTCACGCGGTTGCGGCGGTGGCGCCGCCGCCACAAATCCTTCCAGCAACTGCTGTACACCAAAGTTGCCCAGAGCCGTACCGAAGTAGACCGGGGTTGTCGTGGCCTTGTCGAAGTCGGTCTGATCGAACTCGTGACTGGCACCTTTCAGGAGTTCTATCTCATCCACCAGAGCCGCGTGATCCATACCCAGATATGCCCGGGCGGCGTCGCTGTGCAATCCGTCGATCACCGGGAACCTGTAGATATGGTGACCCTGGCCCTGCTTGTAGCAGATGATCCTGTCTTCCTTGAGTTGGTAGATCCCCTTGAATCCCCGCCCCATCCCGATCGGCCAGTTCATGGGTGCACACTGGATCTGCAGCACGTCTTCAATTTCATCCAGCACCTCGATTGCGTCCCGAGCTTCGCGATCGAGCTTGTTGACAAAGGTGACGATGGGCGTGTTCCGCATTCGGCACACTTCCATCAGCTTGATGGTGCGAGGTTCAACACCCTTGGCGGCGTCGATGACCATCAGTGCCGCATCTACCGCGGTCAGCGTGCGATAGGTATCTTCGGAAAAGTCTTCGTGTCCCGGTGTATCCAGAAGGTTGATGATCCGATCGGCAAACGGGAACTGCATGACTGATGTCGTCACGGAGATACCGCGCTGCTGTTCCATCGCCATCCAGTCCGATGTGGCATGTCGATCAGATTTTCGTGCCTTCACCGTTCCGGCCAACTGGATTGCACCTCCAAACAGCAGCAGCTTTTCAGTGATCGTGGTCTTGCCGGCATCCGGGTGCGAAATGATGGCGAACGTACGGCGGGCGTTGATCGCCTGTTTGAAATCCATGAAATAGATTTACTGAAAAATGGCGGCGGATTATAGCGGCGCTGACGGCGCGGCGCCTGCCATCGTTCGCGCGAGGTCCAGCGCCATGACACTGGCATCTTCATGACCCACCGTCGCGGGATAGTAGTTCTTGCGGCGCCCGACTTCGACAAACCCAAGCGATTCGTACAGCGCGGTCGCAACCAGATTCGACGGCCGGACTTCGAGGAACACCGTCCGCGCAGCATGGCGAAACCATGCCCGGTCGAGCAGATGCAACATCATCGCCCGGCCATGACCATAACCCTGGTAACGTCTGGCAACGCAGACATTGAGCACATGGGCTTCGCCGGCACCTGTGCTGAGGACTCCGTGCGCCACAGTCTCCTCGCCAAGCAGGCCAATGCGGCAGTCGAACTGACGATCCTTGAGGCACTCGGCAAACATGCCGATCGTCCAGGGAAATGGATAGGCCCGGTTTTCATTCCGAATCACGGCCTCAAGATCCGTGGCGACCATTGCCTGAAGCACCATCACGGGCACCATTTTTGACTGGCCCGCCTCAGAGTGCAGCGCTGAGCCGAAGCCACAACGCACGTTTGCGCGCGGCATCACCGGCCAGGTTGGCCAGGTCGTCAATCACTTCATGGGGGTCGCTCAGCCAATCGCGAAACAGTGAATTAGCGTCTTGCGTGATCAGTATCAGCCCACGATGACCCGCCACACTCCCGGCATCAATTCCCGCAATCTGCCGCTGGACCGAGAGAAAGGCACGCAGCGCCCGATCAGGTGACCCAACCCTGTCCAGGCCGAGATCGGCCGCTGGCGGATAACGATATTCAATCACCTGCAGGTCGGTGGCGGAAAACCGTCGAAGGCTCATGACCGCCCGGACGATATCCTGAGCCATCCGCTGCAGGTTCTTCATCAGTGGTGCACCCGTCAGCAAAAGGACACCGCTGCCTCTGATGCAGGCGAGTACAAAGGGCTCGATGTGCAGCCTCTTGTCTGCCGGAACGGAGCGCACAGCCAACGCGGGTTCCGCCGGGAGCGGCCCGGTGTGCGGCTTGACCTGCGGTCGGGGGGGCGGTGCGGATCGTGCCTCACCCACCTGCGGCAACGGCTGTGTGCTGGTCAGCGTCGCCACCGCACCGGGTTGTTTTTCCACCACTTGCCGTTCGGCACGAGCTTCGCCATCGCGTGGTCGCTCGAACCACACGTCGATGCCCATATGCCGGAGTGTCTGCAGACGTTGTGTGTCGATGTCAATCGCCTCGGGTGCTCTCGAAAACTGGTAGCATTTTAGCTCGTCCTTCGCTGAGATCGCTTATGAAGTATCTGACCGATGACCTGCGCATCAACGGCCAGGAAGAAGTCATCGCCCCGGAAGCGTTGATCAATGCCATCGCGCTGACACCGGCAGTTTCGGAAACGATCTTTACTACCCGTCGGGCGATCTCGGAGATCATTCACGGTCGTGACCACCGGTTGCTGGTCGTCGTCGGCCCTTGTTCGATTCACGATCCGAAGGCCGCACTGGAGTACGCGGATCGCCTGAAAGAAGCCGAAGCTACTTACCGCGACACCCTGCAGATCATCATGCGGGTCTACTTCGAAAAGCCGCGTACCACGGTTGGCTGGAAAGGCATGATCAACGATCCGAACCTCAACAACTCCTTCGATATCAACACAGGACTTCGCTCGGCACGACAACTGCTGCTCGATATCGTCGGTCGAGGGCTGGGTACTGGCACCGAATACCTGGACCCGATCACGCCACAGTATCTTGGAGACCTTGTCAGCTGGGGTGCAATCGGTGCCCGCACCACGGAAAGTCAGGTGCACCGGCAACTGGCTTCAGGACTCAGCTGTCCGGTTGGTTTCAAGAACTCCACCGATGGATCAATCCAGGTTGCCGTTGACGCCATCAAGTCTGCTGCGCATGAACACATCTTCCTGTCCGTGACCAAACAGGGTCATTCGGCCATCTTTTCCACCACCGGCAACCCGGACTGTCATGTCATCCTGCGTGGCGGTGGCGGCCGGACCAACTACGACAACGCGTCGGTTCAACTGGCCAGCGGCCTGCTCGAAAAATCGGGCCTGGACAATCGACTGATGATCGATGCGAGCCACGCCAACGCCAGCAAGGATCATCGCAGGCAGATCACGGTCTGCCAGGACATCGCCGGACAGGTGCGTTCGGGTGAGTCCCGGATCATTGGCGTGATGATCGAATCGAACCTGGTTGAAGGACGCCAGGATCTGAAGGATGCCGCTTCGCTGACCTATGGGCAGAGCATCACTGATGCCTGCATCAACTGGTACGATACCCAGGAGTGTCTCAGGATGCTGGCCGACGCGAGCGGCGCGCGACCAGTCGTTCAAGCATGAGAATGGCAAACACCGCACCGTAAACAAGGGCCTCAGCGTACCCTGCCTTGGTCAGCCAGAGCAGGTGCAGGACGCCAAGAGGAATGGCGAGATAGATCAAGGTGTGCAGCGTCTGCCACCGCTGACGAAGCCGGCGCTGCCAGCCTCTGGTCGAGGTCACTGCCAGTACTGCCAGAATCAGCCAGGCCGCAAATCCGACCGTGATGTAAGTGCGTTCAATCAGGTCCTCCTGAACCTGCGACCACTCGAAACCGGCCAGGAACCACAGGTAGGACAACCCGTGCAGCGTCAGATAGGTGAACGCAGTCAGTCCGGCGAGACGTCGAAGTCGAACCGCTCCTGCAAATCCGGCCCGACGGCGCAGGGAGGACAGCGAAAGCGTTACCAGCAACATGCGCAGTCCCCACTCGCCAAAATGCCGGACCAGGGTTTCACCGGCATCTGCGCCCAGCATCTGCCCTGGGTTGACACTATCCACGACGATGGCAGTCAGAGCCCACAGACCAGGGGCCGCAAACAGAACCAACGCCATCCACCATGACAAGATCATGCACGCCTGCTGCCAGTCGCCCCTAGCCTTTAGAAATACCTGCGCAGATCCATCCCTGAGTAGAGATCGGCAACTTCCGCAGCGTAGCCGTTGAACGGCAGCGTCGGACGTCGATTGGGGCTCAACAGACTGGACGGCAGCCGACGTTCACTCGCCTGGCTCCATCGAGGGTGAGCCACTGCCGGGTTCACGTTGGCGTAAAATCCATACTCGTTCGGGGCGAGCAGGTTCCAGGTCGTACGCGGCGGCTTTTCCATGAACCGGATGCGCACAATCGACTTGCCGCTCTTGAAGCCATACTTCCAGGGCACCATGAGACGCCACGGTGCGCCGTTCTGTTTTGGCAGCGGCTTGCCAAACAACCCGGTCACCATGATGGACAGGGGATGCATGGCTTCGTCCATGCGCAGTCCTTCAACATAGGGCCAGTCGATACTCGAAAAAGACGCTCGTTGTCCTGGCATTTCCCTCGGCCGCTTGAGTGTCGTGAACTCGACGAACTTCGCATTGCCAGTGGGTTCGAATCTTTCCAGGACCTTGCGCAGTGAAACACCCTGCCAGGGCACCACCATCGACCATGCTTCGACGCAACGGAACCGGTAGATACGCTCTTCGATGGTCAGACCCTTGAGCACGTCCTCAATCGAAAACTTGCCGATCCTGGCAGCCTCTCCGGCAACTTCAACGGTCCAGGGTTCAGTGGTGAGGGTGTGAGCATTTTCGGCCGGATCACTTTTGTCCATGCCAAATTCGTAGAAGTTGTTGTACTGCGTGACAATCCCTTCCGGAGTCACCTCGTCATCCGGCTGCAGGGCAGCCTGACTGGCGGACGGCAGTGCGCCGGCAAGCAGCGCAATGCCGGTTGCCTTCGCAAATTCGCGGCGATTGAGCACCCACTGTTCGTTTGTTATTTCCGAGGGCGCTATTGCCGACGACGATATTCGAGACCGAAGGGGTACTGTAGGCAGACGTGATCGCATCAGGGCATCCGGAGTGTGAGGGGTCAATCGTTAGACGGGTCGAGGTCCTCCCGGTTCCATCCTTGCAGGCGACCCACGACATATTTGATCGGCCCTGACAACGCATAGGCCAGAAACAGCAGCAGCAGGACCAGTGGCGGTTCCACCAGGATGACCGCAATGCCCAGCACCACGGCGACCAGGGCCAGAAAGGGTACCCGCTCGCGAATGTTCAGCAGTTTGGGAGAGTAGTAAGAAAAACTGGTGACCATCAGCACGCCGGTGAGAATCGTCAGCGCGGCACCAAATCCGACGGCGATTGGGGTGGGTGCACCAAGATCCCACGCATCCCAGAGCCATACGCTGCTGGCGATCACCGCGGCCGCCGATGGACTTGCCAGGCCCTGGAAAAAGGAATTGTCATGGACAGTGTTGAACCTTGCGAGCCGCAGGGCCGCACACGCCATATAGACAAAGCTGGCGACCCAACCAATCTGCCCGAGAGTCGACAGTCCCCAGAAAAAAGCCACGAATGCCGGAGCGACGCCAAAAGCCACCATGTCGGAGAGGCTGTCGTACTGGGCACCAAATTCGCTTTCGGCCTTGGTCCAGCGTGCCACCCGGCCATCGAGGGTATCGGCGAACATCGCCGCGAAGATCGCCAGTGCCGCACCGATAAAGTTGTTGTTTACGGCTGCGACGATCGCAAAAAAGCCGGCAAACAACGCCATGGTGGTGATGAGGTTGGGCGCGAGGTATATCCCGCGCCGACGTATCAATGATGCCGCTTTGACCGGATCGGCTTCGACATGGAGTTGATGTACCTGTGGATGTACTTTGGGCCGCTCTTCGCGCATGGCTCGTCCCGAATAGTGACGTCAGCAGGGAGTATATCTCCCTGCCCCGAAAAACCCCTATCGTCGGGCGGTGCTGACCATTCCCGATCGCGGACCGAGGCTTCAGTTGACATCGCGATTGACCAGACGATTGGCCGCAATCCACGGCATCATGCCGCGGAGTTTGCCGCCGACCTGCTCGATCTGATGCTCACCGACAATGCGCCGCATCGCCTTGAGCGTGGGTGCACCTGCCTGGTTCTCGGTGACAAACTCGCGCGCAAACTGTCCGGTCTGGATCTCCTGCAGGATCTTTTTCATCTCCTTTCGGGTTTCATCAGTGACGAGTCGGCTGCCTCGGGAAAGGCCACCGTATTCAGCCGTATTGGAAACGGAATACCACATGTTGGCGACGCCGCCTTCATAAAACAGGTCAACGATGAGCTTCAGTTCGTGCAGGCACTCGAAATAGGCCATTTCGGGGGCATAACCCGCTTCGACGAGGGTTTCGAAGCCAGCCATCACCAGGGCTGCAGCACCACCACACAACACGGTCTGTTCACCAAACAGGTCCGTCTCGGTCTCCTCACGGAAATTGGTCTCGATCACTCCGGCTCGACCACCCCCGATGGCTGAGGCGTAGGACAGCGCGTTCTGTTTGGCCATGCCGCTTGCATCCTGTGCAACGGCGATGAGACAGGGCACACCACCACCCGTCTTGTAGGTCGAGCGGACCGTGTGACCTGGACCCTTTGGTGCAATCATGACGACGTCCAGATCTGGGCGGGCTTCGATGAGACCAAAGTGGATGTTGAAGCCATGAGCAAAAGCGAGCGTCGCACCTTTTTTGATGTTGGGTGCGATCTCGCTCTTGTACAGCGCAGCCTGCGCTTCGTCCGGCGTCAGGATCATCACAAAGTCGGCATCTCTTACGGCCTCCGCCACGGGCTCGACAGTAAATCCTGCGTTGATTGCCTTGCGCGCGCTCTCTGATCCGCTGCGCAGGCCGGACACGACCTTCGCCACACCGGAGTCACGCAGGTTGTTGGCATGTGCATGACCCTGCGAGCCGTAGCCCACGACCACCACCTTCATGCGCTGGATCAGGGACAGGTCTGCATCTTTGTCGTAATAAACTTGCATGTTCACTCCACTGGAAAATTGTTATGTAAAAAAGGAGCCGCTGGCCGCTGGACAGCATCAGCCACCAAGCACACGTGCGCCACGGCCAATGCCGGAAACGCCTGAACGCACGACCTCGAGAATCTTGGCGTTGCCTACCGCGCGCATGAACGCCATCAGCTTGACGCTGGGCCCTACCACCTGCACGGTATAGGTATCCGGGGTGACATCAACAATCTGGCCCCGGAAAATGTCTGCCGTGCGCTTGATTTCGTCCCTCTCCGGCCCCGTCGCCTTGACCTTGATCAGCATGATCTCGCGTTCGATGTGCTCGGTTTCCGCGAGATCCTGGACCTTGACCACCTCGACGATCTTGTAGAGCTGCTTGATGATCTGCTCGATGTGCGCTTCATCACCGCCCGTGGTCATGGTCAATCTGGACAATGTCTCGTCTTCGGTAGGTGCAACCGTCAGGGTTTCAATGTTGTAGCCGCGCTGCGAGAAAAGACCCACCACCCGGGACAACACCCCGGATTCGTTTTCCAGCAACACGGAGATGATGGCACGACGATGCATGGTCTACTCCTTGGGCTCGGCTTTGCCTTCACCGGCGCGGGCGAGAATCATGTCCTTCATCGAACCGCCCTTGATGGCCATCGGATACACGTGCTCCTCCGGATCGACCCAGACGTCCAGCAGAACCAGTTTGTTGCGCATTTCCGGGCTGAACATCTTTTCCACCGCGGCTTCCAGGTCTTCCACGCGATCGACCCGCATGCCGACATGGCCAAATGCCTCGGCAATGGTCTTGAAATCAGGCAGGGAATCGCTGTACGTGCTGCTTGCGTGCCGGCCGCCGTACTGCATGTCCTGCCACTGTTTGACCATGCCGAGGGCCTGGTTGTTGAGTGCCATGATCTTGATCGGCAGACCATATTGAAGGCAGGTCGAGAGTTCCTGCATGTTCATCATGAAGCTGCCTTCACCGGTGACACAGGCAACGGTCGCCCTGGGGTGCGCCATCTGCACACCCATGGCCGCAGGCAACCCAAAACCCATCGTCCCCAGGCCACCGGAGTTGATCCACTTGCGTGGTTCCGCAAACCGATAATATTGCGCCGCAAACATCTGGTGCTGCCCAACATCGCTGGTGATGAACGCATCGCCACCGGTGACCTTGTAGAGCATCTGCACCGCGTACTGAGGCAGGATGCGCTTGCCCGGTTCAGGCCTGAGATGATGGTTGAGGCCATTGCGGTCACGCCACTCGTTGATCTGGTGCCACCACAGTTCACGCGCCTTCAGGTTGACCGGTCGAGCGGGCAGTTCGGCTTCGACAATCTGGAGCACGTCTTCGAGGACACTCTTTGCATCACCGACAATCGGAATATCCGCGGTGATGATCTTCGAGATGGAAGACGGATCGATATCGATGTGCACGATCGTCGCGTCCGGACAGAACTTGGCTGGGCTGTTGGTCACCCGATCATCGAACCTCGCGCCCACTGCAAACACGAGATCCGCCTCATGCATGGCAAGATTGGCTTCATAGGTACCATGCATGCCGAGCATGCCCAGGCTCAGTGGATCATCACCGGGATAGGCACCCAGCCCCATCAGCGTAGTCGTCACCGGTACATTGAGTTTACGGACCAGGGTGGTCAGCTCGCCCGCCGCGTTGCCCTGCACCACGCCGCCACCGGCGTAGATGACTGGACGACGTGCTTCAAGCAGCGCCTGCACAGCCTTGCGAATCTGCCTTGCGTTGCCGCGCGTGGCAGGATTGTACGACCGCAGCGAGACCTTTTCCGGATAGACGTACGGTGCAAGTACCGCCGGATCGGTGGTGTCCTTCGGGATGTCGATCACCACCGGTCCCGGGCGTCCGGTGGTTGCAATGTGAAAGGCTTTTTTCACGATCAGCGGGATGTCTTCAGCCCGTTTGACCATGAAGCTGTGTTTGGCAACCGGCCGGGAGATACCGATCATATCGGTCTCCTGGAATGCATCCGTTCCGATCAGTTCCTGCGCAACCTGGGCGGAAATGACCACCATGGGGATGGAATCCATGTAGGCCGTGGCGATTCCGGTGATCGCATTGGTCGCACCCGGTCCGGACGTCACCAGCACGACGCCGGGTTTGCCGGAAGCCCGGGCGTAACCGTCCGCCATGTGTGTCGCCGCCTGCTCGTGCCGCACCAGGATATGTTCAAGTTTCTGCTGGCGGAAAATGGCGTCATAGATATGCAGCGCCGCACCACCCGGATAACCAAACACATGCTCCACGCCCTCGTCCTGCAGGGCACGAATGAGCATATCGCCGCCGGACAGGCGTTCGGTCATCGTCATCTCCTCTGGGCTTGATCGCGCAAACAACTATTTGATTTGTTTGGCAAAGTCGAAAGGCGTGGAAAAAAGAGCGGCGTATTCTTTAGATTCAGCCCGGCCCTGTCAACGCGGGCTGTTTGTGCGCGGGATCACACTTCCCCGAGTGTGGGAGGTTTGCAGGCTTCCCAGCCCGATCAACCGCTGTGTTATCCTGACGACAGTTTGTTGCAGGCGGCAGGTCAGGATGCGTACAACGTTGGCAATCTTGTTGTTGGGCGCGTCGGTCGTGGTTTTGGTCATGGTTCCCTTCATGACAACACAGGCCGAGGTCATGTACCGCTGGGTCGACAAGGGTGGTGTCCTGAACTACTCACAGGTGGAACCACAAGGCGTGAAATCCGAAAAGATCGTCACCCGTGGGTCACTCTCTTCCCGTGTCCAGGAAACAGCCACACCTTCAACCGAACTCACCGAAGTTGCTGCAAAACCCAAACTGACTGAGGAGCAGCAGCGCAAACTCGACGAACTGAAAGCACTGCATGCAATGCAGGAGCAGCAGATTGCACAGATCAGGCAGACGAACTGCGAAAAGTCGAGAGGGGTGCTTGAACGGCTCAAACAATCCGAGCGTGTCCGTGTTCGCGAAGACTCGGGTAACGAAAGGATCATCGGTGAAGACGAGCGGCAACGCCGGATTGCCGAAGCGCAGGAAGGAATCGCCACTAATTGCACCTGATCACTGCAGTCCGCCTGTAGGCCAATTGATTAAAAGGTCAAGTGACCAAAGAGTGATCGATCGAAAAAGTCACCGACGAACGATGAAGCTCGCCATCCGCCCGGTGCTGGCCTCCCGGCGATAGGAAAACAACTGGGGATCAGCCAGCGTTCCACGTCCGGAATCGGTGATCGAGACCGCCGGCACACCGGCCGCTTCAATCTGCGCCCGCGCGATTCCGACCAGGTCGCACCACCATTTCCCGCTCGCCTGACCTGCCTGACCTGCCTGGCCTGCCTGGAAAGTGGCGGCCATCACCTCGTCCGACACCGTGCCGACAAAAGCCTGACGCACCTCTGACCCTACCTCGTAGGAGTTTCCGCGGCTGATGCAGGGTCCCATCCAAACCAGCAACTGGTCCTTCGGACAGGGCATCGCCGCCAGCAACGCAGGAATGACCCCGCCTGCCAATCCGCGCCAGCCGGCGTGCGCGGCACCGATGCAGAGACCACCTCTCTGAGCAACCAGGACGGGCAGGCAGTCGGCAGTCTGGATCACCAGCCCAAGTTCGGGCTCGGTGGTCCACATCGCATCGGCCACCCTCTGGTCCGCCGTGGTGGCCCGGGTGGCCCTGAGTACGTCGATGCCATGCACCTGATGCAGATACTGGACATGTCGGGCGCCGATCAGGACCTGCAGGCGCTGCCGATTGGCACTGACGGCAACCGGATCATCCTCTCCCAGCCGAACATTGAACGTATCAAAAGGGGGGCTGCTGCAACCCCCTTCACGTGTTGTCGAGCCCGCCAGCACACCTTCTTCCGTCCAGTTCGGACAGATCCATGATTCAGGAAGCCCGTTCATGCAACTCCCTGTCAGTACGCAGAATGGTGCGCAGTTTCAGCAGGTCTGCGGGCCATGGCGCGGTGAAACTCATCGGTTCGTCGGTCGCCGGATGCTCGAAGCTGAGTGTCTCCGCATGCAGGGCCTGGCGACGAAAACCGCGGATTGCCGCGATCAGTTCCAGCGACGGCTGTTGTGGCAAACGACCCCGTGCGCCATACGTCGAATCGCCGATCAACGGGTACCCGGCGTGAGCCAGGTGCACCCTGATCTGATGTGTACGACCCGTGTGCAGTTCAGCCTGGATACTGGTGTGCGCCCGGTACCGTTCATTGACCCGCACACTGGTGTGAGCGGTCTTGCCATCGTCCCGGACGGCCTGACGCAGTCGATGGTGCGGGTCGCGACCGATAGGCTCACGGTACTCGGCTCCGGAGACCAGGTATCCCTCGACAAATGCCACATAACTGCGCCGCACCCTCCTTTCAGCCAACGCCTCGATCAGACGGCCATGGGCGCGCGTACTGGCGGCTACCATCATGATCCCGCTCGTCTCCTTGTCCAGGCGATGAACAACCCCGGCTCGCGGCAGTTGTCCGAGGTCGGGACGATGGGCCAGCAGCGCATTCATCAGGGTTCGATCGGGGTTTCCCGCACCGGGGTGTACGACCAAGCCTGCAGGTTTCGCCAGCACGATGACATCTTCGTCTTCATGGAGGATATCCAGCGGGATGGGTTGTGGTGTGTCGTAGACCACCGTGACTGGCGGCAGATCAAGACTGAGTGTTTCGCCCCCTTTCAGACGGAGCTTGGGTTTCACGGTTGCCCCGTCGACAGTCAAACGACCGTCTTCGATCGCTCGGGCCAGCACCACCCGGGAATGGTCTTCGAACAGAACACTGGCGATACGATCGGCTCGTTCACCGGCCAGATGCATGGGCACCTGCTGAAACAGGATGGGCGAATTCACAATGTTGGTCCAGAGTCGATGTCTTGCACGTTGATGGTTCTACCCGACAGGCATCGGCGGGAGAAATGTTTTTCCTGACCAGCAGCCTGACGGATTTGATCGATCGTAACGAGCCGGATGGGAGTGCAGAGGCAGATTTCGCGATTTTGAGGCGCACCGGGGAACTATGCAACGAGATATCCGAACCACGGGATGTGGTGGAGCATCGGACCAGCCCGCCGAAGCGCTGCACCAACCCGGTCGATCAACCTCAAGTCCAGCATGCTCCTTGAATGGCGGTTTTGTTAGTATTAGCCAACCTGGAGTCCCGGATTGACATGTCGCACCGCTTCGCTTTTCCGAACACGTTGAAAGTTTCATTGATCGTGGCCTTGCTGCTTGGCGCGCTGCAGGGATGCGCGCTCTGGCCATTTGGAGACAAGGACGATGACGGGGAAGAAGACCTCGAGACGACTGAACAGGCGCTGTATCGGAACGCGCAGCGGTATCTACGGAGCGCCAACTATGATATCGCCATCAAGAATCTCGAGGGTCTGGAAGCCCGGTTCCCCTTTGGTCGATACGCAGAACAGGCCCAACTGGAACTGATCTATGCACGTCACATGTCCCTGGACCATGAGGCAGCCCGCACGGCAGCCGATCGGTTCATCCGGCTGCATCCCACTCATTCGAACATCGACTATGCCTACTACCTGAAAGGCATGTCGTCGTATAACAAGAACGCAAGCCTGCTCGACCGACTCGTTGCCACCGACCCCTCCAAGCGGGACATGACGGCCGCTCGTGAGGCCTATGCCGATTTTGCGCAACTGCTGGCCAGATACCCGCAATCCCAGTACACGCCTGACGCGCGGCAGCGTATGGTCTATCTGCGCAACCTGCTGGGCGCCGCAGAGATCAATGTCGCCGATTATTACATGCGCCGCGGAGCCTATATGGCGGCCAACAACCGGGCTCAGTATGTGCTCGATCACTATTCGCAGAGTCTGGCTGTTCCGGACGCACTGGTCATTCTCGTCGAGTGCAACTGGCGTCTGGGGCTGGAAGCAGCAGCCAACGACACACTGCGCGTTCTCGCAGAAAATTATCCATCCCACAGTGCATTCGACTCGGAAGGCAATCTCGTACTTGCCGATCGGGTCCTCAGCCGCGATCGTTCATGGACGAACATCGTGACTTTCGGCCTGCTCGACCGGCCGGAAGTGCCCCCACCGATCATGTTGCAGCATCCGGAAGGTTACACACCCAGGAACGTGACTGATCCGTCAACTGAAGAAGAGACCGGCACGGACGACAAGGCCCCCAAAAAGGGCTGGTTCAGCTGGTTGCCGTTCATCGGCTGATGCCCAGCCAGAAGAGCCAGTCGTGGCAGCAATGGGCGAATACCGACACGGCCCGCATCGGGCAGACCCTGTCGCTGCTGCGCATCTACAACACCTATCGTGTGCTGGTTGGCATCGCACTCTTCCTGATCTATACGCAGAACTGGCTCCGCACTGATCTCGGCCGCGCGGCGCCAGACGCCTTTTTCTGGGCTCTTGGCGCCTACATCGCCACCAATCTCGGGATCTCGGTGTTGACTCGCCTGTTGCCCCAGGATCTTGCCCGACGACAGTTGTTTTGTGTTGGCATCATCGCCAGCGACATTCTCTGGCTGGCCGTACTGATGGCCATGTCTGCAGGGGTTGGCAGTGGGCTGGATGGTTTCATGCTGGTCACCGTAACTGCCGGTGCCATCATCGTGGCTGACCGCACCAGCCTTCTGACGGCTGCTCTGGCCACCATCGCAGTGCTTTATCAGGAGCTGTTCACCGCGCTGCGAATGCCCGAAGAGCCCAACGGTTTTTTTCAGGCAGGTGTGCTCGGCATTCTCTTCTTCATGTTTACCCTTTTCATTACCAACATCTCCAATCGTCTACGTCAGAACGAACTGCGCAATATCTCCCAGGCCGCGGAGCTGGCTGACCTCGAACGGGTCAATCAGCAGGTCATACAACGCATGCAGACCGGCATTGTCGTGGTTGACGAACAAGACCGCGTACGCACGTTCAACCAGGCAGCGCGTCGACTGCTCGGACAGATGCACGAGCAGCGCCCTCTGGAGTTGCCCACACAAGTCCTTGCCGCGCTGGACAGTTGGCGAAACAAGATGGGCCGCGGGCTGCCTGCCATGCAACTGGACACCACGGGACCAAGCATACGCGTGAGTTTTTCGTCGGTGCGAATCGACGATCCAAAGGGACTGGTCACCATTTTCATGGAAGACAACGGTGAAATTCAGCAGCAGGCCCAACAACTCAAACTTTCGGAACTCGGCCGGCTTTCCGCGAGCATTGCGCATGAAATACGCAATCCCCTGGCGGCCATCAGTCATGCCGCCCAGTTGCTGCAGGAATCCCACAATCTGGACAAGGGCGATGAACGCCTGACAGCAATCATCCACAACCACACGAAGCGCATGAATGCCGTGGTGGAAAACGTTCTCCTGCTGTCACGCAGGCAACCGTCGACCCCGGAGCGAACCCGACTGGACAGCCTCATCGCAGTCTTTGCCAGGGAGTACGCCGAATCCGAGCCCGACACCGTGCTGTCGGTAACCGTGAATCCACCCGAAACGCTGGTCCGTGTAGACCCCCGCCAGATCCGCCAGGTGCTGACCAATCTGGTCACGAATGCACGCCGGCATGGCCGTACTGACGATCCTGTTGTGCGACTGGTAGGCGGCATCGACCCTCAGACCGATCGGCCTTTCCTCAGTGTGATCGACAATGGTGCTGGTGTACCGCGGGATCAGGA
The DNA here is from genome assembly GCA_041752315.1 of Pseudomonadales bacterium. GTDB lineage: Bacteria > Pseudomonadota > Gammaproteobacteria > Pseudomonadales > Azotimanducaceae > SYFY01. Next base: position 95,925 of record JBGSHJ010000057.1, read on the forward strand.
GAAACAGTTGTTCGAGCCATTTCACACGACCCAGGCAAAAGGAACCGGTCTCGGCCTCTACCTTTCCAGAGAAATCTGCGCAGCCAACCAGGCACGCCTGACCTACACCCGTGACGAAGGCGGTGGTGCGTGTTTCCGTATATTGTTTACGCATCCTGATCGTTTTGGCGCCTGACACGACGGTCGCCGAGGGAGAAACCACCGTGACACAACGCCAGCAGGTGCTCATCGTTGACGATGAACCGGATATCCGGGAACTGCTTGAGATAACCCTGGGCAGGATGGACCTCGACACGCGGGCGGCCAGCGATCTGGCATCTGCACGGTCCCTGCTTGCAGCACAGCACTTCGATCTTTGCCTGACTGACATGAATCTGCCCGATGGCAACGGAATCGATCTTGTGCATCTGATGGCAGATCAGTACCCATCAACACCGGTCGCCATGATCACCGCCCACGGCAGCATGGACACCGCCATCGAGGCGCTGAAGGGCGGTGCATTCGATTTTCTGCAGAAGCCAGTGGATCTGGACATCCTTCGCACCCTGGTTGAAAGCGCGCTCAAGCTCAAGGCGCCAGTCAGCCCGACCACAAAAACACAATTGATCGGTGAGTCCGGAACGATCACTGCGCTACGGCAACAGATCGTCAGGCTCGCACGCAGCCAGGCACCGATCTACATCAGCGGCGAATCGGGCTCGGGCAAAGAAGTAGCAGCGCGCCTCATGCATGAACTTGGACCACGCAGCAGCGGACCTTTTGTACCGGTGAACTGCGGGGCGATTCCCGGCGAGTTGATGGAGAGCGAATTTTTTGGGCATGTCAAAGGTGCGTTCACGGGCGCCCACATGGACAAGCCTGGGCTGTTCGAGGTAGCCGCAGGCGGCACGCTCTTCCTGGATGAAGTTGCCGACCTGCCCCTGTCCATGCAGGTCAAGCTGCTGCGTGCCATCCAGGAAAAGTCGATTCGCCGCGTCGGCAGCACCCAGGAAAATGCGATCGACATCCGGGTGCTGTCAGCGACACATCGTGATCTCGCAACCGAAGTACTCGAGGGCAACTTTCGGCAGGATCTCTACTACCGGTTGAACGTGATCGAATTGCGAATGCCTGCACTGCGGGATCGGCCGGAGGACATTCCCGCGTTCTGTGGCTACATCCTCAGCCGACTTGCGAAGGAGTATGGCCAACCGGCACCGGAGATGTCCCCCCTGGCGCTCAAGGTGCTGCTCAAGTACGACTATCCGGGCAACGTCCGCGAGCTGGAGAACATCCTCGAGCGGGCGTTCACGCTGTGTGAGGGAGCGAGGATCGAGCCATCAGACCTCGGGTTGGCCAGCAACGATCAAACCGTGAACGCTGACATCAGCGGACCTGTTCAAGTGGAGCAGGCTCTTGCGCTCGAGAGAGGGCTGGAGATGTCTCTCCCGGCTGGCGAGTCCCTGGAAGGTTATCTCGAAAGAATTGAACGCAGATTGCTGACCGAGGCACTTGAGGCCACCCGCTGGAACAAGACCGCAGCCGCCAAACAGCTGGGCCTCAGCTTCCGCGCGCTGCGCTACAGGTTGGCAAAGCTGAACATGGAGTAGTCGACGGCAGAGCACGAAGGTTGCACCGTGCACCCACTTCACACCGCGCCAAACTCGCACAGGGGAGTGTGTGCTTGACTCTGGAACGGCTGCCATCCAGGTATCACGCTTCCAGGCATGCAGCGTGGATACTCCCTTCTCGAACTGGTGGTGGCCCTGAGCGTAGCCGGACTGCTGATGACCGTGGCTGCGCCGACGGCACAGCACATGGTTGCCAGCACAAGGGCCAGTTCGGCCATCAATGACCTGGCTCGTGTGATCTCGCTGGCACGCAGTGCCGCCCTGACCCACCAGAGAGAGATCAAGTTGTGCCCGGGACGCGATGACGCGTGTGGAATGCGAAACAGTTGGGCGGACGGCATGCTGGTGTTCAGTGATGATGACAATGACCAGCGTGCAGGTGAAGACGAACTGATTGTGGCACGCGTTACCGGCGCCGCTCACGGCCAAATCACCTGGCGATCGTTCCGCAATCGCAGCGAGCTGGTCTTTACCGCACATGGACTGACGGACTGGCTGAACGGCAGCTTTCTCTACTGTCCTGACGACGGCAATCCGCGGCACGCCAGGATGCTGATTCTCAATACCGCGGGTCGAATGCGCCACGCCCAGGACCGGAATCGTGATGGTATTCGGGAGGACGCCAGTGGTCGACCCTTGAGCTGCAGTCAGGGCAGTTGACCCCATTGCAGGCCCGGCTCCGGACATTTCTCCGGCTGCGAAGTCCATTGGTCAGAGCCACGCTGCCTGATCCCTCGTTGACTCCTGCCGGCTTGTGCCAACGCGTGGCGAATCAGGACTCTTCGATCTCCGTGTTGTCTGGCAGCTGATCAACAGTCATCGCCACTCGTTCGGTGGGAAACTCCTTGTAGACCACTTCAGCCTTCATCCCGACGACCAGCATGGTGAATGCGCCTGCTGCGTTCCTCAGGGTCACCGGCGTGTCCAGCGGTACGACAAACTGCATCCCGCCTACCACCATGGTGTTATTCTCGAAGTCGAGTTGCTGGATGATGCCCCTGTCCGACAACACCATCGGTTCGGATTCTGCCGCCACCAACGACTGGCTTGAGGCGCCGAGCAACAATGACCCAAGCATTGGCGTCCCCAGCATAGGGCTCCCAAGAAAAGGAGCCCCAAGCAACGACACCCAAAACAACCGTGGTCCGATCAGTCTTCGTTTCATGCCTTGCTCCTGCTCACTCGTTCATCAACTGTCGCCATGACAATCGACCCACTTTCTGGTCTTCAGGCGGAGCGATGCGGATCGATACCTGGTCATCACCACCGCTCACAAACAGGAAGTCGAAGTCACCGGATCCAACCAGCAATGACGGATCCACCAGCGTGCCGTCCAGGTCGTCCGAATCGAAGACGATCCCTGACGCATAATTCACGCCACCAACCACTACATAGTCATTGTCATCAATGACCTCGTCATTGTTGAGATCGAATATCGGCCGCTTTGGGTTGCCGCCCGTGAGACCATCGATAGGGAATGTTGATCCAGGAGGCGCCTGTGTACAGGTATTGGCATCCCGTGGCACCACCGTCGTGATCAGGATGGCCGAACCTCGGCTGATGATGCGGCGGATCGCGCGCTCACCGGGGAACTGCACTGCAGGTGGTGCATTGCCCGAAATGTCCGTGTTTGTATTGCCCTGGAGAGTTGTGGTTGGCCGCACCGGATCAAGATCGATGTACCAGCCGTACACACCCGGATCACCAGGTGCATCGGGTACATACTCCACCAGATTCGCCGAGACAATTCGCTGGCGTTGAAAGACGGGGCTGGTCTCGTCGACCACGTTGGTCAGCGTCTGCTCAACCAGTCGGTTCAGCTTCGAATCGGGGCTCGCGGTGGCAGGGCTGACTTCCAGCCGATCCCAGATGCCGTAGACGGACTCGACCGTCGTGCTCGTTCCATCGCCGTGAGTGAGCCAGCTCCCGGTACCGACAATCACCAGGAATCCACCATCTGGATGCTTGATGACAAACGGTTGTGTCGTGATGGGCTGTGCCGTCGCCGCTGTGCCATCGCGGGAAGCCTGGAAAATCTTTGTCACTTCCCACAGAGTCGAATTGTCGCTCGAAATATCGAATCGGAAGAGGTTGCCCTGCAGGTCACCGCCGTAAACCAGGTCTGCAGTTCCGTTGCCATCCTTGTCGATCACCGCGACGCCGCCCATCCCGTTGGGAAGACCGGCCATGGGGCCACTGGTTGCGGCGCCAACACCCGTCGAGAGTTTCCAGAAATCTCCGGTCTGCCATCCATTGGTGCCCTTGTCCACATCGAGCATGAACAGTTTCGCGACACCGTAGGTTGCGTTGTAACCATTGCCGAATATTGCTGCCCAGCGCTTCTGGCTGTCCGTATCCACGGCGTTTGTCATTACCAGTTGCGGTTGTGACAGCGCATACCCGAGGTCCTTGACCGGACGTCCTTCAAACAGGAGCGGATCGCCACTGCCATCAACCACCGGGTTACCGGTTGAATCCAGAGGATAGGTGTCGTCCTCGTCGGTGAACTCCCACAGTATTGCGTTCGACGCATTGGTTGCAGAGGTGAAACTGGTCCCGGGATTGGTCACGTTGACAGCAAAATACCCCTTTCCGCCCGCTCCGAGCCCGCCGACGAGCAGTGTTGTCCAGTCCCTGGATGTCGCCGAGCCAGTCGGCCGCATGTACACGTCTTCAACCGAAGGGGTCAGGTCGACAAAATAGCGATGGGCGTAAACGAGTGAGGTCAACTGATCGAGTCGGTGAGCATCAAACTCGCTATTGTCGATGATCTTGTTGGGGACATAGGCAAACAGCTCATTGCCCGTACCGTTGGAATTTCCCGTTCCTGCATCAAAACCATGCAACATGCCATCGTTGGCTGCCACGTAAACGACCCGTTGGCGGGTCTTTTTGGCCTGGGCAAAATCGGAGTAGACATCACCTGTCACCGTCGGGAACGGCGCCTGGTCACGGCGGAATGCACGAGGTGCACCTACAAATATGGGCGCCGAGTGAATGATGTCGCCCAGCAATCCCTCGGTGCCTTGTCGCTGCCGGAAGATGCCGTTCGGTTCTTCCTGCGTGCGGATACCTCTCAGCCAGTCCAGTTCAGCGGTGCTGAGCACGGCTTTCTGGTCGTTGTTGAGATTCGCCCACAGGAAAGGCTTGCCAAGTCCGGTGATGTCATCATAGGTGGTGATCACCCGGTTGGCTGGCAGGATCTGATCCATCTGCACGGCTGCACGCCAGATGGGATTGGCCGTATCGACAGCACCGGTCGTCGAATTCACCAGCAGTGCCCGCAGGTCGCCGGTATGGAACTTCGGATTGAAGAACCCGCGGTACTCCACCGTGTCCTCGCGCAGGGCGGTTGAGTTGAACGCCACCGCGGACACCGATATCGTGCTGTCTGCAAATTCCGCGAATGCCGCCTGGAAGGCCTGGGTAAGCAGAACCGGGTTGTTGGCCGAGAGCCCCTGGCCACGACCGTTCACCGCTGCATGCAGCATGTCATCGATCTTCGCCGCACTGCTCGACGTCGGATTCTGCCATGCAAATGCCTGGGTGAAGTCGATGGGCAGGTTGGCTTCAGCAATGTTACCCACCAGACCAAACCCTACGGTGTAGGTCTTCATGTGCTGGTGCATGTTTTCGCCATTGTTGGTAAACGCAGCAGCGGGTGCGTTCTGCTGATCGCGAGCTGTGGTGGCGACCCGGTTTGCAACGCCGGGATGCAGGTCGCGTTCGTAATAGAACATCGCCACATCCGCGAGGGTGGAGCTGAAACCGTCCGCAAACTTTCCGCCATCAAACGACGAGGGACTTGCATCGGTAGGTGTCTGACTGTCGTGATTGGCGATAGTGAAGGACTCGTTCCACTCACCGTCCGAAAACAACAGCGTGAAGTTGGCCTGACATTCTCCCTCCGGTGCGGCCTGCACGGGGCAGTTGGCGCTGCCGGGAGATGCCGCAGGTGTACCAAACACATTGCCGCTGACACACTCGAATGTCCGGCCTGCGCGGTCGAGTGCTGCCCGCAATGGTGTGCCGCCGTTGGAGTTCAGCGAGTAAACACGTTCGAGTATCTCGCGCTTCTGGCCGACCCGGTAGGACGCGTTGAGACTGTCCAGCGGTTCACGATGGGTGAGCTGATTGAGCACGCCATACCCCATGCGCAGGTTGGATGCACCGGAAATGGCTCGACCGAGAGCCGCCTTGGCCGAATATTCGCGTAGACGGTAGTAGGTAAACCAGTTGGCAAAGTTCTGGATTTCCTGTGCGTACGTGCACGTCAGCGGGTTGCCATCGTCAGCAGCACAATCCACTCGTGCGGCGCCACCTGGATAACTCGTCAGTACCGTGCCGTTGTTGAGGGTGTAGTTCGCGCGGATGTCGATCCGGGTTCCCATCTGATTGAAGGCTGGAAAGGTACCGAGCGGAGCAGTCGTCGTGTAGTAGTGCGCCATATGCACGTTGTTGTTGGTAACGGTTTCCCGACCATCCGAATCGTTGAAGGTGGTGGGTACGCTGGCTGATGTATAGCTGCGGTTTTCGGAGGTGAGATTGATGGTCTGTGCGACTGCATTATAAGGATCGAGCAACGCAGCGGTCGGATTGGCTTGCGGGAAGTCGACCGAGTTGCGATTGAGCCCTATCCACGGTTCATAAAAAACCTGCGGGTTGTAATAGATGGTGTTGTACTGGGCATTCCACGCACGCCACACTCCATAGTTGTTGTTGGTGAACTTGGCATTGCCGTTGATCGTTTCCTGCGTTGGCATGTTCAGGTTGCCACCGTAGGTGTTGGTCGTCAGTTGATGGAGATAGTAATAACTCTGGGAGCGCGCTGGTATACCACCCAGTTTGGTCGCCGAGTTGCTGATGGTGAACAGGCTGTCCTGCCCCGGTGTCACCATGGCCCAATCCATCGAGCCCGAGTCATCCATCATCACCAGAACGTTGGCTTCGGCACTGATGGCATCTTCAAGGGGCACATCCGCCAGAGCTATCAGCTGGGTGATCTCGTTCGCTGTTGCAGTGACGATCGGCGGATCGATCGGGTCAAAGTTGATCGTGATCGTCGCCTGGGCGCCCGGATCTTCGTTGCCGGAAGGCAATTCGCGATACTGAACGACGAAGGTCACTGGCGGATCGCCCGCATTGCCGTAGGCCGGTGGCGGTGTATAGGTGAACGCGCCGGTGCCGTTGTCCAGGTCCAGGGCACCGATCGACGGTGGAGTCACGACAAACACCTGTACCGTATCCCCGTCATCATCGATGGTGCGTGACAGCAGACCACCACCGGTGTCGATATCCAGGAAACTGCCCTGGTTGACCGTGTACTCGTACGTGGACCAGGTACGCGGCGGGTCATCGTCACCAACCACCGTGACGTTCACCGTGGCCATCGACGTCTGGCCATCAGCATCCCGGATGGTGTAGGTAAAAAAGTCCGCTCCGGAAAAATTCGGTTTGGGAAAATACTCCAGCCGTCCATCAGGCAACAGGCCGATGATCCCGTTTGGAGCCGTCACCTGAATTCCGGACTCATCAAGTTGGGTTGTCGGCGTGCTTTCGGAAGAGTTGGGTACCTGCGGATCGAGATCGCTCGGCCAATTGCGGCCATACAGGACGATCTCGGTAACCGGATCACCGAGCTCATCGTTATCAAGGACATCGATGACCACAGAGCCCGAGTCACCGGGATCCACTTCATCCACCGTTGCAGAATCATTGACGGCGGAGGGGTCGTCATTGGCACCGGACATCTGGATCGTCAGTGTGAACAACGCCGTGTCGCCCGTTGTATCACGCGCTTCGAAAACCAGGGATTGTGTACCACTGGCATTGGGTTCCGGTACGAGATCAACCTTACCGCTACCGGCATCCACACTGGTCTGGAACAACGTATCACCGCTGGTGCTGACCAGTGTGTAGGTCAGCACATCACCGGTGTCTGCATCCGAAAATATCGTCGCCAGATCGAACTCGGCATCCGGTCGGTCCTCAACCCATCCAGCGCCACTCAATGTCTGGCTCAATGGGTCTGCAACGGGAGGTGCCGCCACTACTGCAGGCACCAAACCCAGCCACGCGGTGGCAAGCACCAGTCTGCGAAACGCCAGATACTTCATTGATCTCTCCTGGCTTTTTGTCTGTGTCAGCTTGTTTGTCACGGTCAGAACACCATTCCATAGGTGCTCTGCAGGAATACCTGAGAATTGGCAGAACCTCCCGTTCCACGCGCGGTGATGCGGAATACTTCGATGCGATCAAACAGGCTGCTGTAGGAACTCTGGATCATGACCGAGTTTTCGGTTCGCTGTACCGTGGCCAGCCATTCGATCAGGTAACGTGGCTGGGCGGCCACATCAGGCATGTTCACTGCAACCTCGACGGTCTGGGCACCGCTCCAGACCGCGTCGTCCATCCATCGATCATCTTCGCCAAACTCTGCTGCAGACCACATGCCACCGGCACCGGCGTCATCAAACAACGCAGTACCGGCAACGTTGGCATCCATCCAGTTCTCCGCCTGCCGAAGAGCGGCTTCGGCCGCCTGGAACGCAATCAGGGAATCATGCGAGTTGCGCGCCATGCGCTCTTCCAGCGTCGTGGTCTGCACGGCGGATACACCCGCAATGGTCAGCACGAGCAACAGGACCAGGCTGATGAACAGCACGATACCCTGTTGGCGGGCCGGTGAATAAACAGACGAACGCACAGGTTGTTGCTGCATCTTCTAACCCTGGTTTCTCAGCGAGATCGTCTGGCTGAACGTACGTGTGACGGGTTGGTTTGCATCGGGGTCAACAACATCGACCGTACTCGCGGTGATCTGGATACGTAAGGTGCGGACCACTTCATTCGGATTGGTTGCCGCAAAGTCGTCATAGCGGTTGGGTGCATCGACGTTGTCGTTCGGCGTGGAATCTATGCCAAACCACAATTGCAGGTCTTCGATGCCTTCGACCAGTTCCACCGGTGCCGCAGCTCCGGACTTGCGCCACAGCGACAGAGGTGTCTGGCCGCGGTTATTGGTACCTGCACTATCGGCAATGAAGTAGACCTCCGTGAACAGACGCGCAACCGTGGTTCCCTGGGAGTTGGTGGCAGCGCCGTAGGCCACATTCTGTTCCGACAGTGTGGCGGCAGCCCGATTCTGGAAGATGGCGGATCCGGGACCGGTGTTCTCGGCTCGACTCAGTTGAATCGTCGTACCGGCGTCATTGACTGCGGTAACGCGAAACACCGATGCCTGTTCACAATCACTGATGACGGCAAAGTCATTGGCGGCAAACACCACATTGCCATCATCCTCGATCACAACGGGATTGGCGTCGGGTTGCACGATCGCTGCGATCCGTTCACCGGGTGGCTCGACTCGGCGCACGGCCAGAATATCGGTCTGTGGCGCGACGTTTCCGAAGTTGAGACCGTTGGCCGGTACAGGTGTCGTCGTGGCAGCACCAACCCTTGGCAAAATGGCTGCGCTGGGATTCCAGTCCGTCATCGACGTACCGCCGCCACCGACATAGTCAAATCCGGTAATCGGCTGCAATATGTTCATCTCGAAAGTGTTTTCAAGATCCTGGTTCAAAGTCGTGTAACGTTTGTCCAGGTCAGGATCACAACCGAAATAACCACCGGCTCGAGCGCTCTCCGAAATGAAATCGAGTGCGTAGCGGGCGCCTTCCTGCAATCGTGACTGACCCTGCAGGGTGGTGTAAGTCAGATTGTTGCCGACAAACAGCTGCACGATACCGGCAGTGATGACCACACCCAGTGCCAGCGCCAGCATCAGCTCGATGAGGGAAAACCCCATTGCCGACGATGGCGCCGATGGACGTGTCGATGATCTGGACTGGCGTTGCATGACTCAGCTCTGACTGTTGATGGTGATGGTACGGACCTGCTGGTTGGCCAGCTCCGTCCACTGCACCGTGATGTTGATGACACCATTCACGTCGACAGCAATGCTGCCATCACCTGCTGTCAGCCCCGGTTGATCGTCTTCATCGGCAAGCACACCAGCAGCGCGCAAGGTCTGGCAGATATTCTGGTCGTGGAAACTGCCAAGACTGCATTTCCAGATCGCCTGGTCGAAACTGACCATCTGCGCCTGCGTGCAATTCTGGGTGTTGCAGTTCGCCGCGTTGGGTGGGCCGTCAGTCAGGTCCAGGCCCGAATAGGCTGAGCCCGAGGGATTGCCTGCCGGATTGGCACGTACCCGATCCATCATGTCGTAGGCAAGTTGCACGGCCTCCGCCCTCTGCAGAGCACCTCGGTTGTTCTGCAGGCTGACCATCTGCAACGCCGTGACACCCAGCACGCCGATACCCATCACGAGTACCGCCACCAGCAATTCGATCATCGAAAAACCACCTGTGCGGCGGCTTTCAGCGGGGGTACCGCGCCTTTGTCGAGCCGTCAGTTGCATGTCAGCTCCTGGGCCATGGTTCGACCAACCGGGGTAATGTTCACGGTCCGCCCGTTGATCACGGAAGGATCCGTGCTGCAGACCTGGATTGCACCGCCCGCGCCACCCACCAGCAGTCCACGGGAGTTGAAGCTCAGCGTGTAGACGGCTTCCAGCGCACCAATGGCATCGAGTGTCACTGCGGTGGGAGCGGCGATGCTCCGCAGAGGGGTCCCGGTACAGTTTCCCGGGTTACCCGCGACGATGCAGTAACCCCCTCCCCACTCGTTGCTGTTGTCCGCAGTCAGGGCCTGAATGCTGACCACGCCGCCCAGCTTCGCCGCTTCGCTGCGCGCGTAGGCAATGCCGCCTATCAGGTCATTGGTGTACGTGGTCAGTCGCTGCTGTCCCAGGAACCCATTGAATGCCGGCAAGCCGATCGTGATCAGCACGGCAGCAATCGACAGTGCCACCATCAGTTCGATGATCGTGAAGCCCTGCGCGGTTCGATGACCACCGGGCGTTGCACAAGCGCCATGCCCCAGCATCAATGCTCCCAGGTATCTTCGCCGGCCCCGATGGAGCCATTGTTGTTCGCGTCCCAGCCACGTGCGCCAGTCTGGTCAATCGTGACAAAACCATCGCCCACCATCTGGCCAATCGGAGTTGCCCGGACGTTGAAGGTTGTGGCCGTACCGGTCACGGTGATTGTGTAGCGCCCATTGGCCACCGAACGTGGCTGGCATACCTGGTTCGCTGGCGGGCCGGTGTTGGCATCACCAACGCCATCGGCATTCGTATCCGCTGCGCCTAGATAGTCAAAATTGTTGCTGGCCCAGCGTTCCATGCCTTGTGCGCAGAGCGCCAGATCGGCCTGTGCCTCACTACGGTGGGATCGGTCGGCGTAGGCCGTATAAATCGGTATCGAAACCCCGGCCACGATGGCCATGATGGCAACCGCAATCAGCAATTCGATCAGCGTGAATCCGAATTGAAGGGGCCTTCCAGGCAGGTGGAGAAACGACTGCTTGAGAGACTTCCTGGGACAGGCCGATGACATGCGTTTTCCGAGGAGTTGGAGCACCCGGCGCAAACTACTCCGTTCAGCCGTGTTTACGAGAGCGATTGTCCCGAGCGGTAGTCCTCCGGCGACGAATGGTCGCCGACGGCAATGATCGACACATCAAAAACCAGGTCCTGGCCAGCCAGCGGATGATTGAAATCAACCTGCACCGACTCTTCGCCGATCGTGGTGACAACACCGGGCAACTCGCCTCCTGGTTCGGTAAATGAAACCACCAGACCTGGCTCGAGTTCCATGCCAGAAAACCGACCCTTGGGAAACCAGCGAAGATTCTCTTCCCGACGAGGACCAAAGGCTGCTGCGGCAGGGATCTCGAACTGGGCATCATCGGCTGGTCTGAGACCCAGCAGTACCTGTTCAAAGGCCGGAGGCAGATTGCCGTCGCCAATGACGCAGGTGACCGGCTTGCCACGACGGGTGGTGTCCACCTCCCGACCATCCGCCAGCAGCAGTGAAAAGTGCAGCGTCACCTGAATACCGGGAACTATGGACTTTCGAGCAAAAGGTTCACGCGCAATGATCGTGGTCATGGGTAGATCCGCCGGCCGTGCCTGTTCATGTCATGGAGATTCCGTTCGTGAACGATTCTTGCGAGGTTCTACGGAGCTGCCTGGTCATGTGTCGAACGGGATCGTTCGGCGCGCCATTCATCGAACATTCTCCATATCCACAGCAGGGCACCACAGGTCAAAGCGCTATCGGCAACATTGAAGGCAGGAAAGTACGCTTCGTTGTAGTGAAAGAGCAGAAAATCAACGACGTAACCCTGCCAGATACGATCCACAAGATTCCCGAGCGCACCACCGAGAATGAGGCCATAGACCCACATCATCAGATGATCATGGCGTGGCAGACGGCGCAGTTCGTACAGGATGAACGTTGCAAAACCGACACCGAGGACCACAAAAAACCAGCGCTGCCAGCCACCGGCAGTCGCCAGGACAGAAAACGCCGCGCCTTCGTTGTGCCAGCGAACCAGATCGAAAAAGGACGAGACAGGAATTCGTTCGCCATACAGCAACTCGGCACTGACCATCAGTTTGGTCACCCGATCGATGAGCAGTATCCCCAGCGCGACCACGACGCTCCTAAGCGGCAGTTGCATCTCGCCCCACAAACCAGTTGCGTGCCCGACCTATGTCCAGGTCGATCTGCGCCTTGAGCGCATCGATCGAACTGAACGTCTGTTCATCGCGAAGCTTCGAGTGGAAGGTTACGGTCAGGAGCTGGCCGTAAAGATCGCCCGTGTAATCAAACAGGTGGACCTCGAGCAATGGCTCCTTGCCATCGACGGTGGGACGGACACCGATGTTGGCAACCCCGTTGTACCGACGATCCAGTCCATCCACGGTCACCGCAAACACGCCAACCAGCGCGGACCTGTATCGCTGCAGACGGATGTTGGCCGTTGGTACTCCCAACCGCCGCCCCAGTTGCCTGCCGTACACCACGCGACCGGTGATTGCGTAAGGTCGCCCCAGCAACTTTTCGGCGAGTGAAAGATCACCTTCCGCCAGCGCCTGGCGAACCCGGCTGCTGCTGACCCGTTCATGATCGAAGGTCAGGGTGCCCAGATGACTGACTTCGTACCCGAGCCGGTCTCCGGCAGCCTTCAGCATGGCGTAGTCACCCTGCCGCCCCTCGCCAAAATGAAAGTCATCACCCACCACGACATATCGAACGGCCAGCAGTCGGTGCAGGAAATCTTCGCACACCCACTCGGCCGGCTGGTTCCGGGTCCTCTCGTTGAAAGGAAAACAGAGCAGAAAGTCAATCCCGGTCTCCTTCAGCAGGTGGACCTTTTCCCGGAACCGGGTAAGCCGTGCCGGAACCTGCGCACCACGGAAAAACTCCCGTGGTTGAGGCTCGAAGGTGATGAGCATGGTGGGCACACCCAGTTCCCTGCCCTTGGCGATCAGATGCGAGATCAGCAGACGATGCCCATGATGCAGACCGTCAAAATTGCCGACCGTGACCGCGCAGCCCCTGTGCTGCGGTTTGATGTTTGCGTAGCCGCGTATGACTTCCATGATCGGCAGTATACCCACCAGACGTCGCCCTGCCGATGCCAACGCAGCGCCAGGTGTCCGATTCCTGGATCGATGCTTTGATCGGTGCATTGATCGGTGCATTGATCAGACCCGATGCACAAAGTCCCGTGGCCTGAACCCCAGCACATACAGCATCAGCATATAGATCGCGCCACCACCGGTCACCGCCGCAGCGATCCACAGGCTCCGCAGCAGCTGATCCGCAACCAGCCAGTGCTCCATGGGTGGCACAAGCCACAGCAGCAGCAGACCCATCACCACGGCTGCACCGAAGACCCGGAAAGTGCGCTGGTAGAACTCGGGCCCCGGCGTATAACTGCCGCGCTGGATCAATACGCGCAACAGGAGCCAGGCATTGACCCAGGCGGACAAGCTGGTCACCAGCGCAAGTCCAACGTGGCCGAACCATCGGAAGACTGCCAGGTTCCCGATGATGTTGACCACCACCGCGACCATCGCGATCCGGAAAGGTGTACGCGTGTCCTGACGCGCGAAGTAAGCCGGCGCCAGCACCTTGACCAGCACCAAGGGGATCAACCCGACGGAAAAGGCCTGCAATGCCAGTGAGGCCATGAGGACGTCATGCGATGTCATGGCTCCGTGATGGAAGATCGCGGCCAGCAGTGGGCCTGCGAGGACGTACAACGCAACCGCCGCAGGCACCGCCAGCAGCAAGGCCAGTGACAATCCCCAGTCCAGCAGGCGAGTGAAGGCTTCAGCCTGCCCACGCGCATCAAGACGCGACAGATTGGGCAGCAGGACGGTCCCCAATGCAACAGCCACCAACCCGACGGGCAGTTCAAGGAGTCGATCCGCGTAGTAAAGCCAGGACACACTGCCGACGATCAGTGTCGACGCCAGAATGCTGTCGATGAGTGCATTGATCTGGCCTACGGACGCCGCGAGGACTGCCGGCACCAGCAGCCGACCCACCTGCCGGGCACCTTCATGGTGAAGCCCCGGTCGAGGCAGCACCAAAAGTTCCAGCTTGCGAACGGCCGGCTGCAGAAATATCCATTGCACAAAGCCGGCCGCAAATACCCCCCAGGCCAGAACATGGATCGGTGAGGCGGAATAACGCGCGCCCAGCCACATCGCCAGCAGCAGGCAAAGGTTCAGCAGAATGGGCGTGAAGGCTGCAATCGCATATTGATGATGCGCATTCAGAATCGAGGCGGAAAACGCCACGAGCGAAATGAAACCGAGATACGGAAAGGTGATGCGCAGCAGTTCAGCGGTGAGGTCAAATCGTTCGGTGCCGATGAATCCGGGAGCAAAGACCATGGTGACGGCAGGTGCAAAGACGATTCCGGCGACAACCAGCAAACTCACGGCGATCGCAAGATTCCCGCCAATGACGGCAATGAACTGTTGCAACTCTTCAAAACTGCGTTCGCGATAGCGCATCAGCACGGGCACAAACGCCTGATTGAACGCGCCTTCGGCAAACAGCCGGCGAAAGAAGTTGGGGATCCTGAAGGCTACAAAAAAGGCGTCCGCAAGCCCCGAGGCACCAAGGAAGTTGGCGAGCACGACATCGCGAACAAAACCGGCAATGCGGGACAGCAGCGTCATCGCTGCAACCACGCTGCCCTGCCGTGTAACGCTGTGGGTTTCCGCCGCCTCTGATTTATCCCTGGTTGACATCAATTACCCTGCTCGGCATATTACCGCGCCTGTTTTTCCCCCTTACTGGAGTCGCCTTTGGCCAATACCGCGCAAGCCCGCAAACGAGTCCGACAATCCGAAAAAAGACGTCGGCAGAACGCCAGTCAGCGCTCCATGACACGCACCGCCGTGAAGCGGGTCATCGCTGCAATCGACGCCAAAGATGGCGATGCTGCTCGCACCGCTTTTGCCCGTGCAGTGCCCGTTCTCGACAGCATGGTTGCCAAGGGCATGCTGCACAAGAACAAGGCTGCCCGGCACAAGTCTCGCCTGAACGCACACATCAAGGCCCTCGCGGCTGCCTGATCGCTGGCAGCCTTGTCGCTGCAGGAGTCTGGACGGCAGATACGCGCCAGGCTCCGGCAGTCAGCGATAGACCACCAGGTTGTCGCGATGCACGAGTTCAGGCTCGTTGGCATATCCAAGTCGACCGGCGATGTCCCGCGTCGGCGCTCCCACCAGCTTCATCGCTTCCGTGCTTGAGTAGTTGACCAGACCCTGCCCGATGGCTCGACCCGCCTCATCGTCCAGGCGGATGACATCGCCGCGCTGAAAGTGCCCGCCGACACTCTTCACGCCTACACACAACAGGCTGCCACCGCCATGGGCGATGGCCGCAGCAGCTCCGGCATCGAGGACCACGTATCCTTTCGACTTCTGCTGTCCGGCGATCCAGCGCTTGCGCGCGTCGCGGGGTGCGACGGTGGCCACCAGCATCGTGCCGATCCGCTCTCCCGCCATCAGCCTGCCGATGATATGGTCGGTACGGCCCGGCGCAATGAGCGTCTGTGCGCCCGCATCGGCAGCCAGTCGGGCGGCCGCCAGTTTGGTGACCATTCCACCGCGTCCAAACGCCCCGCCATCACCGGCCATCGAGTCGAGCGAACGATCGTGAGCCGCGGCAAAATGCACCATCGACACATTCTGCTGCAATCGCGGATCAGCGTCGTACAAGCCGTCGGCGTCGGTCAGCAGGATCAGCAGATCAGCCTGGACCAGCGTCGTCACGAGTCCCGCCAACGTGTCGTTGTCACCAAACCGGATTTCGTCCGTTGCGACCGTGTCATTTTCGTTGATGACCGGAATCACTCCCAGTTCGAGCAGTCGGTTCAGCGTTGAACGTGCATTCAGGTAGCGCTCCCGGTGAGCAAAGTCATCGTGGGTAAGAAGAATCATGGCCGGGTGTCGATCCTGGGTGGCAAACACCTGCTCGTACGCCGACATCAGGCCAACCTGGCCAATCGCTGCGGCGGCCTGGAGATCGGCCAGCGCATCGGGTCGTCGTTTCATCCCCAGTCGCACACAGCCTTCAGCCACGGCACCGGACGAGACAAGAATCACCTCGACACCGCGATCGAGCAGCCCGTGGATTTCGTTGGCAATCGCCGCGATCCGCTGTCGGGCCAGTCCTGTTTCCGGACTGGTGAGCAGTGCACTGCCGAGTTTGATGACAACCCTTCGGCACGCAGCCAGCGCTTCCCTGCAAGCTCTTTCCTGGCCCGGTTCAGTCACGGACATAAATCACTTCGACACCATCATCATCGAAGTCGTCTTCCCAGTGTTCCTCCGGATCGGCGCCCACCGCTACCTCGACACCGGACGTCGGGTTTGCACGGATGGGGCGGGCGGTCAGGGCTGCTTCCGTGACTTCCCGTGCCAGTCGAGCTTCGTACTCATCGTGTGCGGCTCGAAAATCGGCATCCTGTGCATACTGGCGTCGAAACTCCGCCACCGATTGCATCAACGAGTTGATGAGCCCCTGCAGTCCGGTATCCGCCAGTGCCGACAGCGCGAGCACCCGTCGCTCCGGCCAGCGCTTGCGGACCTTCCGCTCCAGGGCAGCAACGGCTTTTCCCTCCAGCTGGTCAATCTTCGACAGCGCAATCCAGATGTCCTTTTCCAGTAACGCCGGGGCGTAGGTGGCCAGTTCACGCTCGACCAGTTCGATGGCATCGATCACCGGCAAACCGTCAGGTGGTGCAACGTCCACCAGATGCAGGAGGACCCTGGTGCGGGCGATGTGGCGGAGAAACTGCACACCCAGTCCCGCGCCTTCTGCAGCGCCTTCAATCAGCCCCGGAATGTCGGCCACCACAAAACTGGAATCGGTTCCCGCACTGACGACGCCAAGATTTGGCACCAGTGTGGTGAAGGGATAGTCGGCTACCTTTGGATTGGCGGAAGAAATCTGACCAATGAGCGTGGATTTGCCGGCATTGGGCAATCCGATGAGGCCGACATCAGCCAACAGCTTCAGCTGCAGGCGCAACTGTCGCAATTCCCCCGGTGCACCGGGCATCGTCTTGCGTGGTGCCCGGTTGGTACTGGTCTTGAAGCGCGTATTGCCCATGCCATGCCGGCCACCCTTGGCGACCAGCAGACGTTGTCCGACTACGGTCAGGTCACCGAGGGTTTCAAGCGTGGATTCGTCAACGACCGTAGTGCCGACCGGCACTCGTACCACGGCATCGTCTCCTCGGGCACCGGTCTTGTTGCGACCGCCGCCGGTCTCGCCACTCTTGGCTCGATACCGAGGCTGAAAGCGGAAGTCCACCAGGGTGTTGAGTTGATCATCGGCGACCAGCAGCACATCGCCGCCCTCACCACCATCACCGCCGTCAGGACCACCTTCCGGAATGTACTTCTCGCGCCGGAATGACAATGCCCCATTCCCGCCTTTCCCGGCCTGGACCCAGATCGTCGCTTCGTCAATGAATTGCATGAGCTGAAAAAAACCCCGCACGCGGCGGGGTTGTCCCGAGCAGCGCTGCGGCTATTGGGCTGCCACGGCGGCCGTTACCGAAACGACTCGACGTGCCAGCCTGCCACGCACGGCAAACTCGACATAACCGTCGGCCTTGGCAAACAGCGTGTGGTCGCGACCGCAGCCCACATTTTCGCCAGGATGATATTGGGTTCCACGCTGGCGGATGATGATGTTGCCCGCGCGTACGAACTGGCCGCCCGAACGCTTGAGACCCAACCGTTTCGAGTGGGAGTCACGTCCGTTACGAGTACTGCCGCCTGCTTTTTTGTGTGCCATGTCTCTATGACCTCGATCAGCCGTTGATGCCTGTGATCCTGACGGCGGTGAACCACTGCCGATGACCCTGTTTTTTGTGGTAGTCCTGACGTCGACGGAACTTGATGATGGTGACCTTTCTGGCCCGATCATGCGCCAGCACTTCTGCCTTGACCTGGCCGCCAGCAACATACGGTGCGCCAACCTCGATCCGGTCGCCATCGGCGAGCATGAGCACCTTGTCGAAGACCACCTCGGCTCCAGGCGCAACGTCCAGCTTTTCCAGACGCAGGACTTCTCCTTCAGTCACCCGGTGTTGCTTGCCACCGCTCTCGATTACCGCAAACGTCACAGCCTGTTTCTCCACTTGTGTATGCGTCATCTCGACGCTTTTTCACCAGTTGGCCCTTGCCAGACAACGACCTGTCGCCGTCGCGCTCCAAGACCCCAAGGTGTATTACAATCCTCGTCGCGACCTGGCCATCTGGATATCTGCCCGGCAAGGACCTCTGGTAAAAAAGCCAGAATCCCGGGGAAGGATGTTCAAGACGGGTGAATGACAGGCTGCGCGCGAAAGGCGGGCATTCTACGGTCAGGTCAGCATGAATACAACGAGAGGAGTCGATTCAAGTCCATGACCTCCCGCCCCCTGATCTCGAAAACAGTCAGAGAAGCAGGCAGCAAGACAGCCAGGGAAAACGCCAGCGACGTTATCGTTCTGGAAGCCATGCAGGAAGCCAGTCAGGAAATCAGGCCAGAAGCCGACGCCGGCACGGTTCCGGCTGGCCTTTCGCTGGGGGACATCTTTGCCCTCGTGCAGGCAGATTTTTCCGCCGTCAATTCGCTCATCCCCAGACGCCTGACCTCAGACGTCGACCTGGTGGAAAAGATTGGCGCCTACATCATCGACAGTGGCGGCAAGCGATTGCGTCCGTTGCTGGTTCTGCTCTGCGCCCGCTTGTTGAGTTACAACGGACAGGAGCATGTCAAGCTGGCTGCGGTCATCGAGTTCCTGCATACCGCCACCCTGCTGCACGACGACGTGGTGGACCACTCGGTGCTGCGACGCGGCCGAGCGACGGCAAACGCCCTTTGGGGCAATGCGCCCAGCGTACTGGTCGGTGACTTTCTTTACAGCCGCGCTTTCCAGCTGATGGTTGAACTCGACCGGATGAAAATCCTGGAAATCCTGTCGGACGCCACCAACACGATCGCTGAAGGCGAAGTGCAGCAACTTGCCAACATCGGCAACCTGGCCGTTGATGAAGCGGCGTACCGGGAAACGATTCGTTGCAAGACTGCGCTGCTGTTCGAGGCGGCGACCCATACCGCCGCTCACCTGTGTACCTTTGATCGGGGCCATACGGAAACACTGCGTCGGTTCGGGCTGCATTTTGGAATGGCTTACCAACTGGTCGATGACTGTCTGGACTACATGAGCGATGCCGCAACCATGGGCAAAAATGCGGGCGACGATCTGGCCGAGGGCAAATTGACCCTGCCCCTGATCCATTCCCTGGCCCAGGCAACCGCAGCTGACCGGGGCGTTCTGATCGAAGGCCTGCAGCGGGGTAACGCGTCGGCACTGCCGGAGGTGCTGGAGATACTCCAGCGCACCGGGTCCATCGCCTACGCTCAGGACGCCGCCTTGCGGGAGTCACAACTGGCACTGGAACTGCTGGAATCACTGCCCGCCGGGGCGGCTCGCCATGCGCTCGGTGAACTCACCCGCCACTGCACGAAGCGATTGCGCTGAACGCTGGCTCCGCAGGACACACCCGGTTGTCATGACCCCTGAAGCTCCCGGATTCTTGCGTCCGCGCCGGGATGGGCGCATCGGCTGGCCACTGTCGTGGGGCCTTGTGGTGGCCGCCGCCGGTCTGCTGGCATCCTCATGGAACATTGCCGCGCAGGAACTGCAGTTTCGACCGTGTCCCCTGGCAGGCAGCGGGGGCACCCAGGTTCTGCAGGCAGAGTGCGCTGTGCTGGAAGTGCCACTGGACCCGGCTACACCAGAAGGCACGAAGCTCGAACTGGCGGTGAGTCGTCTCGCCGGTGGTGCCCGACCTGCGCTGAAGGACGCACTGATCGCCATCAACGGTGGTCCTGGCGGCTCGTCGCGTGATCTGCTGGTTGATCTGGGTCAGGCGCTGATGATGGTCGCCGGGACACGTGACGTCATTGTTGTCGACCAGCGAGGTACGGGCGAGTCCGCGCCACTGAAGTGCAATAACCCTGACCCTGCGGATGCCCAGCCCGACATTGACGTGATCAAACCACTCACGCAGGAGTGTCTGGCCGCACTGCCTCACGACCCGAGGTTTTTTACTACCAGCGTCGCCATCCAGGACCTCGAACTGCTGCGACAATCGCTGGGACTCGAGACCTGGACGATGTACGGGGTCTCCTACGGCACCCGTGTTGCCCTCCACTACACCCGGCGACACCCTCAACACGTCAGGGCACTCATCGTCGATGGCATCGTGCCTACCGGGTTGATCCTGGGGGCCAATGTGCTCCACAACAGTGAAGCCGCATTCAACGCGCTGGATGGTCGATGCCAGAAGGATGCGGATTGTTCGGCCACTTTTGGCCCACTACGACCAAAACTCGAGCAACTCAGGGAAACGCTGGGCGACGCCGCAACGATAACCCTGCCACATCCTGTGACCGGCGAACCCACCACCACCCCGCTCACCTATGAACACGTCGCAGCGACGATCCGCCTTTCACTGTACGCGCCTGAAACCATGGCGACGATCCCCTTCATGATCGACGAAGCGCTGGCCGGCAGATACCTGCCGCTCGCCGCCCAGTCGATCCTTGCGCTTGAAAAGGTCTCCGAGTCCATCGCTGACGGCATGCACAATGCCGTGGTCTGCACGGAGGATGCGCCATTTTTCGGCGCCGCAGAAGCAGATCGTCTGGCACAGGCGCGCACCTATCTTGGCGCGAACATGATCGACACACTGAAAACCGTCTGCGCGCTATGGCCCAGGGGCGTTCTGGACGCCGATCTGCACACCTCATTCAAATCGGCCGTCCCGACCCTGATCCTGTCGGGCGAACTGGACCCGATCACGACTCCGGCCTACGGTGAACGTCTGCTGCAACAGTTTTCGCAGGGTCTCCACCTGGTGGCCAGGGGCCAGGGTCATGGCGTGCTTGCACGCAGTTGCATGCCCCGCTTGGCCGCCCGGTTTGCAGCCGACCCATTGGACCGGAGCATCAATACACTCTGCCTTGACAAGAGCCCACCAACACCCATATTCCTCAACAGCCTTGGACCATCGCCATGATCCGCGTGGACAACCTGTCGAAACAGTTTGGTGGTGTACGCGCCATCGACAATGTTTCCTTTGTTGCGCAGGACCAGCGGGTCACCGCTCTGCTTGGTCCAAACGGCGCCGGCAAGTCGACGACACTGCGTGTACTGGCAGCGGTCATTCGTGCCGACTCAGGCACCGCCGAAATCAATGGTCACGAAGTTCACGCTGCACCCGATCTGGTGCGGGCATCCATCGGGGTCATGCCCCACAACTCGGGAGTTTACGCACGACTCTCGGCGAGGGAGAACATACGCTACTTCGGTCGATTGCAGGGATTGTCGGGAGATGCTCTCGAAGAGCGCATCGAGCGTCTGATGGATCAGCTGGAGATGCGTGCCTTTGCGGATCGCCGCACCAAGGGATTTTCCCAGGGCCAGAAGGTCAAGGTCGCACTGGCCCGGGCGCTCGTACATGATCCCAGACACGTGCTGCTGGACGAACCAACCAATGGACTCGATGTCATGGCAACACGCGCCCTGCGCGATATCGTGCATGGATTGCGTGCGGCCGGTTGTTGTGTGCTGTTTTCCAGTCACATCATGCAGGAAGTCGAAAACCTCTGTGATGACGTCGTGATCATCGCCGGCGGCCGGGTCTGTTACACCGGAACGCTGGGCAATCTCAGGGTGGTTGCCGGGACTGCGGATCTCGAAGAAGCCTTCATGTCCCTTGCCGGCCTGACGCAGGTTCACCCGTGAGTGCATTTGTCACTGTCCTGGTCAAGGAGTGCATCGACAATCTGCGCGATCGCAGGACGCTGGTCTCCACGTTTGCACTTTCCCTGCTGGGGCCGATCATCCTGGTGGGTCTGATGAGCTTCATTCTCGATCGCGCCCTTGGTGAACAAGACGATGCCATTCCCTTTTCCCTGGTTGGCGCTGCAAACGCCCCGGCCCTGACGGCCTGGCTGCGTGAACAGAATTATGCAATCACGGACATCGAACTGCCGGATGGAACCGATCCCCGGACACTGGTCACTTCCGGTGCAAACGACGTGGTCCTGATCATTCCGGCAAACTTCGCCAAACGTTTCCGGGCTGGTCAGATGACGACCTTCACCATCGTCTACGACTCATCCCGGATGGGCTCTGCCTCGCGCCGGGCAAGTCAACTCGAACGTGCACTCAACAGTTACGCCAGAGCCATCGGCGTGCTGCGTTTGCAGGTCCGCGGCATCGACCCTCAATTGATTCAACCCATACTGGTGCATGAACTGGATGTGGCTTCATCCGCGGAGCGCGCCCTGGCGATCCTGTCCATGGTGCCCTACTTCATCCTGCTGGTTGCTTTCATGGGTGGTTTTTATCTCGCCATCGATACCACAACCGGAGAACGCGAACACGGATCGCTCGAGCCGCTGCTGTCGCAACCCGTGTCACGGGCCTCCCTGGTCCTGGGCAAGATCGCCGCCACCTGTGTTTTTGCGCTGGCAAGCCTGTTGTTGTTGCTGGCCGGTTTCTACGTCGGCCTGCCATGGGTACCGCTCGAGCGTATCGGGCTTTCGCTCGACGTTTCGTTCGGTAATTTTCTCATGATCTTCGTGCTCATGATTCCGTTGATCTGGTTTGCCGGTGCCCTGCTCACCGTGGTCGCCTCGTTTGCCAGAACCTACAAGGAAGCGCAGACCTATCTGTCTTTCCTGATCATGGTGCCTACCCTGCCGATCCTGTTTACCCAGTTGATGGGTATCGAGGCGAGCCTGTGGATGATGCTGGTACCAAGTCTCGGTCAATCACTCCTCATCCAGGGTTTCCTGACCAACGAAGCTGTTTCCGGCCTCGACCTCTGGTGCTCCGTACTGTCGACCAGCCTGCTGGCCGCATTGCTGACGCGCACGGCCATCTGGATCTACAGCCGGGAACAGATCCTCGGCTGAAGTCCTCGGTGTCGACCCTCGGGATGACCGGGGTTCAGCGAATCACGGCGCTGACCCGCACCGGTACAATGCGCAGAACGACCCGCTTTTCCCTGGCAATCCAGGCGGCGAGATCGGCAGGCTGCGAGTATCCGGTGCCCTGAATGGCATCAAACACGGCTTTTGTCGCAGGCACGAGGTTGTCCCTTTGAATGATCGCCTTGCCTTCGATGGCCACAAAATTGAACGGCTCGGCGTTGCTGATGATGCAGAGGTTGACTCTATCATCGGCGGCGATACTCGTGACCTTGAAGCGATCACCAGGTGTACTGACCACCAGTTCGTCGCCTTCTCGCGCATAGGCGATGACCGAACTTACCGGGCCACCTGTCTTTCGCAACGTTGTCAGTACGGCCCACCGATGGTTGGTCACAAAGGCATCCCAGACGGGATTATCGGAAATCATGTGCTCTCCTCATCTATCAAGAACAGGGACTGAAAACAGGAACCCGGGCGTGGTGATCATCGACGGCAGTCCGTTTCAGCACACCGATGCACACGCTGTTCACTCAGATCTGACCAGCGACGGCCCCACTACGGACGAGGCTCTCGATTTCTTCGTCGCCCCAACCAAATTCGCGCAGCACCTCACCTGAATCGGCGCCGACATCGGGCGCCCGCCTGGGCGGTTTCTTGGCCTCATCTCCCACAAAGATCGGACTGTTGATCGTCAACCGGTAGTCTTCGCCAGGATCACCGGTTGGAATGACATAGTCGTTCGCAAGTACCTGCGGATCTTCAATGACCTGCCCCATCGGGGTTGCCTTGCCGTAGGTGACATCGGCTGCATCCAGCCGGCGACAGACTTCTTCGAGCGTGAAACCGCCAATGGTCTGCTGCAGCAGCGTGATCAGCTCCATGCGGTTGCGCATCGCCGATCGAAGATCGAGAAAACGCGGATCCGATCGAAGGTCCTGCCGATCAAGCGCGGCGCAGATCCTTGGCCATTCCTTGGCAGGATTGATGGCCGCCAGGACGATGAAAAAACCGTCCGCCGACTGGTACACCCCGGTGAATGGGTTGTGCCAGCCTTTTTCCTGCTTGTGCCGGCCCAGATCGTTACCGGCAATTACACCCTGCAGGGCCATGCCGTTTGACCACACTCCATTGGCCAGCAGGGAGGTCGACACATAACCACCCTGACCGGTAACGGCACGCCGATACAGACCGGTCATGATCGCACCATACAGGGCCACCGAAGTGGAGTGGTCGCCCATTCCCGGTGAAGCATTCTGCGGCGGCCCGCCTTGAGCGCGAATGAACTCCATGAGACCACTGCGTCCCCACCAGGCGGTCACGTCAAACGCGCGGCGACCCACTTCAGGCCCGCGGGTGCCATATCCGGTGATATGGGCAAAGATCAGTCGCGGATTCAGTTCCCGCAGACGCTCGTATTCGAGTTCATATTTTTCCAGCGCCGGTTGGAGAAAGTTGGTCGTCAGGACATCCGCCTGCTCGATCAGCCGATGCATGACCTGACGAGCTTCCGGATGCGTGAGATCCAGACAAAGGCTGCGCTTGTTTCTGGAGGTCAGCTGCCAGTGATAAGGAACCGGATACGGGCCGACCAGGGTCCGGTAACCATCCCCGCCCGGTGGCTCGATCTTGATCACGCGTGCGCCGAAGTCGGCCATGATCGTGGCCGCCGCGGGACCTGCCAGGAAGCTCGCAGCATCGATCACGGTGATGTCTTCCAGCAGGTAGGTCATGCAATGTGTCCGGGTAGTTGGGGAAACGGCCCAGGCCATGAACCTGGGTCGCAAGAGCGCGAAGTTACTTATTCCTGCCAGCACGCACAACCGGTGGCAATGACAACTCCCCAAAACGGTCGGTATCCGGCGCGAACCGAGCGCGGATGACCGACTATTCGTCGCCTGTATCGTCCTCTGGTACTCTACGCCGGATGAAACCAACGGGAGCGAGCGATGGCTTTGGCGGATCTGGGGAAGGTGTTGAAGATTTTCGGTGGTTCGGAACCCACCCCTGAAGAACGTGCGGACCTGGCCAAAGAGGTCATGCTGATGGTGCTGGCTCGTGCCACGGCTGCCGACACGAATATCAAGCAGATTGAAGTCGACACCGTTCGGCGTGTACTCAAGACCTATACGCAGACCGACTTCTCCAGTGCCGACATTCGAGTCGCTGCAAGCACGGCGTTGTACGAAAAAGCACCACTGGATCGATTTGTCTCATCGGCTGCACGCAAGCTGGATACTGCCGCCAGGATGGCCATCGCCAATGCACTGAAGGAAGTGGTGCACTCTGACGAGCGTGTGAGTGACCACGAAATCAGCTTCTTCAACAACATCGTGAACTCACTGGACCTGACCCCGGCCCAACTGATGGGCATCGAGTAAACAGGGACTTTCCTGTGCAGGCACTGGCCGGTCTTCGCATCCTGGACTTTACGCAGGTTCTGGCCGGCCCCTTTGCAACCCAGCAACTGGCTGGACTCGGTGCACAGGTCATCAAGGTCGAGACAATCGGCACCGGCGACATGACCCGCGGCGGTTTGCTGAGAGACGAACATGGACAGACAGCGCCGTCGTTCACTACCTGCAATGTTGGCAAACACAGCATTGCCATCAACCTGAAAGATCCTCGCGGCGCGGAGATCATAAGGCGCCTGCTGCCAGGTTGCGACGTCCTGGTGGAGAACTTCAAACCGGGTGTCATGGGTCGATTGGGCTTTGGTTATGACGTCGTGAGGGAATTGCGACCCGATATCATCTACTGCTCGATTTCCGGTTACGGACAAACCGGCCCGGCAGCGGAACAACCCGCGTTTGACGGCGCCATCCAGGCCGCTTCCGGAATGATGAGCATCACCGGCCATGCGGAGACAGGACCTGTTCGAACCGGCTTTTTTGCCGTGGACATGTCGACGGCACTGAATGCCGCATTTGCCATCAGTGCCTCCCTGTTGCGTCGAGCGCGAACTGGCGAGGGGCAACGCCTGGACGTCTCCATGCTGGACACCGCCATGATGATGATCGCGCCGCAGATGTCTGCCTATCTGGCCAATGGCCTGCTGCCGGACCTCCTGGGAAATCGATCACCGACCCGTCAACCCACCGCCAACGTCTTCGCCACCGCCGACGGCCATATCCAGATCGCTGCACTCAGCGAACGGCATGTGCAGGGGCTGTTTGGCCTGCTTGGTCTGAAGGAGTTTGCGCAACGCTTCCCCGATGCCAGGTCCCGGATCGCCAACAATGCCGAGATCAGCGAAGCGTTGAACACCGCCCTGGCTGCTCGCACCACGGCCGCCTGGCAGGCGGCACTGATCGCCGCTGGCATTCCGGTGGCGCAGGTTCGTGGTCTTGATACAGTGGCCAGTGATGAACAACTCGCTACCCGTCTGTCGATCCAGAACGTGCCCGTCATCAACGAACAATCACCCAGCGTCAGGACCGTGGTTGCAAGCCATATGGCGCTGACCGATGCGCCAACCGTGCAGGGCGCGGCTCCAGCGCTGGGGGAACACACTGATCAGATCATGCAACTGGCTGGTTACGCCGCCGGCGAAATCGCTGCATTGCGCACCGAGGGTGTCATCGCCTGATCAGCGCTGAACAAATCGGCCAACGGACACTGCAGGCTCCGTATCCAACTGATTCATAATCGCGTCTGCAACCAGTTTGCCCACGGCGGGTGAAGTCTGGACACCAAACCCGCCAAATCCAGCCAGCCAGAAAAAACCCTCGGCCCTGGGATCAAATCCGATCACCGGACGGCGATCAGGGACAAACGTCCGCAAGCCTGCCCAGCGGTGCAGCAGCCGATCAACCCTGCACGTCGTGAGGCGCTGGAAATTGTCGATCACCCCGGCAACATCGAGTTCTTCCGGCTGGGCATCGCAGGCTTCGCTCGGTGTCTCGTCCTCAGGGCAAAGCATCAGTCCATTGCCTTCAGGCTTGAAGTACAGATCCTCTTTCAAGGTGTGGGTCACGGGCCATACCGACGTGGTTACCTCCGTCGGGATCAACACTGCCGTGCGACGCAGCGGTTGCAGTGGAATATCGTCCAGTCCGGCCAGCTGACCGATCATGGATGCCCACGCTCCGGCGGCGTTGATGACCACCCCCGCAGTACAGCGGGTATCGGTCTCGACGTGCCAGCGACCGCCGTCCTTCGACAAGGCACGAACTTCGGCATTGCAACGGATCTCGCCACCGGATTTGAGGAGCGTCCGGCGGTATCCCATCAGCAGGGCGTGCACATCGATCGAGTACCAATCCGGATCAAAGCAGGCCGACACTATCCGGTCCGGCCGCAGAACCGGTACCAGGGACCGCGCTTGCGCCACATCGATTTCACAAAGTCGCGGACACAATGGTTGCCAACGCTGCAGAAAGTGCACCATACGCAGTTCATCACCCGGCTCCGCGATCGTCAGCCCACCCCGCGCCTTCAGCAGAGGCACATCGGTGAAATCCGCTGCCGGGGAAAAAAAGAACTCGCGCCCGGCCGTGGTAAGCGCGCTGACGACCGGATTTTCATATCCTTCGATATAAAGCGCCGCCGAACGTCCACTGCTGTGATATGCGGGCTGGGACTCCCGTTCCAGTAACAGCACGCGTTGGCGGCTGGCCAGAAAGCAGGCGGCGGCCAGTCCGGCAACACCGCCACCAATGACGATCACATCGTAGTCAGTCCGCTGCGCGCACACCTAGCGCCTCCTGCGTGAACGCAACGCCACCCTTGATCGTCAGCACGATGTCATCCAGCGCTGCGATGTCTGCCAGCGGATCCCCATCAACAACCACCAGATCTGCAACCTTGCCCACTTCGATGCTGCCAAGATCGTTTTCGACATGGGCAGCCGCTGCCGATTGCCAGGTTGCTGCATGCAGAATCTGCGCCGGTGTCAGCCCGGCGCGCTCATAGAGCCTGAGTTCAGCGTGCAATCCGGCCGCATAGGGAACGAAGGGAGCGTCCGTTCCCGTCACCACAAGTGCATCCCTTTCCGTCAGCCTCTTGAGAAGCACACCATTACCCATTGAACTGGACCGTGCTGCGTTCAGATTGGGGGCCAGTCGGGCGCGATAGGCAGCAGCAACTTCGTCACCATAAAAGCTGCTGAACTGCGGGGTAGCGAACAGATCTGCATCTTCCGCAGCAATCACTGCAAACCCCGGCAGCACCATGGTGGGCGTAATCCCCATGCCACTCGTGACAAGGAGCTCAACAACATCCTGGTAGCTGCGGCCCAGCGCACTCACCTTCGGCGCGTATCCGCGCCTGCTGGTTCCACCGATGTGTTCAACATGATCTGCGCCATAGGCAACCGCCGGGTAGAGTTCATGGGAAGACACCGGGATACCCAGTTCCGCGTGGGCAAACGAAATGACCCGCTTCTGCCAGTGATCCGGCAGTCGGACGTAAGTCTTGATGAAGTCATATTCCAGCTCTCGGGCACGTTGCAGCGCCCGTTCGAGATGGTCATCACCCGTGATCCCTTCAGCCATCGCGTAGAAAACACGATTGCCATCCGTCAGATAACCAGTGACATGAGTACGGGGTCCGGGCCGCATGCCGCTGTCCCAGGCTTCCTGACGTTCTTTCGCGATGAAGGGGTTGGATCCAGGATCGCGTACCGAGGTGATGCCCCATGCCAGCCAGGCACTCCCCTGTCGACCGCTGGTGTTTCCCATATGGGCATGCATCTCGAAAAGCCCTGGAATCACCGCGTGGGAAAGTGCGTCTACAACGCGTTCACTGCGCTCGCGACGTACAGGCTCGATGGCCTCGATGCGATGTCCGGCGATGACAATGTCGACATTCTCCCGGTAACTCGCCAGCCGGCCGTCATAAACGCGGCCGGCTCTCAGTACCCAGCGTTCGGTAGCTTGTGCCGGTCGGTAAATGACTGGCGGTGTCACATCGGTCACCGCACCACTTTCAACTGCCATCATCTTGAGTCTGCTGCCAGAAGAAAACACCAGATGGCGACCATCTGCACTGAAAGCGGGCTGATCGGTCAGTTCGTCGGTTACCTGTACTGCTTTTTCTGCC
The DNA here is from genome assembly GCA_041752315.1 of Pseudomonadales bacterium. GTDB lineage: Bacteria > Pseudomonadota > Gammaproteobacteria > Pseudomonadales > Azotimanducaceae > SYFY01. The sequence continues at coordinate 125,023 of JBGSHJ010000057.1, forward strand.
GGCTGGTCGGCTGCATCGAGATCAAGCCTCCATAACAGGCCATCCTGAACATAATTCACGGAACGACCATCGGCTGCGAGTGATGCATCCAGCAGACTGCGATGCGCAACCGGCACCAGCGATCGTTCGGTGCCGTCGACAATGTCAAGCATGACAAGTTCATACACACCTTCACGGTAGCGACTGGAGTATGGGTGCAGCCGCGTGGTCAGCATGGTTCGATCCTCCGGCGACCAGCTCACCAGCTGCGGAGGCATGGGTCTGCCGACCTCGACAGTCGACCCACTCTCCAGATCAACGAGAATCAACTGACCTGCCAGCGGATTGCCGGGTACGTCGCGGAATACCGCGACGCGCTTCCCGTCGTGCGAGATGGCTGGAAAGGCCAGCGTATTCGCACCCGGAACATCGATCACCGCCTGCTCACCATCACTCAACCGGTACCTGACCAGTGACTGTCTGGCCTGCCGATCCGTTACATAAAGCAGAGACTGCCCGTCCGGAAGGAATACCGGTGTCTGTTCGGCAGCCGCATCGTCAGTCAATCGCTGAAGATTTGCGTCAGCGGGCCGCCACAACCAGACATCGCCAAGTGCCGTAAACGCGATCTGCCTTCCGTCATTGGCCACTGCGGGTGTAACCAGGCCCAGCGCAGGACGCTCGGTGGTCAAATCGTGGTCCCGACGCCTTTTGTGGTAGGGCGCGCGAAACAACGGCACAGAGGCGGCAAACCCGATACGCTCGCTCTCTCCGCTGGCAAACCGCAAACGTGACATGCCACCGTCTACCGCGTAGATCAACTCGCTGTCATCCAGCCAGGCGGCTCGAAACGGAAACACGTCGGCACCGGGCGGGGACAGCGAGGACACCTCGCCACTGCCGATGTTCACGCGTCGCAGGGTTGTTGCGGGCGAACCGTCCGGATCGCGGGACAGCACCTGGAAACTGATCGAGCCTCCATCCGGCGACCAGGCCAGGCCAGCCACTACACCCGCCTCGGTATGGACGTCGCGGACACGGCCTGTGGCCATCTCGAGGACCTTGAGCTCTGCCACAGCTCCGGTCACCGCCTCGGCAACCACGTAGACGATTGAACTGCCGTCCTTCGACCAGGCCGGCGAGTGTGCATTTCGCGTCTCGTCGGAAACCTGGCGGATGGCGCCGTCGGCGCGCTGCCATAACCAGATGTTGTACCCGCCACCACGATCCGAGGCAAAAACAACATCATCCTCCGGACCCACGTCTGGCTCGCGGTCATCCCACGCGTCGCTGGTGAGTGCCCTCGGCTCGCCCCCCTTCAGATCGAGTTCAAAGAGATCCCAGTTGCCTGCCGCATAACCCTGGAAGACCACGGTCTGGCTGCGGTTGGCAAGCTTCGGTTCCCTGGCATCCATTCCCGGACCCAGCAGCAGCGACGTTTCGCCACCCTCGAGTGTCGTGCGGAACAGCAGCCCCTGCAGCGCCAGTACAAGCGTGTCCGATGCCTTGTCAGCCGCGAGCGAGAGGTTGGTGCCTTCCCGCAGGACGACCACCTGCGACGTCACGTCGGCCGCAGGTGTGGCTGCCGGACTGGCAGATTCTTTGGCGGGTTCGCTGCAAGCCACCAGCAGGGTCAGGATCAGGACACCGGAGACCAATCGTTTCATGCCGATCCACTCCCGACCGACAATTTGTAGGTAACCGTGGCGATCGCCACTTCATTGCCATCCAGGTCCCGGACTGTCACTTCGCCCGTACAGAGACTGCCACCACGTCGACGTACCCTTGCTTCAGCCAGCAGATCTGCGGCCACAACCAAGCGAAGGAAATGAATGTCGAACCCCACGGTTGCACCGCGTGCCTGCATCGGGAGATCGGGCTTGCTCCAGAAGACCGCAGTGGCGGCGATATCGACAAGCCCGCTGATGGCACCTCCGTGCACACGTCCGATCCCCAGCGCGGGTCGATACGGCAAACGGACCACAACTCGATCTTCGCTGACACTTTCGAGCCGCGTACCGAGGGTCTGCGCAAACGCATCGTCTTCGGCAATACTGCGGGCTCGCGCCGTCACCTGGGACGTTCCGGCGCGTGATGAGCCGGTATCGCCGTCTGTGCATTGGCACCTTCACGAAACGCCTGCAGGGCCCGCTCGTTTTCCATGATCTTGTTGAGCACCGCCTGCCCCGCTCGATCAAAACTGTCGCGGTGTTCGATGACATGTTGACGAGAGGATCGATAAGCAGCCAGATAACCGTTGATCTCGGGAACCACATGCCGCGCCACCAGGTCCCAACTGCGGCGGGTCGCCTCCGGATTAGCCCAGTCGTGCACAAAACCGATCACCGTGCCAAAGCCGCCAGTGACTTCCAGCAGTGCCTTGATGTTGGCAATGAGATCATCCGGGGTACCAATCACTGCCGCCGCTCCTTCCACCCGCGCGGTCTGCGACACGGCATCATCGGGCGTACGGAACGCCTCAGCACCAGGCCGCATGAGCGTGCCCACCGTATATTCATTGTGCCAGCGGAACAGCCCCTGTCTGGCTTCTCGCGCCGCTTCTTCCCGGGTTTCCGCGATATGCCACGACAGGAGGACCCGCCAATTGCGACGATCCATCGTCTTGCCATGTTTGGCCGCGGACTCTTCGGCGAAACTCCATTGCGTGGGCAGTGCCTGCAGCCCCGCCGTGGACATCGAACCGATCGAGAGAATGCCGATCCCGTGCTTGCCTGCCATGGTCATCCCTGAAGGACTGACCATCGACGCCACGGTACACGGCAGCTCCTCCTGCAAGGGCAGCAATTGAAGTGCAGCATCCCGCAGAGTGAACCACTCGCATTCATAGCTGAATCGTGGCTCTCCAGCCAGCAATCGCCTGATGACACCGAGCGCTTCATCCTGGCGATCGCGCTGGACCAGGGGATCGATGCCCAGCGTGTACGCATCAGAAGGCAGTGCGCCCGGGCCACTTCCAAAGATCGCCCGACCTCCGGACATGTGATCGAGCTGAACAATCCGCTGGGCAACATTGAACGGATGGTGATAAGGCAGCGAGATCACTCCCGTGCCCAGCCGGATCCGGTGCGAGCGCTCTGCGGCAGCCGCCAGAAACATCTCGGGAGAAGCAATGATCTCCCAACCGGTGGAATGATGTTCGCCGCACCAGAACTCGTCGTACCCGAGCTTGTCGAGATGCTCTACCAGATCAAGATCCCGTCGAAACTGCAGCATCGGGTGTTCCCCGATCGGATGATGTGGAGCGAGAAACGCGCCAAAATTCACTCGTGACATGTGAGCCCTCCCAAGCCGTGACACAATGCGATCTGCATGGAAACACCCGGCGTGCGCTCGTGCAACCTTTCGCGGTGAGCACCTTCGCGAGGAGTGCCCGCCAACCCAACTACCCCATGACCAGACCGCGCCCGCTCATGAAACAGAAATCACTGATGGGTGTCGCTGCGCTCCTCGCGGCACTGTTCCTCTCCCAATGGCTGCCTGACGGGGAATCAAAGCGGACGGGGCACGCCGGACAGGAAACGCCGGCGCTGACCAATGCGTTGACCGATGCGTTGACCATCGCACAGAGCGGTGAGGTCGTGACCATCGAGGCCGAGATCGTCAGGCTGCTGCGGGACGACAACGAAGGCAGCCGGCATCAGCGGTTTCTGGTCCGGACCCGGTCCGGCCAGCAGATTCTGGTGGCCCACAACATCGACCTGGCCGAGCGACTCGATGGTGTGACTCCGGGAGATCCCATCCTGATTCGTGGCCAGTTCGAATGGAATGAAAAAGGTGGCGTAGTGCACTGGACCCATCACGATCCGCGCGACGTTCACGAAGCTGGCTGGATCAGGTATCGGGGTCGGCAGTATCAATGACGTCACTGGACACACCACTGCAGGGGAGCTAGCGCTTCGGATGGGGTAGCGCGGCGGAAGGCTTGAGGGGAGAATCCACAGGTTAGGAGATTCCGGGGAGATCAACGATGCGCAGACTTGTCATTGTCCTTGCGGTGTTTCAGTTCGCTGCCTGCGGAAACGAGACCGCAGTAGACGCAGTAGAATCGTCGGGCGAGACAACGGCCATCGCCGCAATCCAGACGACTGCCAGCGACGTCGTCGAGCGCAATCCTGAGCGGAACGCCTACTTCGGCGACCTGCACGTCCACACGATGTACTCGTTTGACGCGTACCTCTTTGGTACTCGTACCGGCCCGGATGACGCGTACGCGTATGCCCGGGGTACACCGATCCGACACGCCTCGGGTTTCGAAATGAAAATCGCAAAACCTCTGGATTTCCAGGCCGTCACCGACCACGGTACCTACCTGGGCATGTTGCCCGCGATGTTCGACCCATCGATGAAAGCTCATGCGCATCCCGTCGCTGCCCGCCTTCGTGAAGCCATCAAGGCGAGAGATCGCACAGCATTCCAGGAAATGCTGCCCTACATCGGAGGCCAGGTGGAAAACGACGACCTGCTCGACACGAGCATCATGCGCGACACCTGGAAGGACATCGCCGCATCCGCTGAACGAAACAATGAACCTGGCCGATTCACCACCTTCATAGGTTACGAATACACGGCTTCTGGTCCGCAGTTCGAAAATCTGCACCGCAACGTGATCTTCCAGGGCTCAGCCCATCCGGACATGCCATTCACACGCCTGGACAGCAACGATCCCGAGAACCTGTGGGACTGGATGGATGAACTGCGCAGTCAGAATATCGAAGCCCTCGCCATTCCCCACAACTCGAACGGCAGCAACGGCTGGATGTTCCAGGACACCAACATGGCAGGCGAGCCCATCGATGCCGCCTATGCCGACCAGCGCATGCGCAACGAACCGCTGGTTGAAATAACCCAGGTCAAAGGGACATCCGATACGCACCCGCTGCTGTCTCCCAATGATGAATGGGCCGACTTCGAGATCATGCCGGTTCGCGTCGCCAGCAATCTGCCGAGCCAGCCCTCCGGCAGTTATGTCCGGGAAGCCTTGTTGCGTGGTCTTGTCATGGAAGTGACCTCCGGGTTCAACCCCTGGCGTTTTGGTGTGATCGGATCGAGCGATACGCACAATTCCGCCGGTTCGTTTGATGAGCACGCGTACTGGAGCAAGACGGGCAATCTCGACATTGCACCGAAACAGAGAGGCTCGGTACCGTTGGACAAGCCCGGCCCCGATGGCAATCCGTATTCACCTGCGGCAGCGCAATACTGGGGTGCTTCGGGCCTGGCAGGCGTCTGGGCGGAAGCGAATACCCGCGATGACATCTATGCCGGATTGCGCAGGAAGGAAACGTTCGGAACCAGTGGCACCTACATCCAGGTTCGCTTTTTTGCCGGTCATGGCCTGCCGGACGACATCGACACACGCCCCGATGCCATCGCCCAGGCCTATCAGCATGGGGTGCCGATGGGTTCCGATCTCCTTCCGGCCAAGGCCGCCACCGACAAGACGGTGGCACCATCGTTTTTTGTCTGGGCGAGTCGGGATGCCAACAGCCGTCCGTTGCAGCGACTCCAGATCATCAAGGGATGGGTTGCTGAAGGATCACCACACGAAAAAGTTTTCGACGTGGCCTGCGCAGGGGGCGCCAGCGTTGATGTGACAACACACCGTTGCCCCGACAACGGCGCCAGGGTCGATCTGGCCACCTGTGCCACCAATGATGAAACCGGTGCTGCAGAGTTGAAGGCTCGCTGGGCGGACCCTGAATTCAAGGCCGACGAGCGTGCCTTCTACTATGTCCGTGCGCTCGAAAATCCCGCCTGCCGATGGTCGACATGGGACGCCCTGCGAGCCGGTGTACCACCCAGGCCGGGTATGCATACAACGATTCAGGATCGCGCGTGGTCATCACCGATCTGGTACGTACCCGTGAAGGGCGCCTGACCGGACCCTCCCAGGCATCTCTGGCACGAATCTTTGGCACGAATCTTTGGCACGAATCTCTGGCAGGAATTTTTGGCAGGAATTACTGGCATCGTCCGGTCCATTCATGTTCCCGTCACGAGCATGTATTTGAATCCTTTGATCCCAACGGTTCCGGATCGTCCTGCATGATCACGCGTCGACGCACCCTGCAGTCCGCATTGGCAGCGCTGCCAGTATTCGCCATCTCCGGCGCTCCCACTGTGCCCGCAGACAATGGCGCGTTCCTGCATGGTGTGGCCAGCGGTGATCCCGGCACCGACAGTGTTGTTCTGTGGACACGAGTCAATACAGACTCGCCACTGGCGGAAGTGGCCTGGGAAGTTGCTCTGGACAGCCGCTTTCGCCGGGTGTTGAGAGAAGGCTCGGCTGGCACTTCCGCGGACCGGGACTACACGGTCAAGACCATCGCGGCGGGCTTGCCGTCTGGAAAGCCGCTCTACTACCGGTTTCGTTACGACGGCAAGTATTCCCAGATCGGCAGGACACGAACCCTCCCCACGGGTTCACTCGACAAGCTCGGGTTGGCACTCGTCTCCTGCTCCAACTTCAGCTTTGGCTACTTCAATGCGTACGACGCGATTGCTCGCGACCAGGCAATCGACTATGTCCTCCACACCGGTGACTACCTGTATGAACATGGCGCTGACGAGTGGGGCAAGGAGCCCGCCGGCAGACTGCAGCGACAGCACAAGCCAGCACACGAAATTCTCGACCTGACTGACTATCGCCTTCGACATGCCCAGTACAAGAGCGACTTGGGCGCACAGGCCATGCACGCTGCGCATCCGTTCATTGCCTGCTGGGATGACCACGAAAGCGCAAACAATCCGTGGACCGCAGGGGCTCAGAACCATCAGCCCGCCACCGAAGGCGATTGGGCGGCGCGACGCGATGCAGCGATCCGCGCCTACTACGAGTGGATGCCGATACGCGATCCCGCGCCCGGCTCTGACCCGAATGAATTCTGGCGTGTCTACCGCTTTGGCAGTCTGGCCACACTGGTGACACTCGAGACACGACACACCGCGCGCAGCAGGCAGGTCGACTACTCCGAGTACAAGTCGATCATCGAGGATGCCGAGTCACGTGATCGCTTCATGACCGGAGTGATAGGTGCACCGAGAAGAACCATGCTGTCGACGGCCATGGAGCAGGTTGTTCAGGAAGCGCTCAGCCGATCCATCGCCGCAGGCGAGCCCTGGCGCCTGATTGGCAATGCCATACCCATGGCACGCATGCTGGTTCCCGATCTTGAAGCCGCTGGTGTGTTGCCGGTATCCGCGACCTTCGACGCCGCAGAGGAATTGCGTTGGAAGGGTCGCTGGCAACTGCCCTTCTACACCGACACCTGGGACGGTTATCCGTGGGCACGACAACGCTTTTACCAGCAATGCCGGCAGGCAGGTGCGCAAGACCTGCTGGTGCTGACCGGTGACAGCCACAGCTTCTGGGCAAATCGCCTGGCCTGCGATGAAGGTCGACCGATGGGCATCGAAATCGGTACGGCAGGTGTCACCTCACCTGGTGATTTCATCGACAGCGGATTTGACCCGACCACTGCTGCCCGACTGGACCGGTCCTTTGCGGAACTGCTTGACGAAGTCATCTGGACCGACAATCTGCATCAGGGGTACGTGCGGATTGTTCTGCAGACCGGTGAAGCGGCGGTGGATTTCATTGCCGTGAGCACGATTGAAAGGACCCAGTACACAACAGCCGTGCTCAAGACGTTCAGGATCGGACGGCGCGGCCATTCCATCGACTATCTTGCGTGACTCAACCGGCGTGATTCAACGCGCATGAAGCGATCAGGGTCATCCGGTTTCATTGCGCGGGTGATGGCAGTCTCGTCCCGATTTGCGGTCAATTGCAGGTGCGCGCCCAGAAATTCCCCCATGGCCGCATAAAACGCACGTCGTTGAGCTCCCCCACTCAGGAAGTGATCCCCACCCGGCTGTTCGATGTATTCGAAGGACTTGTCGACCAACTTCAGTCGTGCCGCCATCTCACGCGAATGTTCGACGTCAACCACCGTGTCCCGATCACCGTGTACCAGCAGAACCGGAATGGCAAACGCCGCTGCGTGGTGATACGGAGAATTGGCCCTGAGTTCATCGCCGCTCTGGATTCGATCCCTGTTCCGATTGACCAGATCAAAATCGTGGATCCGCCTGACCAGACGGTCAAGATCGGAAATACCGGCCAGACTGACAGCACAGCGCACACGATCCGCATATTTGTATGCAGACACCAGCGCAGTGAATCCACCATAACTTGCCCCAACCACGCATACCCGGTCGGGATCTGCGATGCCTTCCCTGACCATCCAGTCAATGCCATCGACCAGATCTTCCTGCATGCGTTTACCCCACTGTCGGTAACCCGCCTGCATGTAAAGTTCGCCATAGCCGACCGAGCCCCGGAAATTGGGTTTGAGTACGGCAATGCCAAGGTCATTGAGGTACTGCACCCACGGATCAAATCGGGCTGAATCCCGATCGTACGGGCCACCGTGAGGCAGTACCACCGTTGGCAGCTTCTGTCCCGCGAGATGCTTCGGGACAGCCAGATAACCAGGGATTTTCGATCCGTCGCGACTGGGGTACTCGATGGGAGCGATGTCGACCACCGATTCATCCTTCAGATCGGGATAGTCGCGACCGATCTCGATCAGCTTGCCGGCAGCGCGATCAACCAGGAAATAGCCCGGCGAGATGCCACCATACGCGTGGAACAGGAACAGCTTGTAGTCATCATCAACACTGATCAGTTGATGATGCCTGCCGGGTACATGCCGCTCGAGGGACCGAAACAGCGTGGCCAGTTCCTCATCAAACCAGACCGCATGAGGATGGTGGCGCATGTAACGAACGCCCACGGGTTCACCGGTTTCCGGATCCTGGACGAGGCTGCCAAAAACATCAAATTCCGGATCCGTATGGATTGGTCCCAGCACTTCACCATCGCTGTATCGCACGCGATAGATGCCATGCCGGTCACTGCCATTGGTCATGTTCATGTAGATCTGCTGACCATCGAGGCTGAATCCAAGCGGAACCGGGGGCACCTCACTGGCAAAGGCAGCATTCCCATAAGCCACCGGCATGGTCTTCATGCCGAATACAACGGGAGTGGATTCGTCACGGAAACCGACGCCGAGTCGCACGTGGCCCTTGAAGTCCGCATACCACTGGCGGATCTGCGATCGCGATCTGCGCACCCGAACCAGGGTGTTGTCATGAATGTTGAGCCGGTAAACGGACGGACGATTGGGGTCCTGACGATTGAGCTGAACCAGAATGTGCGCCGGGTCCTCCGGCAGCCAGGAGATCACACGATCCTGGATCTGCGGACTGAACGAGGGTGCCCGACCGACCATGTTGCGTGGTTTCGGGATCAATCCCAGGAGATCACTGCCGTCCAGGTCCACTGCCAGCAATCGGGTCGCCGTGACCATACCGACCCGGGCCACCGGATTGTAGGTTCTCAGCGAACAGACAATGCGCTCGTTATTGGCCCAGCGGCACCAGTTGAAAAGCCCCCGTTCGGGTGTGGCCGACAGAATCACGCGACGCGAGTCTGCGCCGACCCGTTCGACCGCGAGGTCATACGCTTCGCCATTGCTCTGCAGCAACAGCAGGTGCCGACCATCGGGCGAGAGGCTCGCATCATCAAGCGTCGGCAACTCGCCAAGGCCGCGTGCGAGCACCGGCTGTGCCATCAGGCAGAGAATGAGGAGCTTCGAAATTCGCCACATATCCCAACCTTGCGTGAACTGGCAGCATGCATGCAACTACCTTCTGACGTCCGTGCAATCGACGTACCGCGTCCATGCAATCGACGCGTAGCGTCCATGCAATCGACAACTCGACAAGCCAGGCTCGGCTAGGCTTAATGCAGATTCCATTCAGAGAAGGAACCAACCGAACGCCATGGCCGACGCCACTCATCATCGCCTGATCGTACTGGGCTCAGGCCCCGCAGGATATACCGCTGCGCTCTACGCCGCTCGTGCGAACCTTCGGCCGGTGCTCATTACCGGGATAGAAATCGGTGGTCAGCTCACAACCACTACCGAAGTGGAAAACTGGCCCGGCGGGCACGCCCACCTGCAGGGTCCGGAACTGATGCAGCAGATGGCAGAGCATGTTGCACGTTTTGATGCGACGACACTGAACGATCACATCCACACGACCCGGCTCTCGAAGGATCCACGCAAGACGCCGCACCAGCTGGATGGCGATCAAGGCACCTACACCTGTGACGCGCTCATCATTGCGACGGGCGCATCGGCACGTTATCTGGGCCTCCCCTCGGAAGAGGCTTTCAAGGGAAAAGGTGTCAGTGCCTGCGCGACGTGTGACGGTTTTTTCTATCGCAAGCAGGAAGTGGCGGTTATCGGTGGCGGGAACACCGCTGTCGAAGAGGCGCTGTATCTTTCGAACATCGCCAGCAAGGTCTATCTGGTGCACCGCCGAGACTCTCTGCGCTCCGAAAAGATCCTCCAGGACCGTCTCAAGGCGAGGGACAACGTGGAGTTCATCTGGAACCACCAGCTGGACGAAGTGCTCGGCACCCCTATGGGCGTCAATGGCATGCGAGTCCGGGCGAATGGGGGGGCTGCTCGCGAGATCCCGTTGAGCGGTGTGTTCATCGCCATCGGCCACACACCCAACACCAGCATCTTCCGCGATCAACTGGACATGGCCAACGGATACCTGAAGGTGCGCAGTGGCAGCGACGGCAACGCGACGGCGACCAATCTGCCTGGCGTCTTTGCCGCCGGAGACGTTGCCGATCACGTCTATCGGCAGGCCATCACTTCAGCCGGCTTTGGTTGCATGGCCGCGCTGGATGCAGAGAAGTACCTGGACGCACAGGCATAGGCAACCAGCAGCACGGGCTAAAACGGTATCTCCACCGCTTCACACAGGAAGCGCATGAAGGGTGTTGCCGTCCTGAACCGGGTGGCAACAAGATCAGGGAAATCGGCCTTGTGGGTGTCTGCCGCAGACAGTTCACACGTGGCTATGAAGTCCTTGCGCTTGATGTCTTCGATACCGGGCGTTGTCTCGTCAAAACCCCTGGGTGGACGGCGCAGCGACTCGCCGTCCAACCGGAACTGTTCGGCAAACGATGCCTGGTTGCGAACTTTTTTCCACACTGCGGGCTGCTCGGCAATTCGCCGTCGAATAGACGCCAGTGGTGCAGATTCCGGGTGCCATAGCCCAACTCCGACAAAACACTCGGTGGGATCGATATGCAGGTAGTATCCCGGCGCATGCACGTCCTTGCCCAGCGCGTGACGAAACTGAATGCCGATGTTTGTCTTGTACGGTGTCTTGTCACGACTGAATCGCGTGTCCTTGTAGACCCGCATGAGGGAGCCACCGGTTTTTTTGGGTGCTGCAATGAATTGGTCTGACAGTCTCGCCAGGCGAGGTGCCATCGCCGCGATGAAATCCAGTGCGGGCTCCCGAATCAGTTCCTCATAACGCGCCTTGTTTTCCTCGAACCACTCGCGGTTGTTGTTGGCAGCAAGTTCTTCGAGGAAGAGCAGGGATGTCTCGGGAAATCCTGTGAATGCCGGCATGATTCATCCCTCCCCGGGACACGAAGGCAAGCCCGCTTGCCGGCCCGCCTCCCTTGCCCTCACGCCATACATTGGCTAATTGCGCGTCAACGCATCGATGACCTGGGCGATGACCTGGTCGGCCTTGGTGCGCATCTCCGCGTCGGTTGCGTCCTGGATCGGATGCGCAACAAAAACGCACCTTGCATCCAGCATCCCCAACGCTTTTGCCTGCGTTGCCGCCGCGTCCCTGAACTCACTCGAGGCGATCGAGACAGCGGGCACACCCTGAATCTCGAACCATACCGTGTCATGCAAACTGCACGTGGTACAGGAGCCTCAGTCGGCGAGCGCCTCTATCACAAAATCGCTGTTCTGCCTGATTTCCGCACGCAGGCCGTCTGGACAAGGCTTGGTAAACGTGGGCTTTGCATATCGATGGACCGTGACCTCCGGGTGTTGCGCAAGCAACAGTTCCTCAATTCGGTCGATCAGTATGTTGCCTCGTGGCTTGGAAATATCGAGAAAGGACACCCTTCCCTTGAGTGCACCGGTGCGCGTTGTGAGTTGCCGCGCAACGGGCACCCTTTCATCGGTAGGATCCAGGATAACTGTCATCGCCTTTCCTCCATCGGATTGGTCAGTGGCCAACATGGGTTTTTCCGGATCAGATGCTAGCAGGAAGCGCCACGCATGAAACCTCGTCTCTCCAAGGTCCGCGTCAGAACCAGGGATCAATCGCCCTGGACACAGGAACCGACCCAATCGCTCCTGTCGCCCATCCGTGAAACGCTCCCGAGAACTTCCCAGCCTCGGAACCCGCGACCACGATGAGGATATCTTCATCCTTGCGGAACTTGGGAACCTTCCTGGACAGTTCTTCAGCGGTCTTGCCTTGCGCAAAGGCCGGTTTGAATCCTGTCGCCGAGATCTCGTTTGCCATCAGCTCCGAAATCGGCCTCGCGGACACTTCCTGGATGCGCTGACGGATATCCGCCTTGGTGTAACCATCACGACGCAGCGTGTCGACATGTTCCGGAACGATGACCAGAAGCGTATCGGTCGCGTAGTGCTGTTTCACGCCAAAGATTGCTTCCAGGGCAAGTCCAAACGATCCTGCCAGTTGCGACGCGGTCCGTGAGTCCTGATCAACCAGCAGAACCGGCCCGCTGGACGCGGTATAGGCAGTGACCACCGATTCTTCCGCTGCAAATCCGCGTTCGACATGCAAGGGTGACCACGGACTACGCTCTTCCCACTCGGCAAAACACATGGTGATTTTCAGTGGACTGCCGAGCGTAGACCGCTCCGTACCGCCCGGTTTTGCGCCGCCGACGTTCCTGACCACCAGACGCACTGCCCGGCCGATGGTGGCATTGGCCCGATTACCCTGGCCCAACGCACCGAGCTTCATGTTCATCCCGAGCCGATGCCGGATTGGACCGTTCACCACCAGGACCGGGCTTGCACCCATGGTCGTAGCCATCACGCCGTGGATGTTGTACTCATCCGTGCAAATCGCTTCCACCGCAGCCAGCACTACCGGCAGATACTCAGGCCTGCAACCTGCCATCACCGCATTGATGGCGATCTTTTCCACGGTCGCAGCGCCCATGTTTGGAGGCACCACTGCCACCGTTTCCTGAGGATCTCGCGACGTTCCCGCCAGCATCCGGATGACCCTTTCGGGTGTTGGCGGGATCAGGGGCAAGCCATCGCTGAAGCCCTGGTCGAACATGAATTCGAACTCATCATCAAATTGCCCGACTTCGATCCTGCGGGCGCGCAACGGGCTGTTTTCAGCTTCGGCGCGCAGGCGATCGGCAATCATGGGATCCACCGACATCGAACCACAGCCGGGTCTCCAGGCGGGCATCGCGGACCAGTCGATCGGCAACGGAGGCGCCGCCAGGCCAGACGCAAGGTCCGCGACCAGCGCCTGCCACTCAGCCCGCACAAAACCCACCAATCGGGTAATTTCGCGGCCATCAGCATCGGCATGGATCAGTGTTGGTACCGTCTCGATATCGTACGCAAACGAAACCTTCAGCGTGCTGTCATCGAGCAGCGGAAGACCATATTCTGCGGTCAGCAATCGATTGCCATCATGGTGCTGACCGATCACATGAATATCCATCACGTCGCCCAATGACTTCTGCAGAGACGACAGCACCGGCATGACTTCACGGCAGGTTGGACAGTCTTCCTTGACAAAGGCAAGCAGAGACGGCTTCCCGGTAGGAAAGGATACGGACCGGTCGTTGTCCGTGACGGTCAGGGCAAACGGTGTGAGTGCAAGCATGGGCACAGTCTACTCACTGCAGCGGGATGTTGGCTGCAGTTTTGCGTCCAGTCACTCTCTTTTGTTAATGTGCCTATCGGGTAAAGGACACAAAAAGAAGAAGTTTCGCGCCATTCCTTCCGACCGTTCAGGTGCGGGAACGATGGATAAGGTGGCGAGATTTGCTTTGAACACAACGCAGCGATACAGCAGCGAGAACAATCAGGTGCAGCAGGCAAAACGCGAGCCACCGTTTTCCGGGAATTCACTGGAACCGAAGCGCCCTCAATGGTTTCTGATTTCTGAAGATCACAGTCTTTCACTCAGGCTTGTCTCCGGTGCCATTCTCTGTGAAGGGGACGATGGACAGTTGGTCGTATCCGCACAGGACGCGGCCCACGCTGCCCGTTTCGACATCATTGAAGACGAACTCTGGCTGTCATGTGTGGCTGGCCACGTCAGAGCCGATGGTCAGTTGATCGCGCACCATCGGCGGGTCGAATCGGGAGCGCAACTGCAGATCGGCATCACCCGCTACTTTGTCGCCGATACCATCAACGAAACGATGCCGGACATTCCGCTGTTGCAGAACCGATACGAAGCATCGGACACGCGATTACCCAAACCGGGTGGTCGTCACTTCCCCGTTTTTTATGAAGGTCCGCTCGAGATTGAAGAAATCATCATCACGGAGGCCGTCAGCCGGGATGCCGGTCTGGATGGAACTCCTGATGCAGCCGTCAATCCGGCTCTTGATGCAACTCCTGACGCAAGAAGGAGCGGCACCACACCGGACGATTCGGACACGCCGAAGGCGGCGCTGCTCTCGACTACCGAAATTCGTGCCTCCCACCCATCCCCGGCTCGTTCAACCGGTATTGGCCGCAACCGGCTACTCACCGCCCCGGCGATCATCGGGCTGGGCGCCGCGCTTGCCTACGCAGGGTACCAGGTCGCAACCCGGGACGGTCTGAACCTCTCCTTGCCTGGTGCCGGCGATACATTCGCCGTGCCGATAGCCGCTACCAACGCAGCCGGCCGGAACGTTGGCCAGCCTGTTGATCCCGGGATTGCATCTGAACCCGGGGAGCTCCGCGTCCCCAGAGGCATCGAAGGTTCCCTGCAGACCGAATTTGCCCATCTCGCCTGGGCTGACGGGATTTCGGCGGCAAACCACGAAAGAGTCGTTGAACTCATCAAGCTTCTCGACAGGCAGCTGAACGAGCCCGATAACCGAGCCAGCCTCGAGCGATACGCCGAGCGTCTGCTCACCATTGACGATGCCGATCAGCTTGAGCCACTGGTGCTTTCTTTCGGTCGTGCCGTGAGCAGCCAGCCTGTGTTGCGAGAGCAGTGGCGAGACCTGCTGGCCCGCCTCGAAATGAGGGTGATCAACTTGTCGAAGGAGGCTCCGATGGGAACAACACCTGCTGAAACCCAGCTGCCAAACTCCGAACCGACCGCGCTGACGGCCATTTCCCTTCTTGTCCAGAGTGACGCAGGTCTCTGATCAGCCATCTGCCGAAAATTAGTGCTGGACTTCCATACAGCTCCGGCTAGAATTCCGCCCGCTATGAAACGATACATGCAACATTCCTGGACAAACTGGCACCTGGCCAAAAGCCAGGGCACCAATGGCCACTGCATTCACTGCAATGGGGCCATTCGGCGCCTGGCCGGAGTCTCGCTGCCAACCGCAATCAAGTTTGCGGACGCCGTGCAGGCGCCAGTCTAAAGAGTTGCATCGTTATCTCCCGGTGCAACGCCGGTGAGATGACTTCTTTCCCCCTCCCCCGAATCTCTCACCAGCGTTCACCGGGCATAGCGCCAACCGGTTGTCCAGTACAACCATATTCGGCCTTCGGGCCAAACGGTAACTTTGGAAGGAGACCCGTAATGGAATGGGTATTTGCTTTGATCACCACGTCACTCGCGGTGGGCTATGCAGTTTTGCTTGGCCGCGGCATCGAACGTCGCCAGCGTTGGGCGCTGGAGATGGCGCGAGCCATGGGTGGACTGGACGCATGTGCCGCCGAGCGCATGTTGATGGACCGACCCGTTGCTGAGGCGACCGCAGACGCTGTGGACAGCTCGTCCACAACGTCTGTCGCCAATCGGCTTGCGGCCTGAAGCGCTGTCTGAAGGATCCAGATATGACTGATCCTCGCGATGGCGGCATGACGCTCGAGTTGATGTTGCTGGTCTGACCCGGACAAGGTCACCACCAGCAACATCCCGATTCAGGAAGTCTTCCGGGAACTTTTCCTGGCTACTTCACCTGTGACCTCGATTAGGCTTGGCCCTGCACTGTCTGCACCGGTACGATGCCACCTCGCCGGGAGGACACATGCTCAATCAGGACCCGCAGACATCAACCCTGTTCAGCGCTGCAACACGCAAGTACGTGCTGAGCATGCTGGTTGTCGTCTATACCTTCAATTTTATCGACCGACAAATCCTCTCCATCCTGCTGGAACCCATCAAGAACGATCTCAAGGTCAGTGACACCGCGTTGGGAGCCTTGTCAGGCTTTGCGTTCGCGCTGTTTTATGCGACGCTCGGTATTCCCATCGCCCGCCTTGCAGATCGCAGCAGTCGACGGAATCTGATTGCGATCGCCCTGACGGTCTGGAGTGGCATGACAGCACTGTCCGGTCTCGCCCAGAACTATTGGCAACTGCTGGCAGCGCGCATCGGGGTCGGTGTGGGCGAAGCTGGTTGCAGCCCTCCTGCACACTCGATGATCGCGGACTATTACCCTGCTCATCAACGCGCGACAGCACTGGGCATATACTCGCTGGGAATTCCGGTGGGCATTCTTTTTGGCTTCATCGCAGGCGGCTGGATCGAACAGTTTTTTGGCTGGCGGGTTGCCTTTTTCATAGTCGGCATCCCGGGTTTGGCTTTGGCCATTCTCTTCAGGATGACCGTGCGCGAGCCACCACGAGGGTTGGCAGAAGGTCGTGTCATCAGCGCTGAGCAGCCTTCGGTCATGGGAACGTTCAACTATCTCTGGAGCAAGAAGTCCTTTCGCCACATGGCCTTTGGCGGCGCGCTTACCGCCTTTGTCGGCTACGGACTGATCACCTGGGCACCTTCGTTCCTGAGTCGTTCACATGGTATGGCTTCCGGCGAAATTGGCACCTGGCTGGGGTTGATCCTCGGCATCCCTGGGGGTATCGGTATCGTCCTCGGGGGTATGCTTGCTGACAAGTATGGCAGTCGGGATACACGCTGGTATCTGTGGATTGTCTCCGTTTCCCTCGTCCTTTCGGCCCCTTTTGCGGCAGGTATATACCTGTCGCCGACCGCGACGGGAGCCTTGCTGTTCATGATGTTGCCGGTCCTGTTGGGCAACTTCTATCAGGCGACCACGTTTTCCCAGACCCAGGGTCTGGTTCCGCTGGGTATGCGCGCAGTCGCCGCAGCCGTTCTGCTGTTCATCATCAATATTGTCGGTCTGGGCCTGGGTCCACAGGCGGTGGGCATCGTCAGTGACCTGCTCAAGCCCGAGTATGGAGACGACTCGGTTCGTTATTCGCTGCTGATCTTTTCGCTGGTGAACCTGTGGAGCGCCTGGCACTACTACGTTGCCGGCAAGTATCTGAAGGAAGAACTGGTCACCGGGGATTGACCCGATAGAAACGAGGCGAAAGAAACCAGGCGAAAGAATCGACCCGGAAAAAATGACGTTGCACCGGTAGCGTGACCCGGCTCTCGTCACTGTACCGTCTGGATGGTACAGTGGCCGGATGAACACCCCTGTCAGTACCCGCCAGAAAATCCTGGAAACCGCCGTCAGCATTGTCGACACCAATGGTGCCGCCCACCTGACCATCGATGCTGTAGCCGCAGCCGCCGGCCTTTCCAAGGGCGGCGTGCTCTATCACTTCCCGTCCAAGCGGGCGTTGCTCGAAGCGATGCTCGCCCTGTTGATGGAAACGTCGGCACTACGCCTGGAAAAACTGCGCGAAGAGCCTGGCGTGCAATTGTTGCCGATGATCGGGCCATTGATCATGGCTGAACAGGAACAACAGCCTAAACAGCGCGCCATGGCCCTGGCGATCCTGGCTGCTGCCGCTGAAGATCCATCCCTGCTCACTCCCGCGAGAACGTACATCGCCGAGCGTTTCCGCGAGGCAGGCAGTGACACGACCGATGCCCAGCTGGCGCATGTTCTGCTGCTGGCCACCGAAGGTCTGCGATTTCTGGACATGCTGAACCTGCTGCCTGATGGCGTAACCAACCGTCAGCAACTCTTCGCCCGCTTGCTGGAACTCAGCCGGGAACTGCCGCGATGAGGAATCACCGTCATCGGCTCTTTTGCATCATGCTTGCCGCACTCTGCGCCTGTTCAACGGAAGCGCCTCCGATCGTCGCCGACCAGGCGGTCAGACCCGCCCATGTACTGCAGGTCAGCACATCGGTAGGTGAACGTGCCTATGAATTTGTGGGCAGGGTCGAAGCCGCACAGATGGTTGATCTGAAGTTCGAAGTTGGTGGCCGGATCACCCACCTCGCCGCTCGTGAGGGCGAAACGATACAGACCGGGACACTGGTTGCCGCGCTGGATCCCCGTGAGTTCGAACTGGCGGTGAGGGAAGCCGAAGTGCAGCGGCAACTGGCCGCACAGGATCTTGAGCGAAAGAGCGCACTGCTGAGCAAGCGCGTCGTTTCGCAGTCCATCGTCGATGATGCAAGAGCGCTGCTCGATCTCCGCCAGGTCCATCTTGAGCAGGCGCGCAAAAGGCTGGCCGAAACGCGGATTCTTGCCCCGTATGACGCGTATGTCGTCCAGCGTTATGTGGACAACTCCGTCGTGG
>JBGSHJ010000058.1:0-37205 GCA_041752315.1 Pseudomonadales bacterium
GTTCACCAGGTGGAGACGGGGGTGGGTCATGTCACCATTCACACGGAGCCGAGAGAGAATCCTGGATATCCATTGGCCGCTTCGAGTTCACAGCGTTCGCGATAGCGTGGAAAACCACCCACATATGGCATGAAGATGCGCGGTTTGCCAGGAACGTTGGCGCCCAGGTACCACGAATTGCAGGTCGGCGCCGTGAACATGGTGCCTTCCGCCACCTCGTTCACATGGGCAATCCACCCGCTCTCCGATTCGGTCAACGGTTCAATCGTGTGTTGGCCTGTCTTACGCACGTGCGTGATGCAGTCACCGATCCAGTTCACGTGCTGCTCGATGGCAACCAGCATGTTGCACAACACCGAAGGACTGCCGGGACCAGTGACGGTGAACAGGTTGGGAAAGCCGGCCATCTGCAGACCAAGGTAAGCCACAGGTCCATCGGCCCACTTTTCTGCCAGGGACAGTCTGTCGCGACCACGGATATTCGCCTTCAGGAGTGCACCGGTCATGGCGTCAAATCCGGTTGCATAGATGAGCACGTCGAGATCGAAATGCACCTCACTGGTCTGTATGCCGCGCTCGGTAATCGTGTCGATGGGAGTCTGCATGAGATCGATGAGAGTCACGTTGTCGCGATTGAACGTCTCGTAATAATCCCGATCCAGCACCTGGCGCTTGCAGCCCAGGCCATAGGTTCTGGGCAAGAGTCGCTCTGCTGTCTGCGGATCACGAATCATGTGTCGCACCCGCTCGCGGTACAGTGCGTTCGCCAGTTCGTTAGCCTCGGCATCGGCATAGACATCACGAAAGCCAAGCAGCGCGCTCAGACCCTGGCGCTGAAGCACTTCGTTTCGCTGGTCCGGAGTCAGATCCAGCAGGCGAGGTGGAACACGCAGGCCATTGTCGATGCGCACGACGCTTTTCTGTGGACGAAAGTTCGAAACACCACCGGTATTGTGTTGCTGCATATCGCGGATCTCGCGATAGTGGTCGCGGAACTCCTGCTGCACCGCAGCGCGCATCCGCTTGCGATTGGCGGGCATGGTGTAGACCGGTGTGCGCTGAAACACCGTCAGGTGGCCGGCCATGCGGGCCAGTTCCGGTATCGCCTGAACCCCGGACGAACCGGTGCCGATGATCCCAACCCGCTTGCCGGTGAGATCGACGGGATCCGCGGGCCAGCTGCCAGTGTGGTAGACCTCCCCGGCAAATCGCGCCGCGCCGGCAATTTCGGGTTTCAACGGCACGGAGAGGCAACCGGTCGCCATCACGCAGAAAGGTGCCTCGAATTGTTCGTTGGCCTCACTCGTCAGGCACCAGCGCCGCGATTCTTCCATCCACTCGACAGATTTGATGCGGGTGTTGAACTGCATGTCACGACGCAAATCGAACCGGTCAGCCACGTGGTTGGCGTAAAGCAGGATATCCCCCTGCGCCGAAAACACCTCTGGCCAATCCCACTCCTGTTCGAGTTCGGGTGAAAAGCCGTAGGAATATTCGAGGCTCGGCACATCGCAGCGTGCACCCGGATAGCGGTTCCAGTACCAGGTGCCACCAACGTCCGAGCCGGCTTCGAGAACTTTCACCACCAGGCCGAGATTGCGGAACCGGTGCACTGCGTACATACCGGCAAAACCGGCACCTACCACCAACACATCGATCTGCTGAGCCACTTGAGTTCACTCCCCTGGAAATCGAACGATGGAACCTTCTCCCAACCTCCGAGAGTAGGCGAGCGGCCTGGTGGTTTCAAACCGGGCGTTATCCCTTTGCCGGACCGGAACGGAGCCACGGAGGCCGCTTTTTTCCGATCTCGAAATTCCGACCTACACTTTCTTTCGAGAAGCAGCAAAGTCTGGATTAGGCGCCCGGCATGGTGGGGTGCCAGAACTGGAGAGTCTGGAATGCCATCAGCCCCCGAAGAACACGAACATCGCCGCTTGCATCTGGAACTGGAGCAGGCCATCACAACCATCAACCGCGAACGGATCAGTGCCGTGACCGGCGTGGTTGGCCGGGATCACTTCATCAACGTGGCAAAAATGGTCGCGTGTCTTCGTGCGCGATATCTCGACACGGTGTTGCAGTTGGGTGAAAGGTGTCACAGCGAGTGCATTCCCACTGAATCTGCGTTGGAACTCAAACGCCTGCGTCAGGCCTACAGCGAGGCGATCGAAGGGTTTGCCGCGCTGGAACATGCGCTGCATCGTGGTTACGTTACTCTGACGGAATAGTGTGTTCTCCCACGCGTCAAGAATCGGCGAAGCCTGCAGAGCGGAGTAGGAGCCACGCTGGAAAGCCCCTACACTCGGCGCGAACATCGTCGTGACGAGCGTGGGGGTATCGAATGGACTGGCGAGCACGTCTTGGATCGAAACTCGTCTCCCTCGAAAGGGCGCTGTCGCAGGTGCGGTCCGGTCATGTGGTCAACGTTGCGCCTTACAGTTGCACGCCGATGACCCTCTGCGAGGGACTCAAGGCGCATGCGCTGGCGCGTGGACTGCGTGGAATCCGTATAGAACACCTTGCCGCGTTTGTGTCGTGGACCGAGCCGCAATTCAAGGGCGTGTTCCACCTCTTCGACAACTATGCCACACCTCCCAATCGTGCCGCAGCGCACAACGGAGACATGGACTATCTGCCGATCGGGCTGTGGCGAAGTCACGAACTGCCGGCTGGCCTGACAGAGCATCCGGATATCTTCCTGGTGCCTGTGTCGCCGCCGGATGACAAGGGCTACTGCAGCTTTGGTCCTGGGGTCTGGATGTCGCAAACCTGTGTCCGGCAGGCGAAATTCGTCATCGCCGAAATACAGGAGAACTTCATCCGCACCGGTGGTGAAAACCATGTGCACGTTGATCAGATCGATCTGTTTGTGGAAGGACACGCGCCACTGGGTACCCCCGCAGCCTCGGCATCGAGCGACGAGGAAATCAGCCAGGTCGAAACCATCTGTACACTGGTCGCCGCCGAACTCGTCAATGATGGCGACACCTTGCAGATGGGAGTCGGTACGGTGTCGGCATCACTCGGTCACTTCCTCGACTTTCGCAACGATCTGGGTGTGCAGACCGAACTCGTTACTGGCGGCATAGCCGATCTGGTGGCACGCGGGGTCATCACGGGCAATCGCAAGAGCATCCATCGTGGCAAGGTGGTGGGCAGTGCGCTGACGGCCATGCCGCGCGAAGAACTGGAGATGATTCATGAAAACCCTGTTTTTGAGCTGTATGACTTCGGCTACACGGACGACCTGCGCAGGTTGATCCAGCTCGACCCCTTTGTGACGGTGAACAATGCGCTGGTGGTTGATCTCACCGGTCAGGTTGCTGCCGAGTCATTTGATCATCACCCGTACACCGGGGTTGGTGGGCAGACGGTATTCATGCTGGCCGGTGCATATTCGCCAAACGGCAGGTCTGTCTCGGTATTGCCTTCAAGCTCGCTGCCGTCCGGCGGCGGGGCCCGGGTCACGCGTATCGTGCCGGCATTGCCACCCGGCACACCGGTAACCGTACCTCGCACCTACGTGGACTTCGTGGTCACCGAATTTGGCATCGCGCAGTTGCGTGGCAGAAGCGTACCGCAGCGTGTACGTGCGCTCTGCGAGATTGCCCATCCTGATTTCAGGGATATGCTCCGGGACGAATCGCGGCGCCTGTACGGCGTACACTGAACGCACAGTGCGTTCGAATATCGTTGTATGGTCATGCGATGATGACACAACGTCGGAACGCTACCGAGCACATCGGCGTCGCTCCATCTCCTTATCTGCCTGCGAGGCATGCAAGTCCCCAATGCTGTTTTCCGAACTGATGCTGCCGGCAGCGCTGGCACGAGGACTCGCTGACGCCGACTACATTGAAATGACCGCCGTGCAGGTGGCGACCGTCCCCACGATCCTTGCTGGTGGTGACGTCATCGCGCAGGCCCATACCGGCAGTGGCAAGACAGTCGCTCTCGCGCTGGGTCTGCTGGCGGCTCTTCAGTCGGGTGCTGACACGGTGCAGGGCCTGGTGCTGTGCCCGACCCGCGAACTGGCGGATCAGGTCAGTCGCGAGATCCGACGTCT
Source organism: Pseudomonadales bacterium (assembly GCA_041752315.1). Classification (GTDB taxonomy): domain Bacteria; phylum Pseudomonadota; class Gammaproteobacteria; order Pseudomonadales; family Azotimanducaceae; genus SYFY01. Next base: position 4,070 of record JBGSHJ010000058.1, read on the forward strand.
CGCGCGATCCATCAGCAACGTCAAGGTGCTGACCTTGTGTGGCGGCGTGCCGTTGCGACCCCAATTGGCTTCGCTGACCCATTTGCCGCAGATTGTGGTGGGTACACCGGGACGCATCCAGGAACTGATCGAGAAGCAGGTTCTGCCGCTGCAGGCCATCAAGGTGCTGGTGCTGGACGAAGTTGATCGAATGCTTGAAATGGGATTTGCGCAGACCATCGAAACCGTGGTGAAGGTGATTCCGGAGGATCGCCAGACCCTGCTGTTTTCCGCGACCATCCCGGAAGAAATCCGTGCCATCAGCCGTCGACTGCAACGCACTGTGCTGGATGTCAGCATCGAAGGAGAAGACACGCGACCCCGGATCGACCAGCGATTTTTCAGCGTTGAAGCCGAACAGAAACTGCCCGCACTGCGTGCATTGTTGCTGGAATACAACCCGGAATCGGTGGTGGTTTTCTGCAATACGCGCAGTGAGGTGCGACGCGTCGCATCGGCGCTAGCCGGAGATGGTTTTGCGATACTGGCATTGCATGGTGACCTTGATCAGCGGGAGCGCGAAGAGATGCTGGTTCGCTTCACCAATCGCAGTTGCAGGGTACTGGTGGCGTCGGATGTCGCTGCCCGCGGGCTTGATATCGCGGACCTTGCAATGGTGGTGAACTACGAACTGGCCAATGACGCCGATACACATCTGCATCGTATCGGTCGCACTGGTCGTGCGGGTCGCAGCGGCCTGGCACTGAGTCTGTGCTCGAGCAGCGAATCCGGACGCCTGCGTGGGATTGCAGATGGCATCGATGGTGCTTTGCAATGGGGCCAGGTGACCGCTGCAGCGGGTCATCCGGAACCCGCGCCGTATGTCACCCTGGTGGTGGATGCAGGACGCCAGGACAAACTGCGGGCTGGTGACCTGCTCGGAGCTCTGACAGGCAGCGCTGGTCTCCTGGCCGAACGGGTTGGCAAGATCGATGTGTTCGCCACCCGGACCTATGTTGCCATCGCACGCAACGCCCGAGATCAGGCTCTCGCTGGCCTGCGCGCGGGCAAGATCAAGGGGCGCAGGCTCCGGGTCCGCGAGTTGGCGATCTAGCCTTGGATTTCGAAGGCACCGGACTCAGCCCTGCCGGACAATGGGCCGCTGCCGCCAGCGGTTATGTCACACCCACTGCGGTGCAATGGGCAGCGATTCCCGCGATTCTCGCAGGCCGCGATGTCTGGGCCTGCGCCCAGACCGGTTCAGGGAAAACGGCTGCTTTTGCCTTGCCGATCGTCGAACGATGTGCGGCCATCGCCACGGGCCATCCATTGCAGGCCTTGATACTGGTGCCCACGCGCGAGCTCGCTGTCCAGGTCGGTGCGGCCTGTGAGGCCTGCGCAAGGTTTGCACAACGTCGGCTGAAAGTGGTGAGTGTGTTTGGTGGCGTCTCCATCAATCCGCAGATGATGGCGCTGCGAGGAGGTGTCGACATCCTCGTCGCGACACCAGGCCGCCTGCTCGATCTGCTTGCGCACAATTCACTGCGATTGAACGAACTCACAACGCTTGTGCTGGACGAAGCGGATCGATTGTTCGATCTTGGTTTCGCTGAAGAACTGACGCGGGTGCTTGCAGCCCTTCCGGCCGTGCGCCAGAACCTGCTGTTCTCGGCGACGTTCCCGTCAGCTGTCCACACCTTCGCAGAACAACTGCTGCAGGACCCGCTGCGCATCGATGTACCTGCGAGTGCTGACACCACGCCGCGTATCGAACAACGCGCAATCCGGGTTGACCAGGCTCGTCGCACACAACTGTTGCGTCATCTTGTCGAGCTTCACAAGTGGTCGCGCACGCTGGTCTTCACGGCTACGCGCTACACCACCGAGCATGTGGCCGAGAAACTGCGACGTGCCGGATTGAGTGCGGCGGCACTGCATGGTGATCTCAGTCAATTGGCACGCACCGAGGCGCTGGCCGATTTCAAGGCGGGTCGATTGCAGGTTTTGCTCGCGACCGATCTGGCGGCGCGCGGTATCGACATCGCAGATCTGCCGGTAGTGGTGAATTACGACCTGCCACGCTCGACCGATGACTATCTTCATCGTATCGGCCGCACTGGACGTGCCGGGGCGACAGGTGTGGCGGTGAGCTTTGTCACGACGGACACTGCCGCACATTTTCGCCTGATCGAAAAACGTCATGCACTGGCGCTGGATCACGAAGTCATCCCCGGATTTGAACCTGAGGAGACAGTTCCCTCGGCGATTCCAGGTGTCGGTGGAATCAAGGGCAAACGCAGAAGCAAGAAGGACAGGCTGAGAGAGATGGACTAGGAGTCTCGGCCAAGGCGCGCGACGCAGGTGAAGACTGTTCTGGATCAGGCACAATCGGTCAGGGGAGCAGGCGTGCCGTTCAGTCAGTCTTGGCCGGCCTTGTTGTTGGAGACTGATTCCACGAAAAAGGGGGATTCATGAGTGAAAGTGGTGAACTGATCATTCCTCAACGGTATTGGACCTGGGGAATTGTTGCGGTGCTGACCCTGGCGTGTGTCGCGCTGTCGCGGTATTCGCAACTGTGGCTTGCGGTTGCGGCGGTGTCTGGGGCATTGACACTGGTCGGGCTGTGGGACTTCCTCCAGACCAAGAGAGCGATCCGCCGCAACTATCCGGTCATTGGCCACCTGAGGTACTTCCTCGAGTATCTGCGACCAGAGATTCGCCAGTATTTTTTCGAGGCCGACACGGACGCCATTCCGTTCTCGCGATCGGAGCGCTCGCTCGCGTATCAACGAGCCAAAGGTGTCGCCGACAAACGACCTTTTGGCACGCAGCTGAACGTGTACGAGCCGCAGTACGAATGGATCAATCATTCCGTGAACCCCGCTCTGATCGGCAGTCACGATTTCCGGGTGATGGTCGGAGAGGGCCGCTGTGCAAAACCCTACTCGGCGAGCGTCTTCAACATTTCGGCGATGAGTTTCGGTTCGCTCTCTGCCAATGCGATTCTGGCGTTGAACGAAGGCGCCCGGCGCGGCGGCTTTTTCCACGACACCGGCGAAGGATCAATCTCGAAGTGGCACCGTGAGCGTGGCGGTGACCTCGTCTGGGAAATTGGCAGTGGCTATTTTGGGTGCCGTGACAACCAGGGTCGTTTCGATCCGGAGCGCTTCGCCGAAAACGCCGCGAGCGATCAGGTGAAGATGATCGAAATCAAGCTGTCCCAGGGCGCAAAGCCTGGCCATGGCGGAATGTTGCCCGGTTCCAAGGTCACTGCTGAAATCGCCGCTGCACGAGGTATCGCCGAAGGTGTCGACTGCATTTCACCGGCAGGTCATTCGGCGTTCAGGACGCCGATAGAACTCCTCCAGTTTGTTGCAAGATTGCGGGAGCTGTCGGGTGGCAAACCCGTCGGTTTCAAGCTCGCAATAGGCCACCCATGGGAGTGGTTTTCGATCGTCAAGGCGATGCAGCACACCAGCATCCTGCCTGACTTCGTGGTTGTGGACGGCGGCGAAGGTGGCACCGGTGCCGCGCCCATCGAGTTTTCTGACCACGTTGGCACGCCGCTGCGCGAAGGACTGATGCTGGTGCACAACGCGCTCGTCGGAGCCGGCTTGCGCAATGACATACGGGTGGGCGCCAGTGGCAAGGTCATCAGCGCCTTCGACATCGTTCGAACGCTCGCGATTGGCGCGGATTGGTGCAATGCGGCTCGTGGCTTCATGTTTGCACTCGGATGCGTGCAGGCGCAAACCTGCCATACGGGCAAATGTCCCACAGGCGTCACGACGCAGGATCCAGGCCGCATGCGCGCGCTGGTTGTGCCCGAGAAAGCCGCGCGTGTTCACGATTTCCACAAGACGACCATGGAAACCCTGAAGGAACTGGTCGCTGCGGCAGGCCTCACGCATCCGCGGGAACTTGGTCCGGAGCACATCATCCGCCGTGTTTCTTCGAAGGAGGTGCGCTCGCTTGCCGGCCTGCACAGGTGGGTGGAGACAAATGACCTGAACCAGGGGATCTACCGTTCGCCGGTCTTCAAGTCGTTCTGGGAGCAGGCTTCGTTTGACCGCTTCAGCCCACCGTCTTCACTGCTGGCTCGGGAGGCATCGAAGACAAACTGATGAACTCCCTTCTGTCGGGCGGGGATTGAAAGTTGCATGTCGATGCCTGGCATGGCACCCAATGCAGCCAGTACCGGTGTCGCAGAAAGGAAGTCACGCAGGTTACAGCCGCAGTTCGACAGCCTTTCGCGGTCCGACGGTTTCACGATACGCTGCGTCCATGCGTTTGTGATGGGCAAGACAGGGAAACAGAGGGAACGACAATGACCGACAACCATGCTGCCGAGCCTTCCATGCGCAAGGTCGCCATGACGTCGCTCGCGGGTACGAGTATCGAATGGTATGACTTTTTTCTGTACGGCACTGCCGCAGCACTGATCTTTCCGACGGCGTTCTTCCCGGCCGACATGCCGCCCATGGCGGCATTGATCGCATCATTCGGCACCTTTGCCGTGGGATTTATCGCCCGACCGGTGGGAGGTGTCCTGTTTGGCCACTTCGGTGATCGGATGGGTCGAAAAAAAGCGCTGGTCGTTGCGTTGATGATGATGGGAGGTGCGACCACTGTAATCGGACTTCTGCCCACGTACGAAACGATCGGTGTGGCCGCGCCCATTGCCCTGACAGCCCTCCGATTCGTGCAAGGTCTGGCGATTGGTGGGCAGTGGGGTGGTGCCATGTTGCTGGTGACCGAGAGTGCGCCACCAGGCAAACGGGGTTACTACGGCGCGTTTGCCCAGGCAGGCGCACCGGTTGGTGTGATCCTCGCCAATCTTGCCTTCATCCTGGTGAGTGGCATTCTGCCCGAAGATGACTTCTCGACCTGGGGGTGGCGGATCCCGTTTCTCATGAGCGTCATCCTGATCGGCCTCAGCATGTATGTGCAACTTCATCTTGAGGACACTCCTGCATTCAAGGAGCTGAAACGTCGACAGGAGGCGCAACCCGTCCGGACCCCGGGAAATCTTCCTGTTGTGCGTGGTGGGTCGCCCGTATTGGACGCGCTGCGCAAACATCCGCGGGAAATATTTCTGGGTGCTGGCGCATTCCTGTCGGTGCAGGTCATGTTCTATGTCCTGATTGCGTTTGTGGTTGCCTATGGCAGCAACCCGGCCGGTGTCGGGCTGTCTCGCGACACGATGTTGATGGCCGTGCTGATCGGCTCCATTGCACAGATTCCTGCGCTTTTCCTTGCTTCGATCTGGTCGGATCGCCATGGTCGGCGGGGTGTGTACATGCTCGGTGCGGTACTGGTGGGTGGCTGGGCGTTTGCATTGTTTCCGCTGATCGACACCGGGGAATTCATCTGGATCGCGCTTGCCATCAGCGTCGGACAGATATGCCTGTCGATGATGTATGGCCCCCAGGCGGCGTTGCTTGCGGAACTCTTCAGTACGGAGGTCCGATACTCTGGCGCGTCACTGGGTTATCAGATCGGCGCGATTCTGGGTGGCGCGCTGTCACCGACGATCGCCACGGCGCTGTGGATGACCTATGGCACGGTATACGTCTCTGCGTACATCGCCGTGGCTTCTGCGTTGACCTTGATCTGCGTGCTGCTGCTTTCCGAAACCCGAGGTCGAAACCTGGACGACCTCCACGGACAGAAAGGCAACGAACAAGGTGCGAAGTGAAATGGTTGTCTGCTTCCCCGAATGTGCCCTGGAACCTCGACGTTGATTGACGCAGTGTCCCTGGCAGGCAAGAGGCTTCTGCGGGCCTGTGCCGATGTTGCTCCCGGGCTGGCAGAGCGTGCAGCGGCTGCAGATCGAGCCGGACAGATGAACACGGACAACTTTCGTGATCTTGTTGCGGCGAAGATCACAGCGGCGTTTGTTCCCGAGGCACTGGGCGGCCTTGGACTCGATTCGGTACATGACTGGACCCTGGCGATTGCCGCGCTTGCCCGTGCCGATGCCTCGGTTGCCATTGCGACCAACATGCACCTGGGCGTTTCGCGAGGCATTGCACAGGGATATGCGACGGTTGGTTATGGGCGTGAAGCGCTCGAGGCGGTGGCCAGCGGCAAGATGCTGATCTGTGCGACGGCGACCGAGCGGGGTACCGACAATCTTCATCCTCTCACCGAAGCCACCGAAAGTACGGATGGTTATGTCATCAATGGCGAGAAGATGTTTGTCACGATGTCGCCCGTGGCATCGCACCTCGCGATGAACGTACGTTTGCGCGATGCGCAAGGTGATCACATCGCCTCGACCATCCTGCCGATCAATACCCCGGGCATCACACCCAAGGATGACTGGGATGCGCTTGGAATGCGTGCATCCGGCAGCCAGTCCATCCGCTTCTCCAGTGTTTCCGTACCGAAGCGCGAGTTGCGTGTCACAGGACCCTGGGGCCGATGGAGTGTCCGTGTGCTGGTCAATCGGGCGCTGGCCAATCTGCCCCTGGTTGGCGCGTCGATGGGAATACTGGAGGCTGCACGCGACCAGGCTGTCCAGGCAGGCCGCACGCAGAAGCGCATGGGTATCGTGATCGGGGCTGCTGCCGGTGTGCGTCACCTGCTCGCAGAGCTGGAGATACTGCTTGCCACCAGTCGTGGAGTCTTGCAGATGACAACCCGTTGGGTAGATGATTTTACGGTGCGACATGAACGGCAGGCACCGTCCATGAGTGAAGCCCATGAACTGATGCAACGCTACCAGATCGCGAAGTCGATCGTGAACAAGGCAGCGATCGAAGGGGTGAACAAGGCGATGGATGTAGTTGGCGGTTCGTCGTTCACGCAGGCCAACACACTTTCCCGTCTTTACCGCGATGTGCGCTCCGCACCGTTCATGCAACCCGGAGCCCCGGCGGAAGCACATGAATACATCGGCCGGGTTGCGCTTGGCGACTGGCCGGAGTCGTAGCCAGGGCTCTGACTATCTGCTGTTCTGTGCAGCCATCACTTTTACGATGTCGGGGTCGCCACTCAACCGCTTCTGAAATTCGGTGATTTTCGGAAACTGCGTGATATCCACCCCATCTGCTTCCAGCCATGTGCTGAGGGTGTAGAGATAGATGTCGGCGATGGTGTAACCCTCACCGAACACAAATGGTCCCTTGAACATCTCGCTTTCGATCAGGGAAAAGCAGTCAGTCATGTTCTGCGGCACCTTCTTCTTCATTGCAGCCATGGCCATCTCGTCGTCAGCCCAGCGCGAGCCACGCATGCGATGGGCGTGGGCGACGTGAACAGTGGCGCAGAGATAGCTGTTGAATGCCTGCAATTGTGCAAACAGGAAGGGATCGTCGAGCGGCGCGAGGTTGGCCTCGGGATGTGTCTGGGCGATGTAAACGAGGATGGCCGGGGTCTCGGTGATCACACCGCGATCCGTGACGAGCGCAGGCACCCGGCCTTTCGGGTTTACCGCAAGATAGTCGGGTGAGCGTTGTTCGCCGGTTCTGAAGTCTAGACGTCGCGCCTCGTAGGTTGCACCTGCGGTTTCCAGTGCAATGTGGGATGCCAGGGCGCAGGAATGTGGAGCGTAATAGAGAATCATCGAGCGATTTCCGTTGGTGCACAGCAAAAGGTGTTCATGGTCTCCTCAAGGTTTTAGTGCGATCACTATCGCTCGCACCGGCGCTGGGTGACCTTCCACGGTACGCAGAGGATCGCGCGGATCCAGCGCTTCGCGCAAGGACTCGAAGCGCATCCAGTCTGATGACCGTTGTTCTTCGATGGATGTCACCGTGACATCCACAACGCGTGCATTGATGAATCCGACCTGTGCAAGCCAGTTGATCACCTGTCCGATGGTGGGCACCACGTGGACGTTGCGCATCCGTGCGTAGCGATCGGGCGGATGCAGATTCCGTTCCGCTTCCACGATCAGCGATTCGAGAACAACCTCACCACCAGACGCCGTGCATTCGAACAGGCGGCGCACATGATCAATGGGATCCCGTCGATGGTAGATGACGCCCATCGACATCACCAAATCAAAACATGCAGACAGCGGTGCCTCCTCCAGGGTCATCGGCAGAACCCAGTTGTTGGCGGTTCCCTGCAGTGTCGCGACAGCGAGATGCTGCATGCAGTACAGCAGAGTTGGGTCGATTCCGATGACAGCGTGAGCACCGGCGTCCAGCAATCGCCAGCCGAAATAGCCGTTTCCACAACCTGCGTCCAGTACCCGCTTCCCGCAGAGCCTGTTCAAGTGTGGTTGCAGGCGCGCCCACTTCCAGTCCGAGCGCCACTCTGTGTCGATAGCGACCTCACCGAATGACCACGGACCTTTCCTCCATGGCATCAGCTTTCGGAGCGCCTCTTCAGACCGTCCTACAGACTGCAGGTGGTTGATGGCGCTCAACCAACGCGCCTGGTCACCGTGAAAGGATGGAGAGAATCTCGCCAGCAGTGTCGGCCTCAACCCTTGCCATTCCGGGAGGAAAGCCTCCAGCCTGATGAGTTCGGCAGCAATGAATGCGTCTGCACTCATGCCTGGGCCAGAATGGAAATCCAGTTCAGGCAGCGATACCAGACAATCACCTTCGTGAAACCGGCAGCGTGCAGTCGTTCGATGTGGGTCGTTTCGGTATCCACGATCATGACGTTCTCAAGCGCGCTGCGTTTCTGGCTGATTTCGAGATCGCTGTAACCATTCGCAGCCTTGAATGCATGATGCGTGTCGGCCATGAACGACTGGGTTGCAGGGTCGTCGTAGCGGATTTTTTCCGCCAGGAACAGGTGACCACCTCCTCTCAGCGACTGCGCAATGCGGGTCAGGAGTGGCAGTCGCTGTTGCGGGTCAACAAACTGCAACAACCAGTTGGACAAGACGATGCTTGAGGGCAGGAATTCGAGCGTGGTGACATCTGCTTCGACAAATCGCACACGCGAGTCCGTGACCAGTTCGCGAGCTCGGGAAAGCATCGATGCCGACTGGTCGACCGCGAGGATTTTGCATGGCAGGCTGCCAAGCTGATCCAGAACCGCGAGTGTCGATGCACCCAGCGAGCAACCGAGATCGTATACGCGGTCTCCGGCGCGAATGTACCGGGCAGCCATCAAGCCGGACAAGGGTACAACCAGCTCGTAGCCCGGTACGCTGCGACGGATCATGTCCGGGAAGACGTTGACCACACGTTGATCAAAAACGAAGTCGACCAGGTGGCCTTGGGTTTGGCGGTAGATATTGTCCTTCACCGAACTGTCACACGAACTGGGTGGTCACATGTTAGTCTCAAGCCCCTGTTGGCAACAAATCAGCGTGTTGTGAACCACATCGAGCATGCTCCGGACCTTCTCCGCCCGGAACTCTATATCAACCGCGAACTGTCCCAGCTCGAATTCATTCGGCGTGTCATGGCACAGGCTGACGATGACAACGTTCCGCTTCTGGAACGACTTCGTTTCATCTGCATTTCAAGCGCCATTCTCGATGAGTTTTTCGAGATCCGGGTTGCGGGGCTCAAGCACCAGGAAGAATTCAACCCGGCGCAGGCCGGTCCCGACGGACTGTCGGCCAGCGAGCAACTGCGGCAGATCACGATGGTCGCGAGGAGCTTGATCGAGCAGCAGTACATGGCGCTCAACAATCTGTTTCCAGCGTTGGCCGAGCAGGGGATCCGGTTCAGTACGGATGACCTCTGGACGCCCAAGCAGCAGACCTGGATCAAACGTTACTTCAGTCGCGAACTGTTGCCGATCATGAGCCCGATGGCGCTTGATCCTGCTCATCCGTTTCCCCAGGTGTTGAACAAGAGTCTCGCGTTCATGGTTACACTTGAAGGCAAGGATGCCTTCGGCCGCTCCAGCGGCAGGGCAGTGGTGCAGGCGCCTCGTGCGCTGCCACGCATCGTTGCGTTACCGGAATCGTGCGCGTCGGTCGCGCACGATTTCGTTCTTCTGTCATCGATCATACAAGCCTATGTGGGGGAGTTTTTTCCCGGGATGCAGGTGACCGGGTGTTATTCGTTTCGAGTGACGCGCGACAGTGATCTGTTGGTCGATGCGGAGGATGCGGAAGATCTGTTGCGAGCGGTAGAAGGTGAACTGTCGGCCCGGCGCTATGGTGATGCAGTTCGACTGGAGGTGGCTAAAGACTGTCCGGACAACATCATCGCCGATCTGGCAGCACAGCACGGATTGCGGATCGACGAGGTATATCTCTGCGACGGTCCGGTGAACCTGATGCGTCTGACGACCGTTCCGGATCAGGTTGAGCGACCCGAGCTCAAATACCCCGGCTTCACTCCTGGCATCCCTGAGCGTCTTCGGTTCGAGCCCGACATGTTTGCAGTCATTCGCGCCGGCGACCTGCTTCTGCATCATCCTTACCAATCCTTTGCGCCGGTCATCGAGTTTCTTCGTCAGGCCTCGGAAGATCCTGCTGTGCTTGCGATTCGTCAGACGCTCTACCGCACGGGGGCCGATTCAGCGGTGGTGAGGGCGTTGGTCAAAGCCGCCAACGAAGGGAAGGAAGTGCTGGTTGTGATTGAATTGCGCGCCCGCTTTGACGAGGAAGCGAACATCGAACTTGCCAACCTGCTGCAGAAGGCCGGTGCCCAGGTGGTTTACGGTGTTGTTGGTCTCAAGACACACGCGAAGATGGCCATGGTGATCCGCCGCGAAGGCCGCGTGTTGCGTCGGTATGTGCATCTCGGTACTGGCAACTATCACGCCAGAACGGCACGACAGTACACCGACTACGGCCTGTTCACCTGTAACCCCGATATTGGCGACGACGTCCACAAACTCTTTTCGCAGCTCACGGCGATGGGTCGTCATGGCCGGTTGCGCAAGTTGTTGCAAGCGCCGTTCACCCTCCACAGTTCGATGCTGGCATTCATCGAACGAGAGATCGAGGTGGCAAGGTCCGGTACAGGCAAAGCTCGCATCTTTCTGAAGATGAACGCGCTCATAGAACCACAGGTCATCCGCGCACTCTATCGAGCGTCGTGTGCTGGCGTTCAGATTCAACTGCTTGTACGAGGTGTTTGCAGTGTCCGTCCGGGACTGCCTGGTATATCGGACAACATCGAAGTTCGCAGTGTGGTGGGCCGTTTTCTGGAGCACACGCGGGTGTTCTATTTTGAGAACAACGGTAACCCGCGACTGTATCTTTCTTCAGCAGACTGGATGGGGCGAAATTTCTTCAATCGTGTGGAAGCTTGTTTCCCCATCGAAGACGCGGTGCTGAAGAAGACCATAGTGCGGGAGCTCTTTGATCTTTACTGGGCTGATTCCACGCAAAGCTGGCGGCTTGGCACAGATGGAAGGTATGAACGTATCGTCGGCAGATCACGGCGTCTGGCCGCGCAGAGCGTGTTGCTCGAAGCGCTCTCGATCTCCCCATAAGGACACACATCTCCAAATGAACCGGTCACCTCACAAGGACACACATCTTCATAAACGGACACACATGGTCAAAGGAGGCTCTCGACGAAGAGAGCAGGACGCAGCACGTTTTCATTGCGCATGGAGCCCCGCCAGGTCAAATCGATCATTGGGGAGAACTTTCAGATGTGATTGTTCAGAGCTCGACAATGGCGCTCGCCATTCACCAACTACTCCGAGACTGGCTTTTCGAGTCGGCGCATGCCACGAGCGGCGAGCCAGGATTCAATGAGGTGAGACGGTCCGTAGGCGCGTTGTTTCCTGGACAAAGCCGCGATGTCCTGCTGCCATCGGAGTTGTTCGGATCCAGATTGCAAGGAGAGCTCCTTGCTGGCAATCGATTTTGCAAGTTTGATGTACGCACTCAGAGTTATCTTCACCATGGGATCGACGCTCTCCAATCCCGAGACGAGTGGTGCCAGTGCTGCGTCCAGCGCTTCGGGTGTGCTTTCCAGTACCTGAAGACGCTCGGCGATGGAGGTGTCCTTGCATTGTTCGATGGACTCGACGATCTCGGCCCGTATGGGGTTTAGATCGACGTAAGCCATTGCGGCAATGATAGCTCGCTCGCTGAGCAGCGCGCCGGAGTAGAAACGCTGCTCAAAGAAATGGCCTTTGCAGTCATCCTCCTTATTGGCTCGCCGTGCGATCGATTGTTTCAGGTGTTTCATGAAGGTAGACATCGATCCAAGCTGGGTACGCACGTGTCGAAGCCGCTTCACATCCGCGAGGAGGAGCGCCTTCGCCTGAGGTATCGCGTCCCGATCGATTTCGCCCGTCCAGGTTCGTGGCGGACACACCGACAACCATCGATCCGCGACTTCCTCCTCAGTCCACCTCAGATGGGCCATTGGGTCGTAGCGAAGAATCAGATGGAAATGATTGCTCATGATTGCAAATGCATGGACTTCCACCGCGAAATATTGGCCAAGAAAGCGAATCCGATCGATCAACCATCGCTTGCGATGGTCGTAGTTATTGCCCGTCACCTTGTCTTTGCCGCACAACCAGCTGCGACGAACGCAACGCGAGGCAATGTGGTAGAACAGAGGTACCACTGGATCGACCAGCAATTTGCGAGGAGTTGCCATGGAGCCAGTATCTGCGGCTTCATGCTCGGTTGAAGCCGAGAAATCTGGTGTTTCATAGGGAATCTGGCCACGTCATACGTCGGCCATTGGCCAGACCTATGCGGACTATTCAGAGTACTTCACTGCATTTGATGATCTACGGAAAAATGCAGCGAACTTCCACCAGTTGTTCGCTGTGCAGGAGAAATCAAGTCGGCGGTTTTCCAGTCCGAGTCAAAATTCCTTTGGCCGCACTGGGTCAGATTCACGAACGCCCCATGCAGAGCCTTGGCTTGCAGCCGTTCGGGCGTGTCCTTTAAAAAAAACGAGGATGTGTGTCCTTCAGGAAGATCAGACTTCTTCGATGACGAGCTTGAGCGGAACATGCTCGAGGAACCCGGACTCCTGCTCAAGATCCAGGCGGGTCAGGGGATGTGCGTTCAGCCACTCCTTCGGCAGACGCAGCGTGAGCGAGGTATCGCTCGCCTTGAGATTGAATCCCGGCAGTGGCTCGTCGATGCGCGAACGCCGCAGTACGACGGCAAGACGCAGCAATACAGTCAGGCGCAACAGGCTGGCGCTGTCTTCAGCGTCAAAAAATCCGAGCTGGATCTTTCGACGATGCGCGCGGACCAGGGAGGCAAGACGCGATTGATCCCTCTTGGAGAATCCCGGCATATCCATGTGGAACACGAGGTATCCGCCGTGTTTGTGGTATTGGCTGTGCGACACGTCCATCCCGATTTCGTGAAGATCGGCTGCCCATCGCAGCAGTGCTTCGTCATCGTCGTCCTTGATCTTCCAGACCGATGCAACCTGCTTGTGCATCTGCATGACCAGATCCCGAACTCGATCGGCATGTGCCGCGTCAACGTGGTAACGACTGCGGAGGTTGGCGACGGTTGACTCGCGTATGTCCGCTTTGTGTACCCGGCCCAGAAGGTCATAGATGAGACCTTCCCGCAAGGCGCCTGTGGAGGCGTGCATGAACTCGATATCGAGTTCCGCAAAGATGGCGGCGAGGATCGCCACACCACCGCAGAACACAGGGGCTCGTTCCGCCGAGAGTTGTGGCAGATTGGCGAGTTCGATCTGCCTGGCTTCGATCAACTCACCGATCAACCATTGCAGTCCGTCAGCGGTGATGATGCCGGGCTCATACCCCTGGCCGGTGAGGATTTCATCAATGGCAAGCACGGAACCTGATGCACCGATTGCAGTCTCCCATGCAGCGCGCCGAAACATGTAGCTCACTGGCTCAAGCTCTTGCCGTGCGAGGTTGACGGCGTGTTCAAAGGATCGCTTGCCGATATGGCCATTCGGAAAACAGTTGTTCGACATGGCCACGCAGCCCATATGCACGCTCTCCATCTCCTCGGGTTCGAAGTGGCGCCCCAGGATGAGCTCGGTACTGCCACCGCCAATATCCACGACCAGGCGGCGTTCCGCGTTGTCTTCCAGGCTGTGGGAAACACCGAGATAGATCAGGCGTGCTTCCTCCCGGCCGCCTATCAGTTCGATGGGATGTCCGAGTATGTGAGAAGCCTTGGCGATGAATTGCGCGGAGTTCTTGGCCTGGCGCAATGCGCTGGTGCCAACGATACGCACGTTTTCTTCAGGTAATCCGCGCACCCGTTCTGCCAGTCTTTCGAGACAGTCCAGTGCGCGTGTTTCGGTTTGCGAATCGAGATGGCCATCCGGCCCGAGACCTGCTGCCAGTCGAACCATTTCGCGGTACTTGTCCACCACTTTCAGATGACCGTCGCGAACGTTTACGACCAGCAGATGAAAGCTGTTCGAACCGAGGTCGAGCGACGCCAGTTGTCTACGAGCGCCCATGCGCAGCCACCGGTGGTAACGGACAGTCGAGCGCAGAAGCGATCAGATGCAAGAGAGCGGCCTCGCTGGTTTGGAGTTGCCGTTTGAACATGAGTGTGGTTACGGCCGCCTTGAGCACTCTTGGCTTTTGTAGCGGTGCAAGCAAACGCAGGCGGAACATCGCGTTGTTGATCGCTGCAAAATCCGGCTCTTTCACCGGCAGCTCACCGGGGTCAAGGCCAGCCACCCGCATACCTTCACCAAAGGCCATTTTTCGACCGGCTTCGGCGGTCCCCTCGATGCCACTCAGGGAGGCGAGCAAGACTATCAAATCCGCACGGACCTGGCCTATCGACCGGAATCGAATGCGTGCTGCCGGCGTGCCGAGAAAGTGAGGTGCCAGGTCCTTGATGAGTGTCAGGCTTGTCATCCACTCGAACAGATCGATTCGGTGATCCATGTTCACCAGATCGCCAATCTGAACGACCAAAACGCGGTACTGGGCCGTGGAAATGGTTTTCAAGGCAGGCACTGCACGATCAATCAGCAGTGTTTTCTGGACGGGATCGACCAGCGTCAGCAGATCATGCAATCGTCTGGTCTCTTCCTCCACCCCACGTGGCGATCGCGTTGCGATCTGCTCCAGTTGCCGCTGTCGGATTGTTGCATCAGGCGAGAGTAGAAGTGCGTACATCAGCGCGGTAGCCGGAAACGCTTCATGGACGGCCTGAGTCAGTGCGTGACCTGCCTGTGTCATCAGTTCCTGTGCCCGCATCACGGAAGATTCGTCAGGGTTCCCGACGCTGGCAACGATGGATTCAGCAGTGCGCGAAGATTGAGCAAATTCGGCCTTCGGGGATTCGACAGAGAGGCCCTGAACGTCATGGCGATCATCTGTGGCAGACAGTGATTCAATCGCCGGGTAGCTCCCATCCCATCCCGGATCGATGGCACGAATTCGTTCCATCAGGGGTGGATGCGTCGCGAACAGGAAACGCAGCCTGGAGGTTGCGACGGCAGCGAAAAAGAGGTGGCTTGCCTCATGTGCATTGTTGTTGGCAATGGACGATCCGGCTGCGTGTGCGCCGATTTTTTTCAGCGCCGTCCCGATTCCTGCCGGATTGCGGGTGAACTGAACGGCCGCTGCATCGGCGAGAAATTCCCGCTGACGGCTGACCGCCGCCTTGATCAGGTTCCCGAACAGCGTGCCACCGTATCCGATGACGGCCAAACCAAGCCCAAGTACCAGCAGGGGCGCGCCGTTCTTGCGGGCGGCATTGCCTGAACTTCGCAGCAGCAGTCTCCCCAGCAATCCGATGAACAGGATACCGTGCAACACCGCTATCAGCCGCAGATTGATCCTCATGTCACCGTTCAGGATATGGCTGAATTCGTGAGCCACCACCCCTTGAAGCTCCTCGCGATTCAGCCGTTCGATCGTGCCCCGATTGATGCCGATCACAGCATCATCCACAGTGTGCCCCGCCGCGAATGCGTTGATGCCGCTCTCTTCCAGCAGATACACGGGGGGTACGGGTACTCCGGAAGCAATCGCCATTTCTTCGACGACATTGAGTAAACGCCTGCCGTTGAAGTCAGCCTTCTCGCGGGTAAGCAGATGGCCTCCGAATGATTCTGCAACCACTCGCCCACCACCACGCAGACGCAGGTACTTGTAGAGACTTGCCGTGCCGACGACACCCAGAACGCCAAACGTTATCCAGCCCCAGGTTGCCAACGGGATACTGGTCAGCAAGGCCCCGGAATCTTCGGTCAGCGATACGGCTCCGGGAGTGCCGGACATAAACAGGCCGGCAAACGCGACGAAGACGTTGGTAAGCACGACCAGCGCAATCACTGCGGCGACAAACAACAGGCTGAGTTGCCATGTCTTGCGTCTGGCAACGTCCTGGGCCTTGAAAAAGTCCACGTAGTACTAAAACGACACCTTTGGCGGAGCCTGAAATTCGGCGCGATCTTCGTAGTCAAGAAGCTCGGCGTCCGTTCCATGACCGAACATGCCGGCGAAGACAACAGGCGGGAATGTCTGCTTGTAAGTGTTGTACTCCGTTGCCTGGTCGTTGTAGGCCTGCCGGGCAAACGAGACCTTGTTCTCCGTGGTCGTCAACTCTTCCGACAACTGCATCATGTTGGCATTGGCTTTCAGATCCGGGTAAGCCTCCACAACCACGTTCAGTCGCGCCAATGCCCCGCCGAGGGCACCTTCTGCACCGGCCAGTTCCTTCATCGCAGCAGGATTCCCCGGGTTCTGGGCAGCATGTTGAAGCCCCGTCATCGCCTGGTTGCGTGCGGCGATCACGGCTTCCAGTGTTTCACGTTCATGCCTGATGTAACCCTTGGCCGTTTCAACGAGATTGGGAATCAGGTCGTAACGTCGCTTGAGTTGCACTTCAAGCTGGGCAAAGCCGTTCTTGAACCGGTTTTTCAACGTCACGAGCTTGTTGTAGATCGACACAATCCAGAACGCGATCACCGCGAGAATCACGAGGACGACGATCATTTCCATGGTAGTTCCCTGTCAGGTTGAAGACGCAGGTGCAGTGCCTTGTTCCCTTTCAATCCGGCAGGCCGAGCACGCGCTTGGCGATAACGTTCAGCTGCACTTCGCTGGTACCACCTTCAATCGAGTTGGCTTTGGAGCGCAGCCACTGGCGCGGCGTGACCAGCTCCTTCTCCTCGAACGCTGCTCCTTCCCAGCCAAGGCTTCGCGTGCCCATCAGTTCGAGCATCAGATCATACTTTCGCTTGTTCTGTTCGGTGCCGTAGTACTTGAATATGGAGGCAAGGTTCATGTCGCCCTTGCCTACCTTCGCTTCTTCATATGAACGGCCCAGGGTGAGCTGGAATGCACGATCGTTCTGACGATGAGCCGTTACCTTCGAGCGCAGCGCAGGATCATCGATCCGTCCGGCGCCATCCTTGCCGATGTACTCCCTTGCAATGTCGTGCAACTGTCGGCCCGTGCCACCCAAAGCGGAGTTCCCACCAATGCCTGAAATCATCTGGCGCTCGTGCTGGAGCAGTGCCTTGGCAATTGTCCAACCTCTGTTGAGCGTGCCGACCAGCTGATCCTTGGGAACTTTCACGTTGTCGAAAAAGGTCTGACAGAACGGCGAGCTGCCGCTGATCAGAGGGATGGGCGATGTAGTGACACCAGGCGAGCTCATGTCGAAGAGCAGGAAGCTGACGCCTTCGTGTTTGGGTGCGCGGCTATCGGTTCGAACGAGACAGAATATCCAGTCGGCGTAGTCCGCGTAGGAGGTCCAGATCTTCGAGCCGTTCACCAGATAATGATCACCCTGATCTTCGGCCCGTGTCTGGAGTCCGGCGAGGTCAGAGCCTGCTCCGGGCTCCGAGTAACCCTGGCACCAGCGAATTTCGCCGCGCACGATTGGTGGCAGGAATCGCTGTTTTTGTGCCTCGTTGCCGTATTCGAGCAGCACCGGACCGAGCATCCAGATGCCAAAACTCTGCAGTGGGGAGCGTGCATTGATGCGGCGCATTTCTTCATCGAGGACCTTGTTTTCTTCGGCGGACAGACCACCACCACCGTACGCGGCCGGCCAGCGCGGTGTGGTCCAGCCCTTTTCGGCCATGCGGTCGAGCCAGATCTTCGAGTCGGGATTGGCATACGTGGCATTGCGCCCGCCCCACACCGCTTCTTCCTCGCCTCCCGGGGTTCGCATGGATGTCGGACAGTTCTTTTCCAGCCAGGCCGCGGTTTCCCGGCGAAAGGTTTCGATGTCGGCCACGTCGTGCTCCTTTGATTGCGGGCCGGATTTTAATTGAAGCGGTGCCAGGGTTATAGTCGCGGGCTTTTATTGCTGAGACTGGCATGAGCGATTGGGATGGGCGGACCTTTCGGAACACCATGGGCCAATTCTGCACCGGTGTGGTCATCGCCACGGGAAACCTTCGCGGCGAACCCGCCGGGTTTGCGGCCCAGTCCTTTGTGTCGCTGTCACTCGACCCGCCGTTGATCGGTCTGTGCCCGGGCAAGAGCAGTTCAAGCTGGCCGAAACTGCGCGAGTCCGGAAAGTTCTGCATCAATGTACTGGCTGCAGATCAGCAGGCGGTTTGCGACATCATGGCAAAGACCGGTATTGACAAGTTCGCAGCCCTCGATTGGCGAGCCGGGAGAACCGGATCGCCGATCCTTGATGGCGTGATTGCCTATATCGACTGCGAACTGGAAGCGGAGTATGACTCGGGCGATCACACCATCGCGATCGGCCGCGTGGTGGACCTGGCAGTGTGCGCTCCGGAAAAGGCACCGTTGCTGTTCTTTCAGGGCAAGTACGGAAGTTTTGCGCCGGTCGCCCCGTAGTCTGCGGACCTGTCCTCACGATTTTTTTCCGCACGCCGCGTCCCTTTCGCGCCTGTCCGGAAAATTTGCCGGATGATTCAGAAGCCGCCTGACCCTAGGCCTTGATCTGCTCCAGCACTTCCCAATGCAGATCGCCGAACTTGCCGTTCGGGTTTACTGGCTGGATACAGACGTGATCGGCACCTGCATCGAGGTGTTCCTGAATGCGGTTCTTGATCCGTTCCACGTTGCCCCACGCAAACGTCGCGTCGATGAACTTGTCAGAGCCACCGTTTTCCAGGTCCGCCTCGGTCAGCCCCATGCGCAGCCAGTTGTTGCGGTAGTTGGGCAAGCCCAGGTAGATCGAGGCAACCGGGCGTGCCAGCTTGCGAGCCGTGGTTGCGTCATCGCACAGCACGACCTTCTGCTCGACACACAGCAAAGGCCCCTTGCCCATGACCTTTCGCGCCATGGCAGTGTGGTCCGGGGAACTGAAATAGGGATGTGCACCCTGGGCCTTGCTGGCAGCAAGTTCCAGCATTTTCGGGCCGAGGGCAGCGATCACTGTCTTCGGTGATTCGGCAGGTCTTACACCCTGGTAGGGTGACGCCGCCATCTTCTCCAGATACGTACGCATGGTGGGTACCGGCGGGCCGTATTGCAGTCCGCGCACCCCTTCAACCATTGGTTTGTGCGAAACGCCGAGCCCGAGCAGGAAACGTCCACCGGATTGTTCTGCGAGAGCCATCTGTCCAGCGAGGGTGACGCCGGGTTCGCGGTGATAGATGTTGGCAATGCCAGTCGCGAGATTGAGGGTACTGGTGTTGGCCAGCAACCAACTGGCGGTCACAAACGGGTGCTTGCCGACCGTCTCTGGAATCCAGAGTGTCTGGTAGCCAATCTTTTCGATTCGCTGAGCCGTTGCTGCAGCCGCAGGTGCAGACAGCCCGTCGAGGAAGTACCACACACCGAGTTTGCCTAGATCCATGCCTGTCGCTCCCTGGTCTGAATTTTGTTACTTGCCTGTGAAAATGCCTGGACGCCGCTCGGCCACCGAGCGAATACCTTCATCGGCGTCTGCTGTCGCACGCAACCACTTCTGTTCCGAAAGTTCATGTTCAGTCGCTTTGATCACCGCGTCCGAGAGTCCCTGTCGAACGGTGGCGCGAACCGACATCACGGCCAGTGGCGCGTTTTCGGCGATTTCACTGGCGAGCGCCAATGCGGCCAATTTGAGTTGATCGTGCTCGACGACCTGATCGACCAGGCCCATCGCCAGTGCCTCGTCTGCCTTGACACGTCGGCCAGTCAGCAACATGTTGTTGGCCGCTTGTTGGCCGACGACGCGAGGCAAGGTTACCGAGATGCCAAAACCCTGGTGGATACCCAGTTTCACGAAGTTTGCGCCGAACCTGGCTTCGGTCGAGGCGACGCGGAAGTCAGGCACCAGTGCGAGACCAAAACCGCCACCGATGGCCGCACCATTGATGGCACCGACAATCGGTTTTTTGTTGCCAAACAGGCGAGCGGCCTCGCGGTACAGTTTTCCGGTGGTGTTCCGGAAGCCTTCCTCGGTAAAATCCTGACTCCCTGACCCATCCGACTGACCCGTACCGAAATTTGCTCCGGCGCAGAACGACTTGCCATTGGCGGCAAGGATGATCGCCCGGCAGTTCGAGTCCTTGTCGAGCGCATCGAAAGCATCTGCGATCTGGCCTATCAAGCTATAGTCAAAGAAGTTATGGGGTGGCCGCTGAATTTCGACGGTAGCCACAAACTTGTCCAATGTCACCGTGATATCGGAATAGGTGCTCATCAGAACGATCTCCCGAAAGAAGAAATGAATGGATTCGACGGATACTAGCAGCAAAAGCGACCAGCCTCACGACACCGCTGGGCATCGTGGGAGTATCTGGCAACTGGCGTTGCCCTCGATGCTCGGCAATCTTTCCTACACGATTGTCGGCATGGTGCAAACCAAGTTTGTCGGCGATCTTGGTACCCAGGCGATAGCAGCCGTTGGTGCAGGGCAGCGCGTATTTTTCGCGATTCAGGCGATCCTCATGGCTCTCAGCGCGGGCACCACTGCGCTCGTGGCACGCGCCTGGGGTGCTGGTGACTTCGAGGAAGCCAGTCGGGTCACCATGGCGTCACTGGCCCTGGCCACTGTGCTGGCGATGATCATGTCCACTGCGGGGCTGGTCTTTGCTGATGACATGGCCTCGGCCTACGGTCTCGATGCCAAGACCCTGGCACTCGCGGCCGAGTACATCCGATGGCTCTGCGTTTTCAACATTGCCTTTGCAGCGAACTTCATTCTCGGCGCGGCATTGCGTGCCTCCGGGGATGCGTGGACGCCCCTGTGGACCGGCTTCGGGATCAACCTGGTCAATCTGCCGCTCCTGTATGTGCTCGTGTACGGCAAGTTCGGATTTCCCGAACTGGGTGCGAGCGGTGCTGCCGTAGCCGGAGGATTTGCGTTTGCGCTCGGTGGGCTGGTACTGCTGTGGCTCTGGATCAAACAGAAGTTTCGCGTCAGGCACGTCAAGGGCGGCTGGTGGCGCAAGGAACGGCTGAAGCGCCTGGTGGACATTGGCTATCCCGCAGCGATCGAACAGGGAGTCTTCCAGATCGGCTTTTTCATTTTCCTGATGTTGATTGGTCGTTATTACGGGACCGAGGCGTTTGCGGCCTACAACATTGGAGCCAATCTGCTGATGGTCTGCATGACGGTGGGTTTTGGTTTTTCCATCGCCGGCTCCACACTGGTTGGCCAGGCGCTGGGTGCCGGCGATCACGCAGGTGCGATGCGCACCGGCTGGCGAGCGATGTGGCTGGCCATTCTCTTCATGGGTCTGCTGGGCGCCGTCATCGTCTTTTTTGCCCGTGAACTGGCCGGGTTTTTCCTCAACGATGCGCCCAGGACGATTGAATATACGGTTCAGTTCACGCGATTGCTGGGTGCGATGATGCCACTCATGGCCATCGACTTTGCCATTGGTGGTGCACTGCGAGGGGCCGGCGATACCCGCTTCCCGCTGATGGCAACCTTTGTTGGCCTCATCGGCATGCGCTGTGGCCTCGCCATTGTCGCCACCTGGCTTGGGTTGCCGGTGGTCTGGGTGTATGCCGCGCTGGTAGGGGACTATGTACTCAAGGGTCTGATGCTGGTCTGGCGATTCCACAGTGGTCGATGGAGGACGGTAGTCAAACCATATTGATCCTCCGACAGGGAGCGCCTCCGACAGGGAGCGCCTCCGTCAGGGAATGCGCGAGTTTTCACTGCCGGATGGATCGTTTTCTTTTTTCTGATCGCCTGGCTTGTCCTCTGGATTGGCCTCAGAGTTGTCTCGCTTTCTGTCTGGACGACCAGCAACACCAACCACTTCGAAAATCAGACCTGACAACGGCGCAACTCGGGTGATTCGAAATATCAGGCCTGTGCTCGACATGGGTCTGACTCTTCTGACCTCACGCAGTCGACGCGTAAAAAACCAGACAGTGATGATGCGGGCGAGCCCGGAGATGAGGAAAACGCCATAGAGGGGCGTCAACCATTGGAATGTCTCGCCGCTGACGGTGATTTCCCGGGGCAGATTCGTACCGAGCCACGCCCCGATCAGAGCGCCGGTGAACGTACCGGTCGCTGCAACCACGTTGTGTGCCGCCATCAGCGTGACACGTCGCTCGCTCGGCGTGAGGTCGTACACGGTATTGCCTGCGCTCAGCGTGAATCCAGCCCAGATCAGCCCGGACACCGCCTGTACGACCAGAAGAAAGTAGTAGTTGGTCGACAACAACCAGAGGGCCGGCATGATCGGAATGATGAGGCCTGTGGTGGTGAGAATCAGGCGATTGCCAAACAGGTCGGAGAGTCTTCCCCAGCGATTGAGCGTCAGAAACTGAATGCAGACCGATGCAGCGGTGTTGAACATGAAAGCGAGATAACTGAACTCGAGGTCGCGCAGCATGTAGAGCGCGAAGTACGGCGAGGCAATCGCGACGGACATCTGCATGCAGGCAAAGAACATCGTGAACGGCAACAGGCCGGATCCCTTCCATGTCGACCAGAGGCCGTGATACCAGGCCGTTTCAATCGCTGCGACATGGCCGGGAGGATCGTACATCTGCGACAGATGCCAGGCGGACGCCAGCCTGAACGCACTGGCAATCGAGAAGATGGCCACAAAGCCCCAGTAGGTCATCTGCGCATCGGCGAACAGATGCAGCAGCAGACCTGCGCCACCAAGCGCCGCGAAGTTGGCCAGGCTTGAAAGCCGGGTGCGCAACGCAAAAAAACGACCGCGCCGGTTCTCTCGCACCAGTTCGCCCATCATCGATCCCCACTGTGGTGAACCGAGATTGGGTCCGACGAAATAAACCACCGCAAAGACGATGACAAGAGGGAGAGCGGTGTCCGGATACCACACCGGAACCAGCATGAGTGGAATCAGGCTGGCTGCCTGTAACAGGGCACCACCAACAATGATCTCCTTGCGTTTGCCGAGTCTTCGGCCCAGCCATGCCGAGATCACTTGCATGAACGAGGCCAGCAGTGGTGGCAACGAGGCCAGAATGCCGATCTGAGCGGTGCTGGCCTTGAGAAAAACGGCGAAAGCAGAAAAGTAGTTTTCCGCAGTACCCACCATTGCTGAAAAGTACACACCGTCCCGGATGGAGTGCCTCAGTGCGCGGTCGATTCGCGGATCCGGGTCCAGCTGCGCTGTCGATTCGGGAAGGGATGCCACGATGGGATGACTGACTCAGGCGCGAATGGCTGCAGGCGCCGGATCATAGACAACGATGCAGCAATTGCCAGTCCTGGACCGGCAGATCCTGTGAAGCATGATCTGCCGTGAGTGCCTGATCAGCCCGGGATGCGGATCTTCTGCCCGGGGTAGATCTTGTCCGGATCCAGAATGACTTCCCGATTGGCTTCATAGATCTCGGGATAACGCGCACCTTTGCCAAGCGCGGTCGCCGCGATCTTCCACAACGTGTCGCCTTTCTGGATCGTATAGAAGCGGCTTTCCGGCTGAACCACTGGCGCTGCCGGGGTTGCCGCAACTTCAGGGGTCGTCGCATTACCGGCATCTGCCGGAGCGGTTACCGACGCAGGTTCTTTTGACCTGGCAACCCGCAAATCGTCAGCCACCACCTTTTCGACACCACGTACGTTGCCCGCCATCAGAACGCACTTTTCCTTGGCTGCGACGGTGTCAGCGGCACCACTGAGCGTCACGCAGCCACCGTCGTATTCGACATGCAGCGGGTTGACCCCGGGATTGTTGGCTTCGATGTGTTTGAGAATCGACATCGCCGCTTCCGCGTCGCTGGTGAAGAGGCGCGTACCGACGTCCTTGGCAAATTCGAAAAGCGATCCGAACATGGTGTTTCCCCTGGTGGCGTTCTTGTGGTTTTGATCAGCGCTTGAAAAAACTGCCGGCCATGCCCATCAGGTCATCCAGCGCCGAGCCATCCTTGTTTCGGTCGAGCATCGAGCCGAGCATGTCGGTGATCTGGTTGCCAGATGCGGGTGAACCCGCAGTCTGTTTGCTGAGCGCGCCCATCGCCAGTGATGCGACCAGTGGCAGGATCTGCTTGATGATGTCTGCACTGAGTCCAGTCTGCGCCGCCGCTTTGCCGGCCAGCGCGCGACTGACATCCTTGCTGCCCAGTACATGACCGAGGATGTTGTTGCCATCTTCGGCAGTCGAGGCCTGACTCAGAATCGAAGGGTCATCCAGATACTTTGCGTGGCCACCTTTCTGCAGGGCGCCGATCAGCGCATCCAGGCCACCGCCGGCCTTTGCATTGCGCGCCATGCCCTGACCGAGAACTGGCGCCAGTTGGCCGATCACATCGCGAACCTGACTGTCTTCAATGCCAAATTGTCTGGCGATCTGGCCGATAGCCGCATTACCCTGCCCACCGATCAACGTGTCGAGTATGTTCATGCTGGTGTGTCCGTCGCGGAGTTGAGGCCTCGAGACTGGTGGAAAGTGGCGGCGGCAGCAAGGTGTCTTTGTAAAACCTGGGTTATTCCTGGAATCTCCAGCTTCCGGTGCTTCGAGAGCCAAAATCTCAAACCGCTGGGTCGGGACGGGTGTTCGCTCCGGACCGGATTGCGGAGGAAGAGACGTCAGCACGAAATTCATCTTCGCGGATGCCGATGCAAACGTCGGCCAGTGTGCGAGGCAGGACAAGCGAGGACAGTGTCCTGAACTCACCTTCCATGGTTCGACCAAACACCATGAACCGTATGCCCTGCCGGGCGAAGAACTCAAATGCTGCTTCCCTGTCTTCGGCCTTGGCGTAGTAGCGACCTTCGGCAATCCGGACAATGGTGTCCACGCCAACCACGAAGGTAGCACCCGGAAACCTCGTCGCTTTTTCGACAAACGTTGGCATCCTTGTCAGCCAGACCGGGCGGTTCAGCGTCCTGGAGATGCCATTGAGTCGCGCGCTGATTTCCTGATAGTCGAGAGGTGGCTTGTCGACATTGCCGATGGAAAGTTCCAGCGCGGCGACCCGGCCGGTGCGCGCCTCTGCGATGTCGATCATCTGCCGATGTCCGTCGTGCAGGGGATTGAACGAGCCTGGCACCAGCAGTTTGCCATCATGCGGTGCGGTAGCGATGGCCGTTTGCCGTCCGAGTACCAGATCCTGCCACGCGTCGGCGGCGTTGGTGGTCCGGATCGTCGTGGCTGGCTCCACGCCTGACAGAATCAGGCAGAGACCCCAGAGTGCATCACTCAGGAGGGTTTCCTCCGTTTCACGATCTGCCGAGAATCCGATCTGGAGACTGTAGGTTGTGGTCTGTGTCTGCAGGGCCAGATGGGCACGATGCGCGCCTTTTTTCTCCCTGTCGGTCGCCAGGCTTGCCGTGCAGCCAAGACCGAATACGTTCTGGTCGGACAACGTACGTGCATGCATGAAGGCAGACATGGCCAAAGCACGGGCCGTGGCGTCGGAACACGCGCCAGAAGAAAGTTTGCCAAGCAGTTGATGAAGCGCTGCTTCAGCGTAGGGAACACGAATGTCCAGCACGGTTCGTGACGCGCCAGGGGTGGTCAGCATTTCACTCAGAAACAGACTGCCACCTCCGGTGATGTGAAAAACACCCCTGCAGTCGGCCGCTTGCAGCCGACGCGCGCGGTCACTCATCTTTCAGGAAGGCTCGGGTGATCGCGACAAACTCATCGAGTTGATCGTGGTGGACCCAGTGTCCGGCTTTTTTCACATTGGCGATCTGCACCCTGGTGCCAGAAAAATGGGCGGCTCTGCCGTCCCTGCCTGGATCAGATGCCCAGGATTCCGTACCGCGGGACAACAAGGTAGGACACGTGATTCGCCCGTAGAGCTTGTACTGTTCGTCAAATGGCAGTTGATTGGGCGCAAACGAGCGCACGTAGTTGTCGAATTTCCAGCTGAACGTTCCATCTTCGTTCTGGTTGCTGCCATGAATCGTCAGATGTCGCGCCTGCGCTTCGGAAAGATTCGGGTTTTCCGACTGCATCCGCTCGTACGCTTCTTCGAGGGTGTCGTACCGTCGCGGGCTGCGGCCAGAGATCTTGCGCAGGTCGGCGATCCAGTCCTTCAAGCGTCTTTCGATCGGTTGGTTGATGCGCTCGGTGATCATTTGTGGTGGTGGTCCCATGCCCTCGATCGCCACCAGTTTGTGCACGGTTTCCGGATACAGGCCGGTATACATCAGGGAGATCGAGCCGCCGAGTGAGTGACCGATGATGGTCACCGGCTGCATGTCCTTCTGGTGGATGAGCTGGGCAATGTCGTAGACGTAGTCGATGATGCTGTAGCTGCCGCCCATCATCCACTGCGAGTCGCCATGTCCACGCAGGTCAGGTGCGACGATGTGGTATTGATCGCGGAACTTTTCTGCCACCCAGTCCCAGTTTCGGCAGTGATCGCGGCCGCCATGTATCAGCAGCATGGGTGGCGCCTGTTCGTTGCCCCAGTCGACATAGTGCAGACGCAGGCGTTGGGAAAAGTAGACGTGCGAAGTCGGGCCGTGCATGGATTTTTAAGATTCTTCCGTGGGTGGAAACGCAGTATAGATTTTCTAGGGATTCGCAGCGAACAGGCGTACGCCCCTCGAATAGGTCGCCATCACCTTCAGGTCAAGCAGCTGCCCGGTCGCAAGCGTGAGTGGATTGGCCGAGAGAACCACCAGATCGGCAAGCTTGCCTGCCGTCAGGGTGCCCTTGTCGCCTTCTTCGAAGTTCTGCCATGCCGCAACTCGCGTCATGGCTGCCAGGGCGACCTCCGTGGAAACGCGCTGATCCGCGCCAAGCACTTTCCCCGAGCGTGTCTGGCGATTGGTCGTCGCCCATAACAGACGGATCATGTCACTGGGCACGATGGGTGAGTCGTTGTGCACCGTAAACGGAATACCTCGCTCAAGGGTTGATCGGGCAGGGCTGATCTGCTGTGCCCGTTTGCCCAGTACCGAGTCTCGATGCCAGTCACCCCAATAAAACGTGTGAGCGGCAAAAAACGATGGCATGACCTGCAGTTCCCGCATGCGATCAAGCTGATCCCTGCGTACGGTTTGAGCGTGGATCATCACGGTGCGATGGTCGGGCAGGGAGGACATCCTGCCGAGACTTGTCTCTACGGCATCGAGCAGCATATCGCCCGCCGCATCACCATTGGCATGAGCGATGAGCTGGATCTTTCGGGAGAGGGCGTAGTCGACAAGGCGGTCGAGGCTGTCCTGGTCCTGGATCGGATAGCCTCGGTAGTCCATCGGTTTGCCTTCCGGGGGACGACGATAAGGCTGCGACAAGTAGGCTGTCTTGCCCTGGGGTGAACCATCCAGCACCAGTTTCACCCCGCCGATTCGAAGTCCATTGCGTGTTTGTCTGAATGTATAGGGCAGTTCGCCATCAATGTCATCCGGGCGCAGCACCGGGTAGACGATGACGTCCTGGGTCAAAGCCCCGGTACCGGCAAACTGGCGAAGCAGGTCAATGCCTGCTGCATCGCTCGCAGCATCCTGGATGGTGGTGACTCCGAAGGCCGCATAGGCCTGCAGCGCGCGTTGTATGAGATCCGCAGACCATTTGGGTGCTGCCTGTTTGCGCAGTGGAACGGTCGCGGTCTCTTCGAGTACACCGTTGGGCTCGGACGAACCCGTACGTCTGCGGATCTGACCTCCCTCGGGGTCTGCAGAATGGCTGGTGATGCCGGCGGCGGCGAGGGCACTGCTGCTGGCAGCCATCAGGTGTCCGGAAACGTGGGTCAGAACGATGGGATGTTCAATACTCACCGCATCCAGGTCATCCCGGGTGGGATGACGCTTTTCGCTCAGGCTGGAATCGTCATACCCGTAACCGATGACCCACTCACCTGCCTTCAACTGCTTTTCCGCGATGTGTTTGGCGAGCACTTGCTGAAGCGATGCGATGTCCGTGGCAGGCCCGACGGGCGGCGATGAAACGTTCGCAAAGTCGACGGTAGCCGCGGTGAACAGGAAGTGTCCATGTGCGTCAATGAACCCAGGCAGCAGCGCTCGCTCACCAAGTTCGATGACGGTAGTGTCCTGGTCCTTCCAGGTCGCTGCGTCCGAACGATCGCCGACCCAGACGATGCGATCAGCCTCGATGGCGACGGCAGTGGGTCTTGTGGTGGCACCTTCTTCCATGGTCAGGATATGGTCGCCGACAAACAGTACGTCGGCCGGTGCGGCGAACAGCGAAGCGCTGAACAGCAGGAGACTAAACGCGATGGAACGCATAACGGTTGATCTCGTTCTTGATGACCGGAGCCAGCAGATACAAGCCGATCAGGTTGGGTATCGCCACGACAAAGACCAACGCGTCGGAAAGGTCGACCACCGAAGACAACTGGATGCTGGCACCGATGACAACAAAAGCCAGGAAAAACAGCTTGAAAGCCACTTCAGCGATCTTTGAGTCACCTACCAGGTAGGTAAAGGCGGTCAGTCCGTAGTAGGACCAGGCGATGATCGTGGAGAACGCGAACAACAGCGCGCAGATGGCCAGAGGAATACCGGACCAGCTGAGTGTTTCCTGAAAGGCACGCGTCGACAGTTCGATGCCGCTCAGTGTGCCAGTCGTTTCGAGATCACTCGAAGTCATGACGATGACCAGAGCCGTGATGGTGCAGATCACCACCGTATCGATGAATGGCTCCAGCAACGCAACATACCCCTCGCTGGCCGGATAAGGCGTACGTGCGGTGGCATGGGCGATGGCGGCAGATCCCAGCCCGGCCTCGTTGGAGAACACCGCCCGGCGGAAACCGATGATCATCACACCGACCACACCGCCTGCGATTCCATCGGGTGAAAACGCGCCGTTCCAGATTCTCAGGCAGGCGTCCGGGAACACTTGATAGTTCATGACGATCACGGCAAGACCGAGCAGTATGTACAACATTGCCATGAACGGAACCAGCCGCTGGGTAGTTGCGGCGATCGAACGAATCCCGCCGATGGTGATGACACCGACTGCGATTGCCAGGATGACGCCGATGAGCCAGCCCTTGTCTGCAAACCAGCTCTGCTCGCCACCGGTGATGTCGATAAGAATCGCAGCGGACTGGTTGGACTGGAACATGTTGCCGATGCCGAGACAGCCAATCACCATGGCCGCTGCATAAAACACACCCAGTGCCTTCCCGAGGCGAGGATGGCCAAGTTCACCAAAACCGTGGTGGAGGTAATACATCGGCCCACCGGCTACCTTGCCTTCGCTGTTCAGCCTGCGATACCGCACACCGAGGGTGCACTCGGCCATCTTGGTGCTCATGCCCAGGAACCCGGCGATGATCAGCCATAGGGTGGCCCCCGGCCCGCCCATGGAGATTGCCACCGCGACGCCGGCGATATTGCCGATCCCTACGGTGCCGCTGACTGCTGTGGTCAGCGCCTGAAACTGTGAAATTTCGCCCGGATCCCCCGTCCTTGCGTAGCGACCGGATATGACCCGACAGGCGTGCATGAAGCCTCGGATATTGATGAAGCGCAAATAGACCGTGAAAAAGAGTCCACCAGCAATCAGCCAGAGGACGATCAGCGGAATCTGTGTGCCATTGATCGAAATGGCATAGAACACGGTGTTGCTGACAGCGTCGGTGATGGGTTGAACCGCATCGTTGATGACCGAGTCGAGGGAGGCGGGCTGTGTGGGCTGTGTTGTCATCAGGCTACCTTAGCAGGTTGCGGAAAAAGTGCGTCCAGCACTTTTGCCGCTCACGCGAGCTTGCGCTCGCTCACGACAAATCAACCACTTGCGTGGTCGATTTGCTCACTTGGCCTTCCCGGCCAGGCTAACAGGCTGCCTTTTCAGCAGCCTGTTAGCCGGTTGGATGTCTTGTGGCACTATTGGCGTTCCATTTCATCGGCCAGTCAGCATGTCCCTTGTCCGCAACCTGCATGTCATCCTCGCCTATGTGACGGTCATCGGTTTTGCGCTGCGGGCGATATGGGCGTTCATGGGATCGGCAAGACTCCGGTCCGGACCGGCCCGCATCCTGCCCCACGTCGTGGATACCCTGTTGCTCGTCTGCGGTCTGGTCCTGGTGTTCGGCCTTGGACATTCGCTCACCAGCAGCTGGCTGGTCATGAAACTGGTTGCCTTGCTTGCATACATCGGTTTTGGGGTACTGACGCTGCGTGCATCAGGCTCCGGATTGCGGATCATTGGTGTGATTGGTGCGCTGGCGAGTGTTGGTTATATTTTCGCAGTTGCAGTGACGCGCGATCCTTGGCCGCTGTCTTAGGTAAAGCCCCGGACCGTGAAAGAACGCGTCACCGGTTTGGCGCCCGGCGAATTGCTGCACCGTGCATCAGACAAGGAGCGGTCCCGAGCCAGAGGCCGGGTCGGTCGCTGCAGCGTTCTGTTCCTACAGCGTTCTGGCGATCAGCTCTTTCATGATTTCGTTGGTACCACCGTAGATTTTCTGTACCCGCGCATCGGCGTACATGCGGGAGATTTCGTACTCATCCATGTACCCCGCACCACCGTGTAATTGAAGGCACTCGTCAACGATCTCGTTTTGTTTCTGGGTGCACCAGTACTTGGCCATCGAGGCGGTCGAGGCATCGAGCCTGCCATCCAGATGTTGCAGCAACAACTGATCGACAAAGGTGCGGGCGACGAGCGCTTCAGTCTTGCATTCCGCGAGCTTGAACTTGCTGTTCTGGAAATCGATGACACGCTGACCGAAGACCTTGCGTTCCCTGACAAATTCCAGAGTGATCTCGATAGCGCGCTCGATGCCACAGACTGCGGCCTGCGCGATGTTGAAGCGTTCCTGTGGCAGTTGCTGCATCAACTGCACGAATCCCTTGCCTTCTTCTTCGCCTAGACGATGTGTCAACGGCACACGGCATTCGTCAAAGAACATTTCCGAGGTGTCGGCAGCATGTTGACCCAGCTTTTTCAGGTTGCGGCCCCGCTTGAACCCCGGGTTGTCCGTCTCGACCACGAGAAGCGAAATGCCACGACCGCCGAGTTTCGGGTCAGTCTTGGCCACCACGATGACGAGGCCACAATGCTGACCGTTGCTGATATAGGTCTTGGCACCGTTGATCACGTAGTCATCACCGTCACGGATCGCCGTGGTGCGCACTGCCTGCAGATCTGACCCGGTGTTTGGTTCGGTCATCGCAATCGCGCCGACCATTTCACCCGTGGCCATTTTTGGCAGCCACCGCTGGCGCTGCTCTTCATTGCCATACTTGAGGATATATGGCGCAACAATGCTGCTGTGCACCTGGTTGCCAAAGCCACCCAGGCCCGCATGGAGCATCTCTTCCATGATCACGGTTTCGTGGCGGTAGTCACCGCCGCCTCCGCCATACTCGGCAGGCATCTCGGCGCACAGCAGACCAGCTTCACCCGCCTGCAACCAGGCATCGCGGTCGACCATGCCCGCTTCTATCCAGGACTCGTTTTTCGGCTTGAATTCGTTCTGGAAAAAGCGGCGGGCCGACTCGCGCAGGATGCGCAACTCGTCATTCATCCACGGCGAACGATAGTTTTCGAACAGCATGTTTGATCCGACAGGTCTCGACGGCGCGGGATTAAACAGGAACAGCACCGTATTGGGTAGACACCAGGCCGGATGTGCACGAGGTGTCTCGCCTTCGGAGACTCCGGACTGGTCCGGGTTATGGATAACCAGCGCCAGGCGCCGGTGCGTCGACAACCACGACCTGACCACTGCGCTGGGCCTGACACTCGGCAGGTCTTGAAGATAGACAGGTCAGGATGTGCAGACGATGGTCACCCAGCATGCAGGCATACGCGCCTCGATCGGTGGCCACCCGATGGGTGACTTCCCCGCCCTCCAGAACGCGGATGCACTCGTTGGTAGTGGGTGAAGCCACCCAGATGCCCCCCAGCGCATCCAGGCAAATACCATCAGGCACCGCGCCGGCCGGCAGCTGCGCCCAGATTCGCCGCTCGTGCAGGTCCCCTTGTTCGTCGATGCCAAAGGCCGACAGTCGGCCGGCAAAACTCTCGCCAACGATCAGGGTTTGTCGGTCCGGAGTGATGACGGTTCCATTCGGGAAGACCAGGTCGCGGGCGACGATTCGTGCAGTTCCGTCTGCCTTTACGGCGATCAGTTCAGCCATCCGCTGAGCGGCGTTGTTGTGCAGATCGAAGCCAAAGTTGCCCACATAGGCCAGACCGTCAGGATCGACGACCATGTCATTGCAATGGCCGCTGGCCAGAGCTGCGAGATCTGCATGGGTAGTCAATTGGTGGCCGTCGAACCGCAGCACCCGTTTGTCCGTCATGGATACCACCAGCAGGTCGCCATCGGGTAACCACCCGAGTCCTGACGGTCGATTTGGCACGTCGACGACCGAGTGTGCGTACCCCGAGCCATCAACCCTCACCACGTTGTGGCCATGCATATCGGACAACCAGAGCTGGCCATCCCGCCAGCGTGGGCCTTCACCAAAACAGAAGCCATCAGCGAACAGTTCAGCCGACAGTTGGACAGTCATGGGGTTCTCCTGGTGCGTGGTATCGCCCTGCAACCTGAAACGGTGAAAACTATACCCGCCCGTCCATTCGGTTTGACCGCGCCAATCAGAGAGGCTCCGGGGAATGGGCAAGCCAATGGCATGCTAACGGGGCATTGGTGCCCGTCAAGCGGGTCTGGAAGGTCTTGCCCACCTTTCCGCCCCGAATTGAGGCAACTATTCGGGTCGATTTGACAAAGAAGGCCACGGCCCCGCTGTTCAAGTAAAACTTTTCAGCTATTCTTGCGCCTCCAAAAAAGGAGGTGTTCATGAAAACACTCAACACGATGCTCAAAGTTTTGTCGATTGGTGTGTTCGCGCTGCTGGTTGGCGCGTGCTCACAGGATAAGGCAGCGGATGCTGCGCAGGACGCAGCCGATTCTGCCCAGGATGCCGCCGCTTCCGCGTCGGACGCAGCTTCCAGTGCGGCTGAAGCTGTGACCGAAGCTTCCGCAGAAGCTGCTGACGCCGCTGCCGATGCAGCTGGCGACGCAGCCGCTGCCGCGG
>JBGSHJ010000059.1:0-140655 GCA_041752315.1 Pseudomonadales bacterium
AAACTCGGTTACACCGTGAAAACAGCAGGTGCCTGAAGTGATTTTCAGACCGTTGCTGGCCGCATGTGCGGCATGCCAACATGCGTTTGTCCCCAAACCGTACAGCCGTAAGAGACTCGCAATATGGATCAGGTTGACCTCCCCATGGGCATCGGGCTGACGCCCCTGGATGAGAACTTTCGCCGCGACCCCTATGCGGTGCTGGGCAAACTGCGTGAGCATGCGCCGGTCTTCGAGGACTCGGTGCTCAGGCGATTCATCTACACCCGGCACGATGATGTTCGTGAAATCCTGCGGGATCGCGACTTCTGGTCCGATCCGCGCAAGGCGAATCCCGGCACCTTCTCGGCCAATTTCCTGCTTGGTGGCAATCGCCAGGAAGAGCCCTCCATGCTGCTGATGGATGAACCAGGACATCGTCGCCTGCGCTCCCTTGTCAGCAGTTCCTTCACACCGGCAGCGGTGGAGCGCTGGCGGCCACGTATCCGCAAGGTGGTTGATATGGTGCTGGCGGATATCAGCGCTCCTGAATTCAATCTCATCACGGAATTTGCCGGCCCCGTGCCCACGGTTGTCATCGCCGAGATGCTGGGTATCGATCCGGCGAGGCGGGGCGACTTCAAGCAGTGGTCGGATGAAAGTGTGAAGGTCAGTTTCAATCCTTTTGCCCAACCGGACGAAAAGGCCAGGGGTGACGAGGCGCGAAAACTGCTGGAAGCCTTTTTTGCCACCGAAATTGCAGCGCGAAGGCGTGATCCCGGCGACGACCTCATATCGGACATGATCCGCGCGGAGGAGGGGGGCGATCGACTCACGGAAACGGAAATGATCCAGCAGTGCAATCTGCTGCTGATTGCGGGCAACGTCACGACAACCGACCTGATTGGCAATGCGATCAAGGCGCTGCTCGACAATCCGGGGGAACTGGAAAAACTGCGCGGCAGTCCAGACCTCATCGGTAACACGGTCGAAGAAGCGCTGAGGTTTGACTCACCCGTGGTCAACTCCGGCCGCATCCCCGACCGGGACATCCATGTCGGTGGCTGCCCGGTGCATCGGGGTGAATCGCTGTCGACTTCCCTCGCTGCGGCCAACCATGATCCCTCCATCTATCCGCAACCGGAGCGTTTCGACATTACCCGGCAGGACACCCATCACCAGTCCTTTGGCGGCGGTCGGCATCTGTGTCTAGGTGCCCATCTGGCGAGGGCGGAAGCGCAGGAAGCGATTCTGGGGCTGGTCCGACGTTACCCGGATCTTCGCCGGAGTCCGAAGGGTCATGTGTATCACGCCATTCCGAGTTTTCGGGGCATGAGTGAATTCTGGGTATGCACCTGATGGCAAGTGCCTGGACGCGAGGGCGTCCGGGCACCAACGCACCCGGGACGAATCAGAACCTCAGTTCAGCCCCGGCCTGCACCATGCGGGGTGGTGAAACGAGAATGCCGCGAGTCCGGTCAACAATGTATTTGTCGCCACCGATGTTCTTCACCGTTGCAAACAGGGTCAACGGATAATCCGGCAGCTCCCAGTTGAGCGCTGCGTTGAAGATGGTGTACCCCTGGATTTCGCCAATCTGTCCATTGCCGTTGGCCAGCGGCTCCTTTGTATTCTCGAAGTCAGCGTACTGGTCCGTGACATGCACCAGTTCAAGGTTGGCATCAAAACCCGCTGGCAGTTCCGCACCGATACTCGCCGTCAACAGATGTTCAGGGGCGTAAGGCAGACGCTTGCCCTCGATCGCTCCCGGAATCAGCGTGCGGTTGTCCACGCGCAGAAAATCGCTTTCCAGATCTGCAGTGGGCAACCACGTCCACGCGAGCTGGACGTAGGGCGTCCACGTCCAGCCAAACAGGTTTTCCCGACTGGTGTAGGCGCTGACTTCCAGGCCTTCGTAAAGGGTTTCTCCTTCGGCCAGCGGCGTGCTGCCACCGGCGATGGATCCCACGGCAATCTGCGTGTCGAAGCGCGTGCGAAAGAGTGTTGCATCGAGACTCATCGCGCCGAGTTCAGTGCGCAGACCCAGTTCAAGGTTGTGGCTCTTTTCCGCATTGACGCTGGTCTGAAAACCACTGTTGTCGATCAGGTCTTCCGTACGGGGTGGCGAAAATCCCTCGTGTGCACTGGCAAACACCGTCAGTTGATCGCTTACCGCATAGCTCACCCCGAGACTCGGTAACCACGCACTTGTCGTGGCCTCTCCCGAGGCGCTGTTCAACCCGTTGATGCGATCATTCTCAATGTGTTCGTGTCGCACACCAGGCGCGATTTCAAGGTTGCCGATGGTGAACCGGTTCTGCAGGAATATTGAATTGGCCGTGGTTTCCCGCGTATTGCGCTCCACCAGTGTTCCCGAACTGCCATTGGCACTGCTGCTGTTGCGCTGGCGGCGGACCTGGTCTTCCACATGCACACGTGCACCCACGGTGAGTGCACTGCCGATATCGCCCATGGACCAGTCGGCATCAAGACGCGGCTCGATGCCGTAACTGGTGTAGCTGCGCAGTCGTCCCTGCCGCGAAAGGCAGTCGTCAGGACGAACGGCGACGCCGGCCGCCCGAGCCTGCTGGAAGTTCAGGGTCTGACCGTTGCTGGTGTACTGCACGGCGTTGCACTGTGAATCGGAAGTGGTACTGGCTTGTCGCCACCAGTCGCGATCGAAGCTCGAGTGGTAGAGGTTCGTGGTGAGTTTGGCGTGCTCTGCCAGCCGCCAGTCGTGGGTCACCGACAGGCCGGTTCGACGGGCGTCAAATTCATCGTTGTTGAAAGGGTCGTACCGGTGACCGAACTGCGCAAGCTCCGCTTCGGTGATACCGGTGTAGCTGATGTTGGAGTCTTCCACGTAATGGTTCGCCCGGAGTATCAGCGTGTGGTCGTCGCCCAGTTCCGTGAGCCACTTGGCGTTCACGTCCCGCAGGACACTGTCCGTATTGGCGCGCGAACCGTCGCCACGTTTGTCGACGATATCGAGCTGCAATCCGGCACCACCCACCATGGCGTGCACATTGGAGTAGTCCTGGTTGCCCGCGGTGACCCGCAACAGGCCGGCGAACTCGTCACTGGGGGACGGCGTGATGTAGTTGATGACCCCGCCAACGGTCTGCGGGCCGTACTGGTTGATCGCGGCACCCTTCAGGATCTCGATGCGGGCAAACCGGTCGATGGGAGGGTGGTAATAACTGGCGTTGTCGCCATAAGGGGCATAGGCGAGCGGGATGCCATCTTCCAGCAGAAGTACCTTGGTGGACCGGGTGGGGTTAAGTCCCCGGATTCCGATGTTCGGGCGCAAGCCAAATCCTTCTTCATCCCGAACGTTGATCCCGACGGCCTTGCGCAAGGCTTCGTTGGTGGTCATCACATGGGCCTTGCCCAGTGTCTCCGCATCCAGTACCTGATGGGAGCCCAGCAGGTTGGCCGTGTGATCCCTGGTGCCAAGCACGGTGACAATTTCAAGTTCGATCAAGTTGCTGTTTGCGGCCGGGTCTCTTGCCGTTTCCTTTGCCGGTTCTTTTGCGGGTTCTTCGGCGAAGGTGGTGCCGATAGGCAGGGTGAGCGTCAGCAGCAGAACGCGCGCAACGGTCAACGAAGGCTTCATGGATGCAAAAACTCGGCAGCGGTGAAACGACTGTAGGAGATAGAATACTAAAAAGCAATAATTCTCATTTGTATTCAAAGACGCGTTTCACTATGCAAGTGGATCGATGCAAGGCCCCGACTCATCCTCCATGCCGCTTTCCATTCGGTCATGTCGTGTCTGTGCAACGTCACTTCCAACGTCACTTCCAACGTCACTACAGGATCGGTATCGAGGCAGCCGGAAGCCCAGCACTGGAAAGGAGTCACGGGGTCGTGGAGTTTGTCGTGAAACTGGCGTCTGAGCCTTCCGCACGCGCATGATTCGTTCAGACCTTTTGGCACTCCCGGTTGTTGCGCGGAAATCCCTGTGACCTGTGACGCACATGCGGATTCAGGTTACCGGGTCGAGTGCCTGTCAGGCAGCAAACTCGATCTGCTTTACCGCCGTCAGGTCCAACGACATTCGAGCCTGCCAAAGATCGAAATTGAGCTGCATCGTCAGCCAGCTCTCCGGTGATCTTCCCAACGCCTTCTCCAGGCGCAGCGCCATTTCTGGTGTGATCGAGCTGGTGCCATTCACGACTCTCATTACTGTTGACGGTGATACGCCGAGGCTCTCGGCAAGTGCCCGAACGCTGATGCCGTTAGGCTCCAGGTATACTTCCTTGATGAACTCGCCCGGGTGTGGTGGATTGTGCATGCGCATCAGTGGTAATCCTCGTAGTCGAGCAGGTGAACGTCGCCGTCCTGGAACTCGAAGGTAAGCCGCCAGTTTCCGTTTACAGTGATCGACCATCGACCCTTCATTTTCCCTTTCAGGGCATGAAGCCTGAAGCCCGGGATGTCCATATCTCCGATTACGGAGGACGTATCCGATGCGGTGAGCAGCATTCGAAGCCGTGCAACATGTGAAGCATGAATGCCCGACGTTCGGCCCGATTCAAAGAAGCTTCGAAGTCCTCTACGGCGTATTGATCGAATCACGAAATGAATTGTGCGCCTTTCGTTGCGCAACGCGCAACGCGCAACGCCTTGAAAAGGCCCCCAGTTGTCTGTGCTTGTCCAACGCAAGCAACAGGACTTCTGATCCCGCAGATCCGGCGACAGGCAGGGCTCGCTCGCATCGCAAAAGTTCGCAAACCGTCGCGGATCGTTTGCGATGGCCCGGAACTTCGCGTTTATGCCTTTTTGACGGGCTTCCCTATTCCTATTGTTTCCCGGTTTTCACTACTATGTGGCTTGGGGAAGGCAAACTTTCATGCGACGGTTGAAGTTGCCTGATGCGGTTCACGCGTCCGGCGAGTAACCTGCGGTAATAACCTTTCGATCGAATTCACCGGCCTCGCGGCTGTCATGCAAATGGCAGGGCTGAGGCCTCAATATCAAGTCCAGCGCGTCCAACCAAGGAGAGACTCAAGCCCATGAGATACGAAGCGCCCACATCCACCAAGGAAGCAGTCGGTCTGCTGTCCAAGGCCAAAGGCCAAGCCTTTGTACTGGCAGGCGGATCCGATCTGCTGGTTCGTCTGAAGAGCGGAGTCATCGACCCGGATCTGGTGGTCGATATCAAGCGGATCCCGGCCATGCAGTCCATCAGCAAGTCGGCCAGCGGATTCAAGATCGGTGCTGCGGTCTCGTGCGCACAGTTGGGCGAACACGAGGCGCTGAAAAAAGCATGGCCTGGTGTTGTCGAAGCCGCCAACCTGATTGGCTCCGACCAGATCCAGAGTCGTTGCACCGTGGTTGGCAATCTCTGCAACGCATCACCCGCCGCAGACAGCGTACCGGCCCTGGTTGCTGCGAAGGCCAAGGCGGTCGTGGTAGGCCCCAAGGGTCGGCGTACCGTCGCGGTCGAGCAGGTTGTCACCGGTCCAGGCAAGACCTCACTGAAAAAAGGTGAAGTCATTGAAGCCATCACGCTGCCAGCCCGGAAGGGCAAGGTCGGCGATGCCTATCTGCGATTCACGCCACGCACCGAGATGGACATCGCGGTCTGCAGCGCGGCCGTCAACCTGACGCTCGGCCGTGGTGGTGTGGTGGAAGATGCCCGCGTTGTGCTGGGCGCCGTCGGACCGACGGTGCTGCTTGTTCCCGCAGCACGCAAGGCCATCCTCGGCACCAAACTCGATGATGACGCCATCGCAGCGCTGGTCGCGGCGTGTGAGGCAGCCTGTCGTCCCATCGACGACAAACGGGGTACTGTGGAATTTCGAACCGAAGTAGCAGGCGTACTGGCCAAACGGGCCGCAAGAATCGCCTATCAGCGAGCAGGGGGTTAAGCGTCATGTCCGGAGTTCATGTCACAACAACGATCAATGGCGATGCCATTGAATTTGTATGTCAGCCCGGCGAAGTCCTGCTTGACGTACTGCGAAATCGAATCGGGCTGACGGGTGCCAAGGAAGGGTGTGGTACAGGTGACTGTGGCGCCTGCAGCGTGACGGTCGATGATCGACTGGTCTGCGCGTGCCTGGTGCTGGGTGCTGAAGTAGACGGTCGGACCGTGACCACCGTGGAAGGCATGGCGGGAGCCGACAAGCTGCATCCCCTGCAATCCAAGTTCATCGAACATGCCGCGCTGCAATGTGGCATCTGCACGCCGGGTTTCCTGGTGGCTGCAAAAGCCCTGCTGGATCGAAATCCGGATCCGACCGAAGAGCAGATCCGCTATGCGCTGGCTGGCAATCTGTGCCGGTGCACCGGTTACGACAAGATCGTGCGGGCGGTTCAGGCTGCAGCCAAGGAGATGGCGGTGGATGCGACCAAGGCGGCGAAGAAGGCAGCCAGAAAGAACGTGAAAAAAAGCGCGTAAGGTTTTGAAGAGCCGACACTTCATCGCACAAGATGTTTCGAATTCAGGAGAATGAACAGTGACAACTGATCCGAGTTTTACGAATCAGACCTTCAAGATCATCGGCACGCGTGTGCCTCGCCCGGATGGCCTCGACAAGGTGACCGGTCGTGCACGTTACGGGGCGGATGCCTCGGCCGCCGGCCAGTTGGTGGGTTTGATCCTGCGTTCACCGCATGCGCATGCACAGATCAAGAAGATCGATACCAGCAAGGCTGAAAAACTGCCTGGTGTGAAGGCGATCATCACCAGTGCCGATCTGCCCGACAAGGTGCAGGGCAAGCGCGACATGCTCGATGTCCTCGAGAACTGCATGGCCCGTGACCGCGCGCTGTATGACGGACACGCAGTGGCCGCCGTCGCTGCGATCGACGCAGAGACCGCCAAGCGGGCGCTCAAGCTCATCAAGGTTGAATACAAGATATTGCCCCACGTCACGGACGTCGATGAGGCGATGCAGGACGGCGCGCCCATCGTGCAGTCGTGGGTCCGTACCACGGGCAATCCTGAATCCAACAAGCCGACCAATGTCTGTCAGGTGTCCCAGTTTGGCCATGGTGATGTTGAAGCCGGGTTTGCAGAAGCCGATGTCATCATCGAACGCAGTTACAAGACCGAGCAGACCCACCAGGGTTATATCGAACCGCAGGCCTGCCTGGCGAGCGTCGGGCCGGACGGACAGGGTGAACTGTGGGTGACTACCCAGGGTCACTTCACGTTCCGCACCCAGTGCGCCCAGTTGCTGGGCATGGATATCGCCAAACTGAAGGTCACCTCGTCCGAAATCGGTGGTGGTTTTGGTGGCAAGACCCACGTCTGGATGGAACCCATTGCGCTGGCGCTGTCGCGCAAGGCCAACCGACCCGTCAAACTGGTGCTGACCCGCGAAGAAGTTTTTCGTGGTACCGGTCCAACCTGCTCGACGTCGATCGACATCAAGATTGGTGCCAAGCGTGATGGTCGCATTACCGGCGCGCTCGCGGTCCTGCGTTACCAGGACGGCGCGTTCCCTGGCATCTGGGGCATGCTCGGTGGCATGACTGCATGGGCCTGTTACGACCTGCCCAACGTCAAGGCGATCGCCTATGACGTGCTGGTGAATCGCCCGAAGGTGGCTGCCTATCGGGCGCCGTCGGCACCCATGGCCGCATTTGCTGTCGAAAGCACGATGGACCTGGTTGCCCAGCAGATCGGGATGGACCCGGTGGACTTCCGGTTGCTCAATGCCGCCAGCGAAGGAACCCGTGCATCGTATGGTCCGACTTACGGACCCATTGGTATCCGCGCCACGCTGGAAGCGGTCAAGAGTCACCCGCAGATGAAGGCCAAGCTCGGCCCGAACCAGGGTCGTGGCATGGCGTGCGGGTTCTGGTTCAACTTCGGTGGGCAGACCTGTGCGACCATCAATATCGGCGTGGACGGAACCGTCAACGTTTCCGTGGGTACCGTCGACGTGGGTGGCTCCAGGGCTTCGCTGTCGCTGATTGCCGCTGAAGAACTCGGTGTTCCGTATGAAAAGGTGAAATGCACCATCGCCGACACCGCGTCCCTGGGACACAACGACACGACCGAAGGCAGCCGCGGAACATTTTCGTCAGGCATGGCCATCATCTTTGCAGCCCGCAACGCAGTGAACGAACTGCGCGCGCGCGCCGCCAAGACCTGGGATATCCCGGTCGAGGAAGTGGAGTGGAAAGATGGACAGGCGATTGCCATCGGTGTGCAGCACAACAATCTGGAGCCGCTTACGCTTGCGAAACTGGCTGCCAAGTCGCCACGTACCGGTGGTCCGATTGCGGGTCACAATGAAACGGTTGCCGATGGTGCGGGCGTGTCGTTTGCCAGCCACATCTGCGATGTGGAAGTGGATCCGGAAACGGGAGCCACCAAGGTGCTGCGTTACACCGTGATCCAGGATGCCGGCAAGGCCATCCATCCGGACTACGTGGAAGGCCAGTTCCAGGGTGCCGCTGCACAGGGTATTGGCTGGGCACTCAATGAAGAGTACGTGTATGGCAAGGACGGCCGGTTGCAGAACCCGGGCTTCCTCGACTATCGCATTCCGGTGTGTTCCGACCTGCCTTTCATCGACACCAAGATCCTCGAGATTCCGAATCCCGGACATCCGTACGGGATTCGCGGGGTTGGTGAAACATCGATCGTGCCGCCGCTGGCAGCGATCGGCAATGCGGTGTCCAATGCCGTGGGTGTGCGCATGAATCATGTGCCGATGTCACCACCACGCATTCTCAAGGCTATCAAGGCACAGCGATCGGCGGGTTAGATCTGCGAGACAGGAAGGCGCTGGTGACTTCGAGC
This sequence comes from Pseudomonadales bacterium, assembly GCA_041752315.1. Lineage (GTDB taxonomy): Bacteria > Pseudomonadota > Gammaproteobacteria > Pseudomonadales > Azotimanducaceae > SYFY01. The sequence continues at coordinate 8,747 of JBGSHJ010000059.1, forward strand.
TTCCCGTCCGGTTTGTCCCGGCGGGCGCGGAAGGTGACAGTGCTTTCCATGCGTGACACGCAGGGAAACAACGCGATCCCGGGATTGCCCGGGCCTGATCCATTTGCAACTGCGAATGGATCAGGGTCACCTGTGTTGCGACCCGCCAGATCATGAAGATCGCGGTGACGGGCTTGTTGCGTGGCGCGGTTGGTGGTGCGGCATCGGTCGAGATCGAAGCGGCCACCATTCGTGAGTTGATGCGCAAGCTTGTCGAACGTTATCCAAAAGTCGAAAACCATCTTGATGCGGGAATTGCCGTTGCCATCAACGGCGAGATCTTTCGCGACAACTGGGGTGAACCCATTCCTGCCGGTGCCGAAGTGGTACTGATACCCCGCATCAATGGCGGCTGATCGTTCTCACTACCGTCTCACAACGCTTCACCACCTAAGGCGAAACCGCAAAGGCGGGTAGTGCCGCGTTTGAACCGCCGTTGTTTCCTATTGCGTCCCTACTGCGTCCCTACTGCGACGGCAGTTCACGGTGCCGCCCCAGCAGACGCATCGCGCCGGCGATCAGCGCGATGGCGACGACCAGCAGATAGGGTGCCAATTGATTGAAATTGGCCGCCCACGCGCTCAGCTCGTTCAGCAGCAGACCCCACACACCAATCGCGACGCAAGTGGCTGCCAACACCACGGTCAGGTTGACCCAGGGGCGCAAACCGATCAGATATCCGATGATCGCGCCCACCACAGGGCCGGTCATCCAGAACGGCATGAAAACAAAAATGAACAATCCCGCGATGCCGAATTTTTTCACGGCGCCGTCCCGCGCCGTGGCGGCAGCGTGCATGCGCTTGACAAACGGCTGCAGTGAACGCAGCTGGATCAGCTGTCCCCAGCTGAGCGCGAACAGCGGATACACCACCAACACCTGCACCGTCTCCACCAGCATGTTGAGGGGAATCACCTGGGCATGACCCAGTCCACTGGCATAGCCCAGGGTCATCCCTGCGGCCCGTCCGATCACCAGGTTAAGTCCCGTCATCGCTGCGTAGGTCAGCACGCTGTCCGGATACAGGTGCCAACCCACCCCGAATGCCAGAATCATCAGTCCAGCGAGCGCCAGCCCCAGCCCCAGCAGCCGACCTTCGGTGCTGGCAAAAAGTGTTCCCGGCATGTCTGTCCGCGCTGTGTCGTTATTGTCATGCGACTGTGCCACGAAGATGAAGCCAGCGCTCTGGTGGTGTCTGCCAAGATCTGGCTGTTTTGGGGCGACCCCGGTACGCTCAGTACTCGCAAGCTCAGCGCGTGGATCGCCAATGCCGTCATGAAAAAGTTCCTGGTCGGGGTGGTCGTCGCCGGATTGCTGCTCACCGTCGTGGTGCTGGTGCGGGCTTTTCTGCACACGCCGAGCGAGGTCGAAGAGATCGCACTCGTCGAAATCAGCCTCGATGAGCAGGCCATCGCCGCGCGCCTGTCGCAGGCCATTCGTTTCAGGACAGTGTCGCATCAGCAGGCGGAGGATTTTGAGGCTGAGCAGTTCACGGGCTTCATCGAATGGGTCAGGAGCAAATATCCCGAAGTGAATGCCGGCATGTCGCTGACGATGGCGGGTGCATACACCATGCTGTACCGCTGGGAAGGCAGTGACCCCTCGCTGGCTCCGGTTCTGCTCACCGGACACTATGACGTGGTACCCGTGATTCCCGGGACCGAGAGCAGTTGGGAGCAGCCACCGTTTGCCGGTGTCATCAAGGATGGAGTGATCTGGGGTCGCGGTGCGCTCGATGACAAGAGTGCGGTGGTGGCCCAACTGGAGGCCGCCACGGAACTGCTCCGAGCAGGGTTCAAGCCTGATCGCACGATCTACTTCAGCTTTGGGCATGATGAAGAGGTTGGCGGAACCCGCGGAGCCGCGTCCGTTGTCGAATTGCTCAAAGGGCAGGGTGTGCAACTGGCCTGGTCGCTGGACGAAGGTTCTTTCCTGTTTGATGGACTGTTACCGGGTGTTGAAGCCCGTACCGCGACCATCAATGTGGCCGAAAAAGGCAGCCTGACACTGCAGATTGTTGCCACAGGGGCGGGTGGTCACTCATCCATGCCACCCAGGCAAACCGCCGTGGGCGTGCTGGCGCAGGCCATCACGGCGCTTGAAGCGCACCCCGTGCCGGGAGGTCTTTCCGGCCTGACGGGCGACATGTTCGACTCGATCAGCCGGCACATGTCGTTTGGCTACAAGGTGCTGTTTGCCAACCAGTGGCTGTTTGGCGGACTGCTCGAAAGTCAACTGTCGAACAGCACCTTTGGCAACGCGATGCTGCGCACCACAACGGCGCCAACGATGCTCTCGGGCAGCGTGAAGACCAATGTCCTGCCCATAGAAGCCATTGCGACCGTCAACTTCCGCGTGCACCCGCAAGACACGGCGGAAAGCGTGCTGGCGCATGTCAGGAACGTGGTTGAGGACGACCAGGTCACGGTTCGCGGAGCTGCGGAAGATGGACTCGATGCCTCCGCGGTCTCGGATTGGAACGCGGCTGGATTTGGCATCATCGCCCGGGCAATTCGTGAGACGAATGCAGGTGTCGTCATCGCACCAGGACTCATGATCGCAGGCTCAGATACACGGCACTATGGCAAGATCGCCAACAATTCCTATCGATTCAATCCGATGGTCGTGACCCCGGTAGACCTGACTGGCTTCCACGGAACCAACGAAAAGATAGCTGTCGACAATCTGGCCAACAGCGTGCGCACCTACATGCAGATCATCAGACACGCAGCTGGTCCCTGAACGGCCCTGAAAGGTAATGTTCTCCACTATCCGGCATCATGCAGTCCGGAGTGAGTTGCATCTACAATTCCGCCAACGGGCATGACCCATCTGTGGCATGCAGACGTGCGCCTGTCCGTCCGACTCACCAACCAGCCAATCAACGAACAAGGTAAACCTGATGTCTTCGACCGTGACTCTGACCACCGACCAACTGCTGACCACCACACGCGCCGTACGCAAGCGTCTGGATTTTGATCGGCCCGTAGAGCTGTCTGTAATTCGCGAGTGCCTGGAAATCGCCTTGCAGGCACCCACGGGCTCCAATGCGCAAGGATGGCAATGGATGGTGGTGACCGATCCGGCCAAGCGCCTGGCGCTCGCTGAACTGTATCGCAAAGGCTGGGCGGTCTATCCCAGCATGCAGGCTTCGGCGCATCAGGTGCACGCAGCAGATCCCACGATGACGAAGGTGCAGGAGAAGGTTGTCGATTCCGCGCAGTACCTGGCTGACAACATGGAAAAGGCTCCGGTCCTGTTGATTCCCTGCATCGGTGGTCGCGTGGAGAGTATACCCGCGCCCTTTGGCGTGGTGGCGCAGGCCAGCACCTATGGCTCGATCCTGCCTGCCGCGTGGAGTTTCATGCTGGCCGCCCGGACACGCGGACTGGGCACCGCGTGGACAACGCTGCACCTGATGCACGAAGAAGAAGCGGCGAAGATTCTCGGCATTCCCTACGCGGAAATCACGCAGTGCGCGATGATCGCCGTGGCTTACACCAAGGGCACCGACTTCAAGGCAGGTCCCCGCAAGCCACTCGATCCCATTCTGCATGTGAACAGCTGGTAGTCGCTGACGTACTGGCTGCGGCGCTGTGTCTGGGCTGATCCAACCCGGCAAAGGGCGTTGAACCAACAGGGCAGAGCCCGGCTCTCCGGCGGAATCGGACCGCCGGGGATCAGTGTCCGTACAGGTGCAGATTTCTCAGCATGAACGCGGCGCCGTGTGGTCCATCAAGCACAGCGTTTTCCCCAAACAGGCGCTCCTTCTGACCGCTGAATAGTGAGCGGTTGGCCCCCAGAGGAGCCAGTTCTGCGGCGCGCCTTTGAGCGCTGACCAGCAGTGAGTCCACGGCACCGGTGGCTTGAACGATACCCCTGGCAAGCGCATCGGGTCCGGTCCAGCGACGGGCGAGCTGAACTGTCTCGAAAAATACATCACTCGACAGCTTGTGGCGGAACAGCGCCAGTTCCGGGGTCGGGATCGTCAGGCCCAACTGCATTTCGTTTGCACAGATGAAACCACGATCGGCGCGCATGTGCCTGACATCGTGACAAAGCGAAAACATGAAACCGGCACCAAATGCATGGCCGTTGATCGCGGCAACCGTCGGTATCGGGAACGTGATCATTCGCGCCATGAGTTTCATGAATTCGTCGGCAAACGGGGCACGATCGCCTCCTTCCGGATTGGCCGATGCATCACGCACCCAGTCGAGGTCCAGCCCGTTGGAATAGAACTTTTCATTCGCAGACGTGGTGACCAGTGCGGCTGCACCGGTAGAACCTTCGACTTCGTCGAGTACCTTGGCGACTGCCCGTACAAAGGTGGTATTCCAGCGGTTTTCACCGGCTGCCATCGTCAACGTGAAAACGTCGCCGTCGCGGGAGAGTTCGATCATGAAGGAACACCAATGGCCGGATTGAAGCTTTGAGTGTGCAATCCCGTTGACTTCAGTTCAACGCCTCACTGCCGAATCGGGTGAACAGCCTTCACCCGTCGTCGTTTCCAGGCACGCGGTGCCAACCGGTCGAGCTCAATCGCAACCAGCAGGAGCAGACCTGCGCCGATGCACGACATGACTTCTACAACCCCGAGAGGTCTGGATGAAAACACTGCCTGCAGCAGGGGCAGCCAGGTGAACGCCGATTGCAGCAGGATAACGGTGGCGAGCGCCATGAGTACCGGTCGTGTGCCGCGCAGGCTCGGCTGGTTCGCTCTGTGGTGGTCTGCTCGCCTCATGCACGCTCGATCGGCCTCACCAAAATGAACAACCGCTTCTCACGACACCCTTGCCTTGCAAACACTCCGAATATCCCGATTGGAAAATAAAACAGTTTGCATCAGGTTTGAGTCTGTCCCGGGGAACTTCTGACGGACGGGTACGTCTTCGCCCCTCTATCAGATCGCTGGAGCCGGCGTTGGACTGCTCTGCAGATCGTCGTGAAACTGGAGCGTTTTCGCGTTCATAATTGGTATTCCCGGAGTCGTGGTGGCGAAAAAATGATCCACTCATCATGGGTTCCCTGGTTCTGTGGCCAGCATGGCCCTGCGACTCCGGAAACTGCAGGAGTCGCCGGAGCTGCAAATTCAGGATACTCCTCTCTTCGACCAGGCGGCGCCAATGAACTGGCTGAAGCACTTTGGCACCGTGCCGCAGCACAGCTTCGTCGTGCACGGTGAAGCTCAAACCGCCTGTGCGTTTGCTGACCTTATCGCTGACAGATTCGATTGGAACGTTGTGGCACTGGCGACGTGAACGCGTGTCGATCGTTGACGGACCCGTCGAACAGACAGTCGAATGTCCTTGTCCGCTGGAGGTGATGGCCCCATATTCACTGTGTGTTGGTTTTTTCCATGGAGATTGGCCGATGCGTATCTCCGCCGTTGTCCTGTTCATCGTTGCCCTTCTGGACATCCTGCCTCTGCAGGCATCCACAGTCTGGGTCGTCGACCTTGAAGGAGCAGTCGGGCCCGCGAGCGCGGACCTCGTGATGCGTTCGATCGAGAAAGCCGGGGAGGAGGGCGCTGAAGCGCTAGTCATCCGCATGGATACACCCGGTGGTCTCGACAAATCCATGCGTGATCTGGTGAAGGCAATTCTGGCTTCGCGGATTCCGGTGGTGACTTATGTTTCCCCCGACGGCGCCAGAGCAGCCAGCGCGGGTACATACATCGCATTCGCCAGCCATATCGCTGCCATGGCACCGGCGACCAATATCGGATCGTCGACACCGGTCAGCATTTCACCATCCCCAATGCCACCCGCGATGCCAAAGCCCGCTCCCGATACGAAGCCGGATGAGGATGCCGGCGAGGGTAAGCCCCGACCGGTCGCCGACAGCGATCCGATGACCAAGAAGATCGTCAACGATGCGGTGGCCTACCTCCAGGGACTGGCGGAATTGCGTGGCCGCAACATCGATTGGGCCGAGGAGACCGTTCGGGAAGGTGCAAATCTCAGGGCGTCGGATGCGCTCGAACAGAACGTGATCGATTTGGTGAGCGAAGATCTGCGGGCGTTGCTGGAGTCCCTCCATGATCGTGAAGTCAAGGTTGGGAATACCATGCACACGTTCGATACCAAGGACGTGCAGATCCATCGCGTCGTGCCGGACTGGCGACACGAACTGTTGTCCATCATCACCGATCCCAGCATTGCCTATGGCCTGCTGATCATCGGGATCTACGGTTTGATCCTTGAGTTCTACAACCCAGGCACGATGTTTGCGGCCATTTTCGGTGGCATCTGTCTGTTGCTTGGCGCCTACGGCCTGCAGATGTTGCCGATCAACTACGCAGGGCTGGCCCTGATTCTACTTGGCATCGCTCTGCTGATCGCTGAGGTGCTGACTCCCACCTTTGGCATTTTTGGTGTCGGCGGAGTGATCTCGTTTGTGATGGGCTCGGTACTGCTGATCGATAGCGAGTTGCCTGGTTACCAGATCCCCCTTCCGATGATCGCCGCATTCACAGTCGCAGGTGCGGGAATGGTATTTCTGGTCGCGGGTGCAGCCTTGCACATGCGCAGCAAGCAGCCCGTGACCGGTAGGGAAAGCATGGTCGGAGCTACGGCCATCGCGGTCCACAGCTTCACCGGGGAGGGCAACGTCCGCGCGTTTGGGGAGATCTGGCAGGCGCGCTGTACCGAACCCGTCAACAAGGAAGACCGACTTGTCGTCACCGCAATCCACGACCTCGTCCTCGAAGTCGAACCGGAGAACTGAACATGGATATATTCATCATCATTCTGGTTGTTCTGCTGCTCGTCGCCCTGTTCAGCGCCATCCGCATCCTGCGTGAATACGAGCGAGGTGTCGTGTTCATGCTGGGTCGCTACTACAAGGTGAAGGGTCCAGGTCTCGTTCTGCTGATTCCCGGAGTCCAGCAGATGGTGCGTGTCGATCTGCGCATCCGGGTTCTGGACGTTCCCTCGCAGGATCTCATTACGCGCGACAACATCTCCGTCAAGGTGAACGCGGTCATCTACTTCCGAGTCATCGATCCGGAGCGCGCCATCATCAATGTCGAAAACTACATGGAAGCCACCGGCCAGCTTTCCCAGACCACGCTGCGCTCGGTGCTCGGCCAGCATGAACTCGACGAGCTGCTCGCCGAACGCGACCGGCTCAACCAGGACATCCGCAACATCCTCGACCAGCAGACGGACCAGTGGGGTATCAAGGTCTCCAACGTGGAGATAAAGCATGTCGATATCAACGAAAGCATGATTCGGGCGATTGCCAGGCAAGCCGAAGCGGAACGCGAACGGCGCGCCAAGATCATCCACGCTGAAGGCGAACAACAGGCAGCTGAAAAACTTGTTCAGGCTGCTCGTGAACTAAGCGCCGAACCCGGTGCCATGCAACTGCGGTATCTGCAGACGCTTGTCGAGATCTCCAGCGAAAAAAGCTCGACGATTGTGTTTCCATTGCCGGGCTCCATGTTGCAGGTGCTGGAAAACATCGCTGCGCGAACGAAGGAATAGAAATCTGCGTGCCGGAACATCGAGGGACTTTGTCGGTGCCTTCTGCCGTGCAGGATCCTCGAGCTACCTCGTCCGAAGCTGGTGAGCGCCAACGGGTGACATCAAAAAGCGCTGGACAACCAGGGAGGGTAACGCAGGGGCGCGTGTATTTGCTGGAAGATGACGCAAGAGTGATCGATTCCATGGTCAGCTTCCGTGACTGAACGGCTGTCATCCATTTCAGTTTTGGTACTGTGAATGACGCCGATGCGACGCCACAGCGGCCCGGCTACAGAAGCGGGGACTGACGCTGGGCCAGAGCAACGGCTTGCGCCGGCCGGGCTGCGATCTGTCCTGTGACTTCCTTGATGGGAGCAACCAGCATCCCGTTTACTGCCTGTGGCAACTGGGTCACCAGTACGGACGCGCCACCTTTCAGCTCGGCAGATCGCACCAGCACCTGATAGCGACCATCAATACTGGTTTCACCCACCCGCTCGATCTGCGTGGCGTGCAGTCGACTGTCAATCACCCGATAAATGCGGTCATTTTCGTAGATCGACTCGGTGGGCAGTGCCACCAGATCGGCTTCTGCCGGTAACGTGATTCTTGCCCGGAGCACACGACCGATGACCGACGATCCTGCACGCGGATCGGTGGGCAGGAAAAATGCGTCAACACCACTCTGGCCGTTGCGCACCTGACGGCCCAGACGCACCAGTGTGAATTCACGATCTTCTTCCGTGAGGGCGGGAACCGGCACATTGGCATCCAGATAGCGTTCCAGACGGCCTATGTATCGGTCTGGCATTTCAAGCCGAAGTTCCAGACTGTCGGTGGAAGAAATTTGCAGCAGTGTCTTGCCGGGAACGTTCATTTCACCCACCGCAGCCGTCACACTGAGAATCGGTCCGGCAAACGGGGCGCGGACAACGGTTTCCTCCAGATCAACCGTGGCCTGCTCCCATCCGGCTGCAGCTGCGGCAAGGTCCGATTGCGCCTGAACAATTCGGTTAGGCAGATCCGACAGGACACGTTCCTGTGACTGGAATCGTATGCTGGCTTCCGCAGCCTGACTGTGCACTTCGTCGAACAGAACCTGCGAGATGAGGCGTTTTGCCAGCAGTTCGCGATGGCGCTCAAGTTTCGACTGTGCGGCATTGTGCAACGCGGCGTAGTCTTCACGAGTCTGTTGTGCCAGTTTGAGTTCGCCTTGCATCGATCCCAGGGCAGCCTTGGCACCGTTGTGTCGGGCCGTCATTTCCCGGAGCCTTCTGTCGATATCACCTGCATTCAGACGGATGAGTTCGTCGCCCGCGCTGACCAGATCACCTTCACGGACCAGCACTTCGCCAATGCGTACCATCAGATCACTGGAAAGTGCAGCCCGCTGATTGGCTTCATAACGGCCATACACGCTGAAGCTCGGTCGCAGGTAAGCAGGCTCAACGTCAATGACGGTGATGGGCCAGGCTTTTTCGGCAGTTTTTTCCGGGATCGATGTGGGGCCGGTGGCAAACAGGAGTACGGTCACGATCAGTGTTCCGGACACCAGCAGAAGCGGTGTTCGGAACTTTGTCAGGTTGGACAGGATCATGGCTTTCATGCGACATCTCCCTTGAATTCGACCGGATAACGCGAAGGTGCCCGCCGTGTTGTTACCCAGTCACTGAGCCGCTCCAGCAGGACCAGCAATGCAGGAATCACGAACAGGACCAGACAGGTGGCAAAAGCGAGGCCAAAACACAGGGTGACAGCAATCGGTGCCACCATGAACGCCAGTGTCGAAGAAACAAACATCAGCGACGCAAGCCCCGCAATGGTGGTCAGGGAGGTCAGCACAACGGCGCGGAATCTTGATGTGACAGCCCGTTCCAGGGCCAGCGGTGTGGGTGTGCCCTGTTCCCGCTCGTCCCTGAAGACACTGATCAGGACAATGGAATCATTGACAACGATGCCAGTGAGCGCAAAAAACCCGAGCAGTGACATGGCGCCAACGTCCCAGCCTGTCACCCAGTGACCGATGACTGCACCGGTAAAACCGAAGGGAATGGCCATCATGATCGCCAGCGGCCAGAGCCAGGATGAAAACGTCCACGCCAGAATCAGGTAGATCAGAACCAGGGTCAGCATCCCGCCCAGCGCCATGGTGTTGAGGATCACCGCATCCTGTTCCGATTTGCCACCCAGTCCGAACGTCAGATTGTGGGCTTCGAGTATTTTTGGCAGATCCCGCGACTTCAGGGATTCGATCAGGGTCATGGCATTGGCCACTTCACTGTCGACATCGGCGCTGACACGTACCGCCATCTGTGCATCGGTGTGTCGAATCACGTCGATTCCCTGACGGTTGTACAGGTCGGCAATGTTGCCCAGTGGCACCAGCGTATTGGCGGGCGTCTTGATGGGAAACTGCTGCAACTGGCTCAGATCATCCTGTTCTGCATCGGGCAGCACAAAGCGCACTTCGACCTCGGTTTCGTTTTCATTGAAGATCTGGACACGCGCGCCGCTGTAGGCGGCCCTCAGTTGGGAACCGACTTCAGAGGTGGTGAGTCCCAGGTCGCGAGCACGCGGGGTCAACTCGAAAACAATCTGTTCCTTGCCAAACGGCACGTCATCCACCACGTTGGCAATGCCAGGGTAAGCCGCCATCGCGGTCTTCAATTCCTGTGCGCCGGCTTTTACGGACGCCAGATCACGCCCACGCAGCACCAGCGTCAGATCGGCCTGCCCGCCGTTTTTTCCACCATCGATGTCCACCGTCATCTGTTCGATGTACGACGGCTGGGTGATCCTGGCACGCCAGAGTTTGATGAACTCTGCCGGTGGGAGGCTTCGGTCTTCCTCGAATGCGTAGTTGGCGTTCAGCGAGGCATATTGTTCGCCAACCATGTTTTCGTCGGCGAACGTGGCGAGATTCAAGCGGGTGGTAACCCCTGCGAGGTTCACACCTCCGGTATCCGCATGGGTCTCTTCGAGCGTGGTTTCCAGGTGGCGAATGAAATTGTCCCGGTCTCGCGCTGTTGACCCGGACGCAAACTGCACATTGGCGGCTATGGCTTCGAAGTCGAAGCCCATGACCATGTTGAAAGGCACGTGATGGCTGGCCATCAGGACCACTGCCACGGCTGTACCGGCGAGTGACATGCCGAGCGTCGTGCCAGGGTGGGCCAGGGAATACCGTACGCCTCTCAGTAGCGGGCCTTCGCGAAAGCTCTGAAAAGCTGCATTGAATTGCTGGCGCCACCGTACCGAATCCCAGCGTGAGGGCTTGCCGAGGCTGGCACGCAGATGGCCCGGGAGCACCAGAAAACACTCGATGAGCGAGGCCACAATCACGCAGAGCAGAATTGTTGGCAGCGCGAGGATCATGTCGCCCATCACACCGCCGATGATCAGCAGTGGCAGAAACGCGGCCAGCGTCGTCATCGACGAACTCATGACCGGAGCCCACATGCGCTGGGAGCCACCCACCGCTGCCTCCAGCGTGGTGGCTCCGGACTCGTAACGTGTCACCACATCCTCGGCGACGACAATCGCATCATCAACGACGATGCCGATTGCCATGATCAGTCCGAGCAGGGCAACAATGCTGATTCCGTAGCCAAACACCAGATGAAACCCTGCGAGCCCGAGCATCAGCGCGATGGGAATACCGGCGGCGACCCAAAGGGCAACCCGTGTATTGAGAAATACATACAGGACAAGCAGCACGAGCATCAGACCCGTCCAGCCGTTGGTCCAGATCATCCGCAGTTGTGCACCGAGCAATTTCCAGACGTCCACCGATTTTTCCAGAGTCACGCCCTGCGGCAGCGTGGGCGTGACGTCCTCGAGCCATTGGTCAACGATGCGATTGCCAAGCAGCGCGTCCGTCGCCGTGCGCCGGAAGAGGACCATCTCGATGGCGGGTTTGCCGTTTGACAGGACCACAGGCTGGCCCCGTTCCGGGCGCTTTTCGATGTCAGCGATGTCACCCAGATGAAAGACACCGTTGCCGGACTCGATGGCCAGCGAGGCAAACCCTTCGGCATCGCGAACCTGGTCCAGACTGCGCAGGGTATGGGCCCCTTGCCCGATGCCCACGGTGCCTGCCGGTACGTCCGCACTGACCGCAGCGACCTGTCGGGCAAGATCGTTCAGCGACAGGCCCATCTGCTGCAGTTCACGGCTGCCTACCTGCAGCGCAATTTCCATTCTTGGCAGACCGGCGTAATCGATCAACTCGACACCACGTGCGTACAGATCGCGTTCGAAGTCACGTACGAGAGGAATCAGTTCATCCACTTCGCCGCTGCCAGTGATGATGACGCTGGCGATCGGCTCGATATCGAGGAGTCGACGAACCACGGGTGGTTCAATTTCCGGTGGCAGATTCCGGATGTTCGCAACCCTCTGCTTCACCTCGTCGAGAGCGGCAGAAAGATCGGTGCCGTGGTTGAACTGGACATTGATGCCCATGAAACCATCCTGACTGCGAGAAGTGAGTTCCTGAAGATCAGGCATAGTGCGAAGCTGTTGTTCGATGGGCTTGGTCAGCAGGGATTCAACGTCTTCGGCGCTGGCCCCACGCCAGGAAATCTCCACGAAGACGAGCGGAAAGTTGTTCGGTGGATCGAGTTGGGTGGGCATGACACGGATGGCCCACAAGCCGGCCAGCAACATGATGATCATGAGCAGGTTGGGTGCGAGGCGATGCTCGGCGAATTGCCGGATAAGATTCATCTGAATTGTTCCCAACCCTGTTTGCTCTAAGGTTGGATGGCAGAATTCGTGCCAGGGTTTGAATCATGAAAAGAGGGTAAAGTCAGTCAACGGACCCAACCGGATGGCTGGTTTGGCTAACAGGAGGCGAATATGACCGAACCGTGGGTGGCTCTGGGGGGGCTGAAACAAGGACACACCTGGTGTCGTGACGATGCTGATAGTCTGGCGGTCAGTCGCATGGACCGTCCGTGATGGGCCTGGGAATTGAACTCGCCGAACGCGGACTCCTGCCTGATCTCCTGGTGCGTCAGGGAATCCGGCAAATCGTTCGTGGCCGGATACGGGATGAATATCGGGACGGAGAACGCTCACGACTGGCCCGGATCGATGCGCTCATGCAGGAACTTGCCCAGAGCGAACTGGCGCTGGCCACACAGGCTGCAAATGAACAGCACTACGAAGTCCCGACCGCTTTTTTTCGCCTGGTCCTCGGTGATCACCTGAAATACAGCGCCTGTCTCTTTGAGCACGCCAACAGCACGCTGGATGAAGCCGAGGCTGCGATGCTGTTGCTCTACGCAGAACGTGCCGAGCTGGCCGATGGGCAGGAGGTCCTCGATCTGGGTTGCGGCTGGGGATCCTTCACGTTGTGGGCCGCGGCCAGATATCCCGGGTCGCGGTTTACTGCGGTATCAAATTCCGCGAGCCAGCGACAATTCATTGAACAGACTGCAGCGCAGCACGGGCTTGCCAACATCGAAGTACTGACTCGCGATGTGAACCACCTGGATTTTGAAGGGGCGCGCTTCGACCGGGTGGTGTCGATCGAAATGTTCGAGCACATGCGCAACTACAGGGTGCTTCTCGAGCGCATTGCTCGCTGGCTAAAAACCGACGGCTGCCTGTTTGTGCACATCTTTTGTCATCGGGAGACAGCCTATCCCTATGAAACAGCGGGCGAAGACAACTGGATGGGACGTCACTTCTTTACCGGCGGTCTGATGCCGGCCATCGATACACTCGCGCAGTTCGATCAGCATCTGGCGATCGAGGCACAGTGGCAGGTGCCCGGGATCCACTATCAGCGTACTGCCAGAGCCTGGCTTTCCCGCCTGGATGCCAATCGGCTTCGTGTTCGGGCCGTGCTGGCCGAGACGTACGGAAACGACGTCGACAGGTGGGTGAACCGATGGCGGCTGTTTTTCATGGCGTGTGAGGAGTTGTTCGGCTATCGGGCCGGGACCGAATGGCTGGTTGCCCATTACCGGCTGCGACACCGGCGGCTGCCGGTATCGCCGGAATCCTGAACCGGGTTACGGGAGTCGGCTGATCACTTCCTTGCCCAGTTTCCGAATGCCTTCCATCGGGTTGGTGCCCAGCGCCATCAACGGCACAACGGCCCGGTGCACTCCCGCCTTTTCGAGAACCTGCAAAGCTTCGATGCCCCCAGCGCCAGGCCACATGCAGGTGATCTCAATATCACGGAAGTCGCGACCAAGGCGGGTACATTCGGCCTTGAGTTGACTCAGCTGATTGACCAGTTCCGCCGGATCGCTGCCCGGGACAAACCAGCCATTGCCATGGCGCGCAATCCGCTCGAGGATTTTGCCTTTGTTGCCACCCATGATGATGGGCATGGGGTTCTGTCGTGGCAGGGGATAACTCTTGAACCCGGACCAGTTCAGGAATTCGCTCTGGTGTTCAACCACCTCGCCTGACCAGACCTTGCGCATGGCCATCACATAGTCGTCAAAACGGGCCCCCCGTTTTTCAAAAGGTGTGCCCATGGCGATGAACTCTTCCTGCAACCAGCCAATGCCAACACCGAGCATGAACCGGCCACCGGACATGAAGTCGAGGCTGGCCGTCTGCTTGGCGAGCAGAAGCGGGTTGGTCTGAGACAGGATGTTGACTCCCGTGCCAAGACGAATCGTCTTTGTCGCCGCGGCGATTGCGGTCAGGGCGATGAGCGGGTCAACCAGCGGTGTTTCGGGTGCTGCGCCCATCTTGCCGCTGGTGTTGTAGGGATACTTCGACGTGTAGTCGAGCGGGACGATGACATGCTCGAAGGTCCAGACGGATTCAAAGCCGGCAGACTCTGCGAGCTGTGCAAGACCGATGATCTGGGCAGGATCGTTCAACCCGATGTTGACTGGAATGAGGCCGAGTTTCATGAGGTGGCGGTGTCCTTGTTCAGGGTTTGATGAATGATGCCGAGTTTCTCAGAATCCTGCGTCGAGTGCAGAACGTTACTCAGGATCATGAATCACGGACCTTTCCTGACGCTTTCAGTTGATCCCGGAGGGCTCGACGCGCTTCCCCGGCAGCGGCCAGTCGGGCGCGATCTTCGGGCCTGATCTGCGCATAGCGGCTGCGCCAGTCATCGCTGTCGCTCCAGCGCACCTTCGCCCGGACGACGGTGTTTGCCTGGGTCGCCGACTCGAACAAGGTCAGGGCGAGACTGACAACCTCATGCTGCATCCGCTTGTCCCCCGGGATCCCGAGCGGATTGCCAAGCGGCAGGTCGGTGAACAGGAATCGCGGCACACCACAGTGAGTGACGATATCCAGCGCTGAACCAATGATCACTGTCGGGATGCCGTTCTCCTCCAGATGTCGCGCCGTCAGACTCACGGTCTGATGACAGACAGGTCAGAGCGGAACGAGAAGGGCGAGTTCGGTACCGTCTTCCCGGCATCGATCGAGAATTTCCGGTGCATCGGACTCCACGGTTCGACGTTGACTGTACTCGGTGGGTACGCAGTGGAACCGATCGGTCAGTGCGCCGAGGGTTCCGGAGGCCACCGCGGCCTCCAGTGGATCAAAGGGAAAAAAGCTCCCGAGGTCGTCCATGTGGGTCACGGTCCTGTCCCATGCCAGATCGTTGCCATACAGGTGTTCTGGCCGGGAGCGCATCGAGCCGGAAGCCACTTCCCGGGTATCGGTTGCCTGGCGATCATACAGCGCCGCTGTGGTGATCAGGGTGAGCCTTGACTCGGCGATGGGTTTTTTCAGCGCCTGAAACGGCGTGTGGGCATGGTGTGCCCAGACATAAGCCTTGTCGAAACCCTGAGCGGCATAAAATTCCCGGGTCCGATCCATGTAGCGAGTGGGTTCATGACTCATCAGGTGTGTCCCAGTTCTGCCAGCAGCTGGTCTTCCGGACCAAAATCGAATGTATAGCGTCCACGTCCTTCCTGTTGATACCACAGCCACGAATCTCGATATCCGGCCTCGATGCCAAAACGAGGGTTCCAGCCGGTTGTCTTCGTGAGCTTGTCGATCGCGAGGATGGCGGAACCCGCCAGTGCCTCACCCCAGTGCAGGAGTGCAGGCCTCTGCAGTCTGGCGCGCGCTGCAGGGACGTTGACGATTCGAGGTGTGATGCCCATCGCGGCACCGATCTGCTGGATGATGCCGACGATGCTTGCAAATTCGCGACCGGTCACATTGAACGCCTGACCCTGGACTCCCGGACTTCCGATGAGGGAGAGCATGGCCCTGGCCACGTCGTTGATGTGAATGAGCTGGGTGCAGGCAAATCCGTCGCCAGGAATCAGCACGGGACGTCCGGATTCCAGACGCGCAAAAAATATCGGGTCCCGGGTTGCTGCGGGGCTGCGTGGTCCCATGGTATGGCCCACCCGCAGACAGGTCGCTGGAAATCCGGTCGCCGCAGATTCTGCCAGCAACAGGTCCTCACACCGGACCTTGCCAACCCCATAGGCTTTCCGAGGGTCATCGTCATCCGGGGCGTGGCGGCGAAAGTCCTCACCAATCGGCAGGACATAACTGCGGCGGTAGACCGCCTGCGAACTGGTGAAGACGTAGTGTTTCAGCCGTCCGCGAAACAGCTCGACCATGGGTATGACGTCTTCCGGAACAAACGCCGTGTTGTCGAAAAAGACGTCAAAATCATCCCGACGGGGCAACAAAGCCGCCGCAAACGCTCCGGGAGTGCGCCGGTCCGCATGAATTCTCCGCACACCGGCAGGTAAGGGCACGAGGTGACTGTTGATGACCGTCACCTCGTGGCCGGCCTGCACCAGCTCACGGACCAGTTCAAGGCCAATGTAGCGGTTGCCCCCGCTGACCAGGATCTGCATGACCTGCGTCCGGGTGAGGTCTAACGCCCGGCGGCGATCATCTTGCGCAGTTGCTGCAGCTCACCTTCCAGGGACATGACACAGGCCTTGAGTGAGGCAATGTCATCCATGGCCGGCTTGTTCGGCGTGGCTGCTGCACATACACGATCGTATTCAGCCTTGAGACGACGGCCGCTGTCCCGTTCCTCGGCGATGTAACGCCCCAGCAGTTCGCCGGTTTGCGGGTCGATGGTTACATCCTTGAAAAAGCCGCGGAAGGGATCCTTCCGTTCGCCTTCGCTGCGATCCCCGCGACCGGTCAGAAAGGCGACTTTTTCCGCATCGGTAATGTCTGAACCGGCACAGGCGAGCTGTTCGTCGAAGTTCTTGAATACCTGATAGGCGCTGCTTTCGTCGACAGCGCAGCCCAGTTCGCACATGCGTTTGGTGAATGCGGCGGCGTGTTCTCCCTCGCGAATGGCGACAAACTGCAGCGCGGATTTGAGTTGCGGATCGCAGGTTGTGTTGGCCCAGGTATTGAGAAGCTGGTAGCCCTTTGCCTCATTGACGGCGATCGAATTGAGCAGCGGCATGAATGTGGGTTGGTCCATGATGTTCTCCTGTTGGTTGGTGCAGTTTGCGACGGTTTGATGAAGTTTAGCTACTGGCCGGTAAATCGTGCCTCCCGACGCTCGAGGAAGGAGGCAACACCTTCCCGATGATCGTCGCTCTTGAAACACTCGGCGAGTGCCCTGGTGTGGCGCTGCATGTGTTCATCAACGGGCGAAGCCAGCCCCTCGTACACCAGTGCCTTGATACGCTTCTGTGAAAACGGCGAACCCCTGGCAATGGCAAGGGCGAGCGCCCGCGCCGTGGTCAACAGGTCATCCGGTTCTACCAGTTGTTGCACAAAGCCCAGACTCAGGGCCTCGGCAGCTGTCAGAAAGTCACCGGTGTAGAGCAACCGCAAAGCCTGTCCGCTGCCGATCAATCGGGGCAGGAGCCAGCTGCCTGCGCCAGTGTCCGGTACCAGGCCGCGATGTACGAAATTCCACGCAAACCGGGCCCTGGATGTCGCGATGCGGATATCACACTGGGTGGCAAACTCAGCGCCCATGCCAACGGCTGCCCCATCAATTGCACCGATGACCGGCAGCGGGCATTCCACGATGGGCCACCAACGACCGCGTTCTTCCGCGGTGCCGCGCAGTCCGCGCTGGGCACCGGGAATGGAAGCCAGGTCCGACAGATCGGTACCGGCGCAGAACGCGCCAGGTACACCAGTGACAATGACTACCCGTGCAGCTGGATCCTGACCTGCCTGTTTCACCGTCTCGATGAATTGATCAAGCATCGCAAACGACATGGCGTTTTTCTTTTCGGGCCGATTGATGGTGATGGTGGCCACCCCATCGGCGACGTCATACTGGATGAACTCGGACATGGTAACGGGTCCTATCGGTTGAGGAAGTTCAGTGGCAGACCAGCTGTATCCCACGGCGTCGACACCAGTTTCCCGGTACTCGACAGCGTGATGTAAGCTGTTCGCAGGTCCTTGCCGCCAAAGCAGATGTTGGTTGTGAAACGATCATCCATGGGGACATGCCTGACCTTCGATCCATCGGGTGATATCTCCGTGATGCCACCGTTGATCAGCGTCGCGACACAGATGTTTCCCTGCGCATCGATGGCCATCGAGTCGAAGAGTTGAAAGCCCGGCAGACCCACTACCAGCCGCAGCGAGCCGCTGTTCACCTGACCAGGGGCTGACAGGTCACAAGCCCACACACGGCCTGTCAGGGTCTCGGCGAAGTAGAGCGTGCGCTCATCCGGCGACAGGCCGATGCCGTTGGGTGAGTCACGATGCAGGATCTGGCGGCTGATGTGACTGCCATCTATTCTGGCATGGTAGATGACGCCGAGATCCTTGGTGGTGTCGTAGGTTTTTCCAAGGTCGGTAAACCAGAATCCACCCTGACGGTCAAACACGATATCGTTCGGACCATTCAACCTGAAGCCGTCACATTCCCGATACAGCGTGGTGACGGCGCCAGACTTCAGATCAACCCGTTCAATGCGGCCGCCTGAATAGTCATCAGGAGTTCCAGCGGGCATCAGCAGCCCTTCCGGACGCAACCACTTGAAGCCACCGTTGTTGCAGACGTAGATGGCACCGTCCGGGCCCATCGCGGCGCCATTCGGACCACCACCAAGCTGGGCGATGACCGAAACCTTGCCCGTTGGCGAAACCTGGCTCAGCGTGCCGCGTTCGATTTCAACGAGAATGACACTGCCATCGGGCATGGCGATGGGGCCTTCTGGAAAACGCAGTCCGGTGGCAAGGGTTTGCAATCTGGTCATCTCCTTTCGTGTCCTTGAGTTGTCACAGCGGTCGCGAATCGATCACCCGGCGGATTCAGCCACCCGCCGCTTCCACATGGACAAGGCCGCGCCGTGCACCAAGGCGTACGTTGTCCGGCGTGAAGGTCAGTGCCATGGCACCTGCATTGTTGCCCTGCAAGGCCCGACGAATGATGCCCTGCAGGATCGCAGCACTTCGGAATGCGTGGAATGCGCGGTAGAAGCGTTCGTTGGGTATCCCGGTACGATCTGTCTGCGAGCAATACTGCTCAACCAGTTCCTCGTAGCGGGGTATGCCTTCGGCCTGCAGATCATGCCCGGCAAAACTGCGCTCGCCCGCCGGGGAATGCCACGGTCCGGTGAAGTAGGTGAAGTCGGCCAGCGGATCACCCAGGGTCGACAGTTCCCAGTCGAGAACCGCGACGACCCGTGGCTGTGTGGGATGGGTGAGTGAGTTACCGGACTGGAAGTCGCCATGGACGATGCCGGTCGCTGTCTGCTCCGGTACATGCAGTTGCAGCCACGCCAGCAGCGTGTGCATTTCTGCCACCGGCTCGGTTTCCGTTTCCTGGTACTGGCGTCCCCAGCGGGAGATCTGCCGGGCAAAGTAGTTGCCGGGCTTGCCGTAGTCTTCAAGACCGACCTGCCGATAATCGACGGTGTGCAGTTTCACCAGCGTGTCGATGTAGCTGGAGATCAACGCCCGACGATCGGCTGGCGACAGACCAGGCAGCGTCGGATCGGACATGACCCGGCCTGGTACGTGACTCATTACAAAAAACGGTGTGCCGAGCACGCCCGGATCATCACAGAACACCACCGCGTCGGGAACGGGAACACCGGACCCCTTGAGCGCGCGGATCACCCGAAATTCGCGATCAACGGCGTGTGCGGAGGCCACCAGTTGACCCGGCGGTTTGCGCCGCAGGACATAGTTGCCCGCACCGGTCTGCAGGAAATAAGTCGGGTTCGACTGGCCGCCTTCAAACTGGCCGATGGTCAATGGCGGGGTATATCCCGGCATGTTGGCGCGCAGATAGTCGGCCAGCCTGGCTTCATCAAACCGGTGCTGCGGTTTCACAGGTATGGTGTCGACAGTACTCATGCACGTTCCCTCCTTGTTCTCCCGGATGAGAGAGTGGCGGTCCGGCTGGCCAAGATCAAGAACCAGATCGCTCCCGGCTGTCGAGTGCTGCCGCATGCGGCGCCGTGCAGCGCCATCATTCACAATGGCAACACACCGACAGGCTCTGTAGTCTCGACTGCAGACAGCACGGCAACCAGGCCTGCACTAGGAGGACAAGGATGGAGCAAACCAGGCCCAAAGCAGCTTTTGGCGGACGAACGTCGGCGGAGGAGGTGGTCGCCGGACTCAACCTTCTGGGCCAGACCATCATTGTCACGGGCGCCAACACGGGCATCGGCGAAGCAGCTGCCCAGGCTTTGGCCGGCGCCGGCGCCCGTGTTGTCTACGCCTGCCGTGAGCGTGCTTCCGGCGAAGCCGCGGTGAAGCGGACGCGGGCAGTTTATCCCGATGCAAAGGCCGAGTTTGCTGAACTGGACCTTGCATCCTTTGCGAGCATCCGCCGTTTTGCACAATTGCTGGATGCCGGACGTGTTGATGTGCTCGTTTGCAATGCGGGGCTGTCGATCACGCAGTTCGCGGCGACGGCTGAAGGTTACGAGAGAACCGTTGGAGTGTGTCATATCGGCCACTTCCTGCTGACCCGTCTGCTCATGCCGAAGCTGCTCGCCGCTCCGGTACCGCGGGTGGTGATGGTGTCCAGCCACAGTCACAAGTTGCCCGCCAGACTCGACTTTTCGCGGTTTCCGATGACCTCCGCGAATTTCAATGGATTGAAGGCGTACGGTCAGGCAAAACTGTGCAACGTACTGATGGCAAAGTGTTTGCAGAAACGTTACGGGGAACGTGGACTGATAGCCTGTGCGCTCCATCCCGGTACGTTGATTGCCACCGAGATCGGTCGGCATTCGGCGGTGGTGGGCGCATTGATCAGACTGATCCGGCCCTTCACAAAAACCCGCTCACAAGGGGCGGCCACCACCGTCTGGGCGGCAGTACATGAACCTGCAGCAGAATTGGCCGGCCAGTATCTGTCGGACTGTGCGGTGGCTCCATCGAGTGTGGAGTCAAACGACGTGAATGTCGCCGAGCGGGTATGGAACCTGAGCGAGGGTTGGATCAACGCGGCCGGACCCGTTCCCGAGTGGCCATGAACTCCAGAGCGTTGGCTTCCAACAAGTCCATCGACACCTGACAGTCCCGTGATCCCCGCAGGCTGTTTCCGGACCAGATCGCTGTGCGATCATGGAATCATGCGGGACTGTTCTCTCTGCGGCGTTGCCGCCAGATGAGGAGAACAACCATCACCAGCATGATCAGCAGGCCGGTCACGAACGGCACCAGCGCCGACGACAGCACACGGTCCAGCATCAGGAAATCCGGAACGCCGGTTTGCCAGAGTGTCCACTCAAAGGCAATGGAAGTGGCAAGGTTCGGGTTGCCTGTGACCAGCACGATGATCGCGTCTCCATTGTCCGGATTGATTCGCAATGCTGTGTTGATCGCCGGTTCATTCGAACCATCGTGGCCGAAGACATGGTCACCACTTCGGGTTGGCGCGTAGAGCATCACGCCGAGCCCCCAGATGTCGGCGCCAAACATCCGTCCGAGTGGCTGTCGCATCGTCCGGACGATGGTCGGGTCGGGAACGGATGGGCGTGTGTGATCGCCCTTGTTGTCACCCTGCAACTGGGCCTGCGCGAACCGGGTCAGATCTGCCGTGGAGGAAAGAAGGCCGGTCGCCGCTGCGGCTGCATATCGGTAGGCGGGCACGGGTTGGCCACTGGCATCAAACGAACGTGACGCATTCTCCTGATCGCCCAGATATGCATAAGTGGATCGTTGCATGCCAAGCGGATCAAAAACCGACTGCTGCATCCATTCGGAAAAACTGATGCCCGAGGCTTCTTCAATGACCAGTTGCGCAATGAGGTACCCACCCCCGGAGTACAACCAGCCGCTACCGGGTTCCTGTCCCACGACGATGATCGCAGTGCCTGAGGAGGCGCGAGGTTGCTGCAGTGAAGCGACCAGCGAGGGGATCTGCTCATCGGCACCATAGTCACCAAATCCGAGTGCATCCGTCAGACCGGCCGTATGGGAGAGCAGTCTGCGTACGGTGACGCCACCAGGATCAAATTCCCCAACAGGCAACGTCCAGCGCGTCAGGTAACGCGATACCGGTGCATCGAGGTCGAGCTTGCCTGCCTGGACCAGTTGCATCACGCCGAATGCCGTGACCCACTTGCTCATCGACGCCACTGGAAACAGCGTGTGGCGATCGACAGCATCGACGGATGGTTCGTAGTGTTCTGCGTAGACATCGCCATCGTGGAGCAACACCAGCGCCACATTGCCTCGGCTGTGTTCATGGGCCATGTCGATTGCGGCTTCGAAAAAAGCCGCGGTGTCGCCCTTGGGCGCAGCGGTGGCCAGCCACCAGCCGCTGATCGCGCCGTAAACGACGAGGGCTGCCCAGAGAGCGACCACGAGCACGCCAACGAGCAGGTTCCTGATCAGCACCATGCCTATTCTCCAGGGTCCGGTGCGGATTGCCCTGCGAATGTGATGATCACCGCCACCCGGTCACGCGATCGCCCCAGCAGGGTGTAGAAGATGTCGGTCGCAGTATTCCTCCACTCATATTTTTCGGTCATGAGACCGAAGAGCTGGTCCATTCTTGCCGCCGGTACATCATCTGCGAGACTGGTTTCCGGCATGAGTGTTTGCTCCTTGCCACGTCGCTTGAACC
Organism: Pseudomonadales bacterium; assembly: GCA_041752315.1. Classification (GTDB taxonomy): domain Bacteria; phylum Pseudomonadota; class Gammaproteobacteria; order Pseudomonadales; family Azotimanducaceae; genus SYFY01. The sequence continues at coordinate 31,247 of JBGSHJ010000059.1, forward strand.
GGACCGGTATTCCGGACAGCAAGGCGCTGGCGATTTGTGGTTCGGCGTCGTAATAGATGATTGCAGAATCGTCAAGATCGAGGACCCAGAGACGGGCAGTGTGGGAGCCGTCGGTGAGCGGGATCACCAGTTCCACCACCTCGCCCGACTCCCACGTCGAGATGACATACCAGGTGGTTCCAGCCCAGGCGAGCCCCCAGATCATCGCGACGGCGAGCACGGACTTCATGCCTGTGGCAGCCGGACGCAACAACGATGTGGCGAGCATCAGCGCTCCGACGATGAAACCTGCCCACGCCAGCACTCCGCCACGCTCGGCGACCAGAAACAAGCCAGCCATCACAAGAGCGGCCGAACCGATCCTGGCGGCTGTCAGCAGGTTGTTCTTCAAAGCCGGTTGCCTCTGGACTTTTTCCGATCGGGACGTCAGGCATCAGTATACCAGTCGCCTGCATGAGAGCAGGCCTGTGTGTGCACCGTTGTCTCGTACCCGCGCTGTCAGGGGTATTCTGCGAATCGATCGGTTATTCTGGACACACGCAACAGCACTTCCGGGGAAGCCGCCATGAATCGTCCGGCAACGATCTTTCTAACAATCGGCTTGCTGTTTCCCCCTGCCGTACTCGCCCACGAACCCATAGCCAACCCATTGTTGCAGGTCAATCTCGACGATCTTGGCAATCGCGAGGGGATGATGCTGGTGGTGGATTTTCCGCCAGGCGTGAAGGGTGCCAGGCACCGGCATGATGCGCACACCTTTGTGTATGTGCTGGAGGGTTCCGTGGTCATGCAGGTTGAAGGCGGTGAACGCAAGGTCCTGCAGGCCGGCCAGACGTTTTATGAAACCCCGGACGATATCCATGTCGTGGGCGAAAATGCGAGCGACACTGCACCTGCAAAGATCCTTGTAGTCCTGGTGAAAGAACGCGGTGTGCCGCCAACGATCCCTGTTCCCTGAGTTCGCCAGCACGCTGTAAACCATCCGACCGGTTCGGGGCCCCATGGACATTCCTGCCATCATCGAACAGCTTGCGCCGGGCGCACGCGTTACCCATTCGGGGCCACTCACAGGTGGCGTGTCCGCAGACGTGCATGAGGTTGTCTTCATCCAGGCCGACGGTACGGAAGATCGTGTGGTCGTGCGCCGACACAGGCAGGTCGAGGGCAAGGCTGATCGCCACGACCGAGCGGCGCGAGAACACGTGCTGCTGTGTGAGTTGCATGAACGTGGTGTAGCCGTGCCGCGCTCGCGCCTGTTTGTACCCCCGGACACGCTGGTGCTCGACCGCATCGAGGGCAGCACCGAACTCCCGGACGATCCAGCCGAAGCGCTGGCATCGACACTGGCAGCCGTGCATGCAATAGACGCATCAACGGTAGAGGGCAGTCTCCTCTCGCTGCCCCTGCTCGACGACCCGCTGCCGGCGCTGCTCGAGTGGTTACCCTCGCTCCTGGCCGTGGATGCATTGGCAGAGTCACCGTTGGTACGCGAGGAAATCCGCCGTGCCTGCGGCCGTTTCACCGGCACGCCACGGCTGCTGCATGGTGACTACTGGCCGGGCAACGTGATGTGGCAGCAGGGACGGCTGATTGCCGTACTCGATTGGGAGGACGCTGCCAAAGGTGATCCGCTCACGGATGTTGCCTGTGCTCGGGTGGAACTGTGCTGCGCGCGCGATACCGGTCTGGCAGAACGATTTACGGACGCATACGTCAGGCACGCTTCAACGGACATGGCACGTCTGTTCTGGTGGGATCTGTTTGTGTCCACTGCCGCGTTGCAGTACATGGACGGCTGGGGCCTGGCGCCTGACGTGCTTGCGGCACGCCGGGCTGCGACTCTGGCGTTTCAGGCGCGTGCGCTGCAGACGCTAGGAGACAGGCTCCCAGGCATCGCCTGACGGCGTCAGCAACGGATCGGTGGCAAACTGGCGCTGTTCATCTTCCCTTGAATTCAGGCGAACGCTTTTCCATGAATGACTGCACACCTTCGCGGAAGTCGCTGGATTTGAACAGATTCAGTACCGACAGCAGTACATGATGTGAATGACTTTCGAAGTCCTGTGTCAGGCCATGGCGAAACAGCCGCTTCATTTCCTGGATAGCCAGCGGCGCGTTGGTCGCGATCTGTGTCGCCCAGGTCATGGCGGAATCGCGCAGTTCATCTGCGTTTACCACCTTGTTGACAAGCCCGAACTCCAGCGAACGTGAGGCAGACAGGGTTTCGCCGAGCATCGCGACTTCGCAGGCTTTGGCCCACCCCAGCAGACGAGGCAGATACCAGGTGCCTCCACTCTCCGGGATGACACCCATCTTCGCAAATCCCGGCATCAGTACGGCCTTGTCCGACATCAGACGCATGTCGCACCCCAGTGCCAGATCAAGACCATAACCCGCTGCAGCGCCGTTGATGACCCCGATGACCGGTGTGTCCATGCGTTGCAGGGTGACCGTGCAGATTTCGCGTGTGGACAGATGACGCACACCACTGGTTGCGAGTCCGGCGCCACCGATGCCCTCACCGGAGGCGGCCTGCTTGAGATCGAGACCGGAACAGAAGGCGCGGCCTTCTCCGGTCAACAGGACAACCCTTACATGGGTGTCGTCATCGGCTGCTTTCAGTGCTTCGTTGAGTTCTCCCAGCATCGTGCCGGTAATCGCGTTCATGCGTTCCGGCCGATTCAGGATGATCCAGCGTACGTGACCGTCGTCACGTACCAGAACTTCGTTCATGGTCGTTTCCCTGTGGTTGATGGTTGTTCCCGAGGATGGCTGTCGATGACTGAACCTTAACATCTGCAACCGCCGGATCAATGTTTCGATGGACCTTCGCAAGGGCCGACATACCCCGTTATGCTTCCTGACGTTGCGTCTTTTTTGCATGACTCCGGCCCATCACATGAACATTCTCGGCATCAGTGGTCTCGACAACAGCGTACGGTTCAAAGCGCGCGAATTTCCGCATCTTGACCCCAGGCAGTTGCGTATCGCGCAGGGGTTCGACTCGGCCGCTGCGCTGGTGACCCGGGCCGGGATACGCGCGGCGGCTGCGGAGGAAAGGTTCTGTGGCATCAAAGCCACCGGCACGTTTCCCGTTGGCGCCATCCGCTACTGCCTCGAGGCTGAAAGCCTCAGGGCAGGGGAGATCGATCGGGTCGCTCACGCGTTCGACTACGCACCCTTTGCGTCTTTTTTTGAGCACGATGAGTACCTCCACCGCCAGTATCAGGAGGTCTACTCCCGGCAGGCGCAGATTGCAGCAGCCACACGGTACTTCCCGGAAATTGACTGGGAGTCCCGGCTCGTCGCAGTCCCCCATCATCTCGCCCACGCTGCCGGTGCGTTTTATCCCAGCGGGTTTGACCAGTCACTGATCCTGGTCACCGACGGCATGGGTGAGTTCACCAGTGCGACACTTGCCCTGGCCGACCAGCGCGGCATCCACATTCTCCGCGAGATCCCGGCACTGCATTCCATGGGTATCCTGTACGGCGTGGTCACGTTGTACCTGGGCTTTTTCATGGGCCTGGATGAATACAAGATCATGGGCCTTGCACCCTACGGTGACCCGAATCGTTACTTCAATGTGGTGATGGATCTGGTGCAGCGCCAGGCTGACTGCACGTGGCGCATCCCCGTCCTGCTGAAAAATCGCACGATGTTGGACAAGGAAACCTATGCCGGCACGCTCCAGGTACTCGCAGACCTTCTGGGTCCGCCACGGCTTCCGGAATCCCCTGTCACCCGGCAGCACATGGATATTGCCGCGGCACTGCAGGCGACACTCCAGGCCTGCACGCTCGACCTGTTGCGACATGGGCGACGTGAAACCGGCCAGCAGGACCTGTGCATGTCCGGCGGGGTTGCACTCAACTGCGCAGTGAACGGCGACATCCGCCGCAGCGGGCTGTTCAGACGGGTTTATGTTCAACCAGCCGCTGGCGACGACGGCACGGCGCTCGGTGCCGCACTGTATGTTCGCCATCACGAAGATTCCGGCTCACCGGCGATCCGTCGCCAACTGCCGCTCTGGGGGCCGGCTTACACCGATGCCCAGATCGAGGTCGCCGTGCGTGCACGGGACGATTGCCTGTGCCGATCATTCGAAAGCAGCGAACAACTCATCGAGGTCGTGACTGAACACCTCGCTCGCGGCGAGATCATCGCCTGGTTCCAGGGCCGCATGGAGTATGGTCCCCGGGCCCTTGGAGCACGCAGCATCGTGGCTGATCCCCGTGTCGGCGACATGCGTGAGCGCATCAATCGGCTGGTCAAGAAGCGCGAGTCGTTTCGACCTTTTGCACCGGCAGTCACGTCGGCTAGTGCCAGCCGGTATTTCGACATACGCGCTGGAGAAGAGGAGGCCTTCGCGGACATGCTCTTCACCACCCAGGTTCACAAGGAGTGGCAGGAGAGGCTGCCTGCCATCACCCACGTTGATGGTTCTGCGCGTGTACAGACTGTCGCTCGGGAGCAGCATCCGCTGTTCTGGCAGTTGCTCCATTCGTTTGGTGAACGCACCGGGCTGCCCATGCTCCTCAACACATCGTTCAACGTGCGCGGCCAACCCATCGTCCGCACGCCGGCAGAGGCTGTTGATACGTTTGTTGCTGCAGGGCTTGATGCACTGGCCATCGGCAATTGGCTGGTTACACGAGCGAACCGGTAGCCTTCACCTTCAGACCAGCAGGGTCCGCCCGCGGAAACGGGAGCATGACCGATCGGTCTGCCGCGGCGGCTGATTCCGCCGCATTTTCCCGATCATCAACACCAGACAGCGGCGCCGTGCTTCGGCTGTTGCCTGAGCAGGTCGCGCCGCCGGTACGATCCTTGTCTGCGCGCTCACCAACACCTGATTGCCGATATCCGCCTGTTTGATGGCTTGTGCGCAGGGAAATTCTTCGCTGTCCCGGAAACCGCGACTACGCTCCTGTTGACGAGCTTGTTTGCGCTGCTGTGGCGGCTCGGGGACGACGGGATCATTGTCATCGGTTGGGTCAATGGCCGGGTCGACGCGGCGTCCGGGAGCAAGGACGACGATGGCATTGCGCGACTGGGTCTGGACCTGTCGGATGGCCGTTCATTCGACGCCCTGAAAGTCCTAACTGGCAGGTTGTTGGATCGTGCACGATCCGGTGCAGCCAACGACCCGCATCAGTGGACTGCCGCAGCTGACGGACCTCGAACGTCGACAGATGCTTGTCGACTGGAACACACCGGCGGTGCCTTGTCTGGCCGCGGCAACCATCCACGCACTGTTTACCCGGCAGGCCCGGCGGGCGCCGGATGCCATTGCCTTGCAATACGAAGACAGCAGGCTCTCCTGCGGCGATCCCGACCAACGCTCGGATCAACTGGCATGGACTCTCATCCGGCGTGGCATTCGCGCCGGATCGCGGATAGGCCTGCTGATGGATCGCGGTTTCGAACTGGTGCTGGACATGCTGGGCGTGCTCAAGGCTGGTTGTGCCTACGTGCCACTTGAGCCCGTCCATCCGCTGTATCGCCTGCCATTCATGATCCCGTATCGCCCCTCAGCTCGATAAGCGGGATTGAGGCACGGTCAACCAGGTCTGCAGGACTATCTGATTAGGCATTCGACAGGTTTTGCGACGGGTCACATCGCCCGACGACGCAACCCATCGAAAGTCTGAGCGAGGCCTGGTTGAGGATTTCAGCCCTGAAGGTTTCAGCTCTTCAGGACGCCAGTGCCTTTTCGATTGCAGACACCAGCGTGGCATCGTCCGGCGCGACGGTGGGAGCAAAACGCCCGACAACATTGCCGTCGCGACCAATCAGGAATTTCTCGAAATTCCACAGGACTTCCGGATCTTCGGTTGGTGTCATGCCGTAACCACGAAGGCGTTCGCGAAAGGTGGCGGCATCGCCGGTTTTTGACGGCGCCGCTTCGGTAAGGGCCTTGTACAGAGGATGTTTGTCTGCCCCCGTCACGGCAATCTTGGCGAACATCGGAAACGCGACCGAGAACTTCGTTGAGCAGAACTCGGCGATCTCCTGGTTGGTGCCAGGTTCCTGGGCACCAAAATCATTGGCCGGAAAGCCGGTAACCACCAGACCCTTGTCTGCGTAGGATTCGTGAAGCTTCTCCAGACCCTCGTATTGGGGCGTGAGACCACATTTGGACGCGACGTTCACAACCAGTACAACCTTGCCGTTGTAGTCGCCGAGCGTGGCGGGCTGGTCGTTGATGGTCTTCAGCGGAATGGATTGCAAGGCGGGCATGGAAGTCTCCTTCGAAAATTGGCCGATGGTAACAATCGGCGGATTCAGGGTGATGCTGGCATGAATGCGGGCACCTTGTCTAACCTTGGTCTAACCCAGGTCTGGCCCCGGACTAACCCGGGTCTGACCTGGATCTAACCTGGCCCGATGACCCGCCCGGAATTCACGGCGTCATCGGTTGCCTTGCGCATCTTCTGGCCGTCATAACCGATGGTCTTTTGCGGGGTGAACTTCAGCACCCGACGATTGGGCGTGTTGTTGAGCTGGTAGAACAATGCCTGCGCATCTTCGTCACCAGGCCGCAGGCGTCTGGCAAGCGCAGGCAGGAACCAGTCGATGGTGGCCTGGTCCTTCAGGACTTCACAGGTCCCCTTGTAGGTCAGGCTGCGCCCGCCAGGGACCGAAACCCCTTTGCTGGTGATGGCAATCGAACAACGGGGATCACGTTCAACAGCCTGAACTCGCACGCGCAACGACGATACGCTGAGCCAGAACGCGCCGTTCTCAAACACGTAGGACATGATGACACCCACCGGCCAGCCATCCCTGGTCGACCACATGAACGTACACTCGTTCTGGGCTTCGACCAGTTGACGTTCGGCCTCACGGTCGAGCGTGTAACCCCTCACGTTGTCGTAGTTGAATGGTGTGTTGGTCATTCTGTCAGCCCTCCATCCGCGGTATCGATCGTCTCAATCGGCTCCCATCACGGCGTGCCAGTGTTCTGCAATGCCGTAACCTGTCCTTCCATCCAGACTGAACTGCGCGAGACCCTCATTCACGAAGGTTGCACCACCCCGCATCGGAATTTTCGTAGGACAGACGGTCAGTACTCGACCAGTGATGTCGAGGTGTCTGCCAGATCGGGTTTTGCCCGTCAGTCGAACGTCGGTATGCCAGATGCTGTCGGGTCGGTACTGCGTTTCGATGACGACATCATCCAGGTCTTCATTGCGATTGTCCGCATTGAACCAGCCAGTGCCACGCATCTTGCCGTCTGCAGCCCGAATGCAGGAGCCGCCGAGCGCAAGATCCGGACCGAAGTTCATCGAGAACCAGTTGACGAAGGGGGCAGGCCCGGTCGGGATGACCCTGGGTGTCGCCGGGCCTGAAGCCGTACCCGCACCCCAGTCGCGTGGACCCCATGACTTGTCACGCACGCCATATCCGTTGACGTTGAACGTCTTGTCAGCGACCTGGATCTGGCCGCTCACCCTGCCGGTCTGTTCGAAATGACCCCTTTCACCAGCGGAGGCGCCGCCTGCGGCTGCATAATGAGGTTCGGAGATGCCGTGGAAGTCGACCGACATGGTCAGTTGCGCGGGTGTGAACCAGTCAGCCGGACGCGACTTGCGGCGCTCAAGCAGGATGGCGGCATCCGCAATATCCTGGGCTGGGCCTTCGTAGTTGATGCGCCAGTGCTTGAAAGGATCCAGGCATTCGATCATCAGCCCACCCGCCTTGAGATCGCTGTTGTAGGCAGTCAGGTCACGGCCGATATCGCGACGACCGTAGGTGAATGCGACCCGGTCACCGCCGAGGTAGATGACATGCAGTCCGTCAGCCCAGCCGTCACCCGGGCGAAATCCCATCCGGGTGAACATTGCAATCCTTGAATCGGGATCAACGAAATTGAAGTAGTAGCTCTCGCTCCAGGCGGGTGCATCACCGACAGGATGCATGCGTTCGTCCAGCGGATTCATCGGGTTTCTCCTCCCGGTGGGTGAGCCTTCATCATAACGCGTATCGCGAAGTGGCCGGAATTGCGACAATCGAGCGGCAGTACGAAGGGCAGGAAATCAGTGCGCGCGCGTCCATTGTCATTGTGGCTGTCGTGGTTGGCGTGCCTGCTGATGCTGGCGGCGCCAGCGATTGCAGAAATCCGCATCACCATCGAAGGGGTGCGCGGCACGGTATTGGCCAATGTCGAGGCACACCTGGCGATTTCCGAACTGGTGGATCGTGCCTCGGTCACTACCGCCGAAGTGAGGCGACGTCACCTGCGGGCGCCATCCGACATCACCAACGCCCTGCAGGCGCTCGGCTATTACCAGAGCAGTGCACAGACGAGCCTTGCCCGGGCTGGCGAAGACTGGGAAGCAACCTATCGCATTGAACGGGGTCCGCCCACCCGCCTGCGAACAGTCCTGATCGAAGTTGACGGGGTTGGGCTCACGAAGATTCCGCCACCGGAACCTTCGGCGGATCCCTACCTGGTGGCGGGCGAACGTGTCCATCACGGGCGTTACGAGAAGACCAAACAGGTTCTTCTGGAGTCGATGCGTGCAGAGGGATTCCTGGATGCGGTAGTGACCAAGGCCACCCTCGACGTGTTCCCGGAGTTGTCCGTCGCGGATGTTCACTGGCAGATCGCACGCGGTCCGCGGTACGAGTTTGGAGAAATTCGCCTGGCGCAGACCGTGCTCAACGAAGACCTGGCTCGCCGCTTTGTTCAGATCCAGTCTGGCACTGCGTTCAGTGGCGCCCAACTCAATGCGCTGCAGTTGCGGCTGATCAACTCGGGTTATTTCAACGAGGTGGCGGTCGACATCCAGAAAGATGCTGCCGTCGCAGGGCGCGTGCCCGTCACCGTCACGGCCACACCTCGTGCCTCACGGAACTACCGACTGGGATTGGGTTATGGTACGGACACGGGTCCAAGGATCACGACCGGGATGGAGTTTCGCCGGCTCAATCAGGCTGGGCACCGGTTGCGGCTTGATCTGCAGGCATCCCAGATCCGAACCCAGGGCGGGCTTGAGTACGCCATCCCGGTCCGGGATGTGAGCACCGATCTCCTGAAGTTCTATACACGTGCGGAAACTGCGGACATTGGCGACGCAGACAGTGATCAGTACACGCTGGGAGGGCGTCTGGAAGATGGCTGGCTGGGTCTGCGACGAGCCCTCTATCTGGAATACAGCCATGAAGTGTTCAACTTTGACAGCGAGCCGAAACAGGACTCGGATCTTCTGACTCCCGGTATTCGACTGTCCCTGCAGAGGGGCGATGATCTCCTCTTTACCCGCCGCGGTTTCAGCGCCAGCCTGGATGTGCACGGTGGTGTCGAGTCACTGCTGTCCGATACCAGCTTCGTCCATGCTTCGACCAACCTCACCGCAGTCTGGCCACTGACCCAGTCGTCCCGACTCATCCTGCGCGGGGCCATCGGTGTCATCAAGGCCGATAACTTCGAGGCGCTACCACCGAGCCAGCGCTTTTTCACCGGCGGGGATCGAAGTGTGCGCGGTTATGCGTTCGAGAGCCTGTCGCCGCGCAACGCGGCAGGGGACGATATCGGTGGTGAGCACTATTTCAATCAATCTGTCGAAGTCGACAAGCTTGTCTGGCGGGATTTTGGCGTTGCGGCGTTTTACGATCGGGGCGGTGCCAGCGAAAAACCCCTGGGTGGGCAGCACGAAGCCGTGGGCATCGGGCTTCGGTACCGATCACCCGTCGGCATGATCCGGATTGATGTGGCCAAGCCGCTGGATGGCACTTCCGGCATTCGATTGCACCTGGGCCTGGGACCCGATCTTTGAAAGCGCTGCCTTCCAGATTGCCTGGCATCGTACTGGTTGCCGTTTTTGGCATCGGGGTACTGATCGCGCTGGGTGCCGGCTTCCTTTTTGCGACCGAGGCCGGAACAACGTGGCTGCTGCAACAGGCATCCAACTGGAGCAGAGGCGCGCTTGTGCTGGGTGAGCATCGGGGCACCCTGTCGGGCGGATTGTCGGTTCGGTCGGTGCGCTGGGATCAGGACCGACTGCTCGTCGAAGTGGCCACTGCGGAGCTGACGGTCAGCTGGCTCGACCTGTTGGACGGCGGCCTGACGATCGACCGGCTGAGTGCAAGCGGTATTGTCATTCACAGGCTGGCGGGACCGCCATCCCCGGACACCTCGCCCAGCCTCCCTCAGCCCCCGCTGCCCATCAGGGTCCGCAAGCTGGTGGTCAAGGATGTCCGGTGGCAATCGGGCGACTCGGCGCCGATCGACATTGCAACCCTCCAGCTTGGAGCACTCTGGAACTCGGATGGCCTGGCGGTCGACGAACTGGAGGTCGGCAGCAATCTGGGATCCCTCTCCGGGGCTGCGACGGTGGGAGGTGTCTCCCCGCATGGTCTGTCGGGACGGCTTCAGCTACGGGCCATTCTTCCGGACCTGCCAGTTCTGGACGCCGGTCTGGCGCTGTCCGGTGCATTGGCTGACCCGGAACTGCTGGTCGACATACAGGCGCCGTACCAGGCAACGCTGGCCGTCAAGGTGAATCTCCAGGGAAGCTATTCGCTGGCCGGACCCGTCTCGATGGCCCTCCATGACCTGAAAACCGATTGGCCGAAGATCAGGTTCGCGGGAGAGATCGAAGGCTCCGGACGTGGGGTGGAACTCGAGTACGGAATGACGCTGCTGGTCAACCTTGATGACCAGCCTCTGGTGACGGTCCCTTTATCGCTCGCAGGCCGGATATCGCCGACAGGCACGGTGATCAGCCGCCTGGTGGCAGAACGTGGCACTGAAATGGTCAGCGGGACCGGCTCCGTGGACTGGGGGGATCAAGTCCACGCAGTACTTGATCTTTCCATTGAAAGGTTAAATCCGGATTCGTGGTGGAAAAGCTGGTCGCCGGAATGGCCAGCGCAGATCAATGGAAACATTCGCGCGACAGTGACGTCTTCCGGGCAAGAAGGTGGCTTCGAACTCGATCTGACGCAACTGGACCTCAAAGGCGATCTTCGCGATGAACCGTTCCAGCTTTCTGCGGCAGGGAAGTTGGGAAAAGAATCCTGGCAACTTGATGTTATCAAAGCTGATTTTGGCAGCAGTCACGGATCGGCCATGGTCAGGCTCGATGAGGTCCTCGACGCTGAGGCCACTCTGGTGGTTCCGGGAATCGGCGAGTGGTTGACGGATGCCTCGGGGAGCGCATCCCTGAAAATTATACTGAGTGGTGACCCTGCGGATCCGGACATAAAACTGACAGTGTCTGGAAAAGAATTGGGGTTGGGAGACCTTGATTCTGCCGGGCTGGATCTGGCGATCGCGGGACGCCTGAGCCGGCATCGGGTGTCGCTGCTTTTTTCTGATCCGCAGTCGAGCCTTGACGCCGCGTGGAACGGGGCCTTGAAACGTGACGGACTGCAGGTTGCAGACTATCGGGGTGAGTTCACCAGGCTGAACCTGCGAACAAACTGGATCACCGAACTGCAGTCGTGGACAGGCCGGGAGATCAAGGGCAATGACAAAGGCAGTGACAAAAGCAATGATAAAAGCGTTGAGGCCCGACCCATGGGCAGGTTCCGCTGGCAACGGGATCGATACGCCCTGGAGCAGACCTGCCTGGATTCAGCCTCAACGAGGCTGTGTGTGGCTGGCAACTGGAACGCCGGAAAGGGCCAGGGCACGCTTGCGCTGACCGACTTTCCACTCGACCTGCTGGCCCGGCGATTGCCCGGAGACTACCGGATTGAAGGTTCTGCCGATCTGGTTGGCAGCTGGCGTCTTGATCCGGCAGCCGCAGTGCACTGGCAACCCGAATTGAGTCTTGCCACGTCCTCCATCCTGATGACGACCAGGAGTGGCGAGCCGGAAGCACCCGAATCAGCGGCAGATGGCACGGAGGAACCCACGGCGAGCCTGGATTCGTTTCGGCTGGCCCCCATCGAGTTGACCCTGCAAAGCGGATCCAGTGGTCCGTGGCGGCTCGAGTTGAGCCAACCCGACTTGCCAGACGGCGGACTGTCCGGGAAGGCGAGCCTGGCTTTCGAAGAATCTGATTGGCGCACGTCCACCATTGATGGCGAAATCAGGGCGAATTTCTCCGACGTTGCCTTCTTCGGGACTGCGCTGCCGTTTGCAAGCGATCTCAAAGGCCAGGCGTCAGGCACGCTCAAACTCGGTGGAACCCTGGGGCGACCCGGGTTTGAAGGGGTTGTGGAATGGCTTGACGGGGGCTTTCGCCTGCCAGCGCAAGGGCTGACGTGGACAGATGTGTCGATGCAGGTGGGATTTCCAGCGCTGGCGGACAGTGGTTCACGACGCATCGACGTCACCGGGCGGGGCACCTCTGGCGACGGTACGCTGTCGATCGAAGGGGGAATCGACTGGACGGGCGACATCACCACCGCCGTGGGAGAGGGCCGCGTGACCGGAGCCGGCGTTCGGGTCCTGAATACCGATCTGGCACAGATCCATGCATCACCGGATCTGTACCTGCGTCTTGAACAGGGTCTGGTCAGCCTGTCCGGCGAGGTTCTCCTCCCCAAAGCCCGGGTCAGAATTCGGGAGCGGCCGGTTTCAGCTGTTTCCGTCAGTGAAGATCAGCGGCTGGGCGGACTTCCTGCTGATGCAGCCCAGACTCCCGCTTACCGTATCAAGGCAGACGTCGACCTGCGGTTTGGTGAGGATGTGCAGTTTACCGGGTTCGGGCTCGACACGACCCTGGGTGGCGGAATAGCCCTGAAACAACGAGGTCGCCAGACCACCGCCACCGGATCGATCGTGGTTCGCAAGGGTACCTATGCCGCGTACGGGCAAAAACTGGCGATCAATCGTGGACGTCTGTTGTGGAGCGACACACCACTGCAGAGGCCGGCGATCGACGTGGATGCCAGCCGAACCCCATCGAAGGAAATCACCGTGGGTCTGCGCGCAAGCGGCCCGATCGAGCGACCGGAAGTCAATCTGTACTCCGTGCCGGGCATGACACAATCGGAACAGCTGTCCTGGCTGCTGTTCGGTCGGCCGTTGCAAACGACGTCATCCACGGAATCGTCCATGATGAACGAAGCTGCCCTGGCGCTGGGGGTTCGAGCCGGAGACTTCCTGACCAAGCGGTTGGGCGGGGGGCTGGGGCTGGGACTGGATCAGGTCGGGATCGAAGTTCCTGCTGGCGAAAGCAATGAAACAGCCGCGCTGGTCCTCGGCAAATACCTGACGCCTGACCTGTATGTCAGTTATGGCATATCGCTGCTGCAGGCGCTCTCGACGCTGCGCATCGAGTACGCTCTTTCACAGGACTGGCGGGTGGTTACCGAGTCGTCCGCAGAGCGCAACAGTGCGGACCTGTTTTTTGTGAAGGAACGGCAATAGTGGAAGCGTGTCCCATCGGAAAAGAGCCTCCTGCGAACAGAAGAGCACCCCGGCTGAAGAGGAGTTCTGAAAAACGCTGCTGCACGGAGGGAATCCTGCGGAATTCCTCAAAGCCAATCAGAACGCCAAAAATTCTTGAAAGCGTCTGGATATGACGGTTCACCTGTTGGTGCATGAAAATCGTACAAAGCGTTGTTGGTCTCACGCGTGTTACGTGCGTACTATCCTTCAATCGTGTGTACTTCTGCCACTGGCTCCATGATCAAACGTCTGCTGATACTGCTGGTCCTTCTCAGTGCCTTGTTCGGGGGCATCTTCGGCTGGAAACATTACAAGGCCGAACAGAGTCGGGCCGCCGTGGCATCGATGAAACCACCGTCTGCCACCGTCGCGTCAACCATGGTGAGTTCGGAAGAGTGGCAGTCGAGCGTTCCTTCGGTGGGAACACTCAGCGCGATCCAGGGTGTGGAAGTCAGCTCGGAAGTTGCCGGCATCATCGACTCGATCGGTTTTGAATCCGGGACGGCCATCAAGCAGGGAGCTCTGCTGGTACAGCTTGACGCCGCCGCGGAGCTTGCCGATCTGCGTGCACTGGAAGCGCAGTTGAAGCTCGCGCGTCTGGACTATGAACGGGCGACTGCGCTCGGCATGCGTACAGCGCTGTCCCAGGCTCAGCTTGACCGGGCCCGAAGCCAGCTCGACAGCCTTGCTGCACAGGCAGACGCCCAGGCCGCCACCATCAACCGCAAGTCGATTCGTGCCCCCTTTGACGGCGTGCTCGGCATTCGGAAGGTCGATGTGGGCGAGTATCTTGCGCCGGGCACTCCCATCGTCAGCCTCCAGCGGCTGGATGTGCTCTACGTTGACTTCAACGTTCCCGAGCGATACCTGCAGCAACTACAGGTTGGCAAAACGGTGACCATTGCAACCGCTGCGTACCCGGAGCGCGAATTTACCGGTGCGGTCAGCGCGATCAGTCCGAGTGTTGATGACAAGACCCGCAACGTGCAACTGCGCGCGACCATTCCCAACACCGAGAATCTGCTGCGTCCCGGCATGTTTGCCAGGGTCGCCGTCCTCTCTGGAGGGGTTGAATCCGTGCTGACACTGCCGCGCACGGCAATCAGTTTTTACCCATACGGGGATTCGGTGTTTCTGATCCTCGGTGAAGGGGAGGGAATGACTGCGGAGCGACGACACGTCACCACCGGGCGGGTGCGGGACGGCAAGGTCGAGGTGCTCACCGGGTTGGCGGCTGGCGACAAGGTGGTCAACGCTGGACAGTTGAAACTGCGATCGGGACAGCCGGTCGTGATCGACAACTCGGTCGAGTTGCCTGCGGGCGTGGTGCGGGGTTGAGTTTCACTGACACCTTTGTCAACCGACCGGTACTGGCGACGGTCCTTTCGTTGCTCATCCTGCTGGTGGGCACACGATCCCTCGGCCTGCTTGAACTGCGCGAGTATCCACGCGCCGATCGTGCCGTGGTTGTAGTGACGACGGCCTATCCAGGCGCCGACGCGTCCCTTGTCCAGAGTTTCATTTCAACGCCGCTGCAGCGTGCCATCTCCGAGGCCGAGGGTATCGACTACCTGACCGCGACCTCGAGACAGGGTGTTTCGGTCATCGAAGCGACCATGGTACTGAACCATGATCCAAATGCCGCGATTGCCGAGATCCAGGCCAAGGTGGCCAGCCAGCGCAATCAGTTGCCTCGGGAATCCACGGATCCCGTGATCGATCTGCGAACCAGCTCGAGCTTTGCGCTGATGTACCTTGCCTTTGTCAGCGAGGAGATGAATCCCAGTCAGATCACCGACTATCTGTTGCGCGGCGTGTTGCCCCGCCTGCAGGCGGTGGACGGAGTGGCCAAAGCATCCATCAACGGCAACCAGAACTTTGCCATGCGTGTATGGCTCGATCCGGAGCGCATGGTTGCCCTGGGTGTCACCGCCGCCGATGTGCGGTCGGCACTGTTGCGGAACAATTTCCTTGCCGGGGTCGGTCAGACAAAGGACGACCTGGTCGGCATCCAGCTGAGCGTCACCACGTCCATCGCCGACGTCAAGGCTTTCCAGGATCTGGTGGTTCGGACTGAAGGCCCGACACTGGTCCGCCTCGAGGATATCGCGTCGATCGCCCTCGATGCCGCGAACTATGAAATGACGAGCTGGTTCAATGGCAAACCCGCCATCATGGTTGCCCTGGAAGCGGCACCAGGCGCCAATCCGCTGGATGTCTCCGCACAGGTGCGCACGCTGGTCGACGAAATTTCCAGCCAGCTGCCGGAAGGGCTGACACTCAACAAGGTGCACGACGGCAGCCAGTACATCGAAGATTCCATTGCCGAGGTCCTGCGCACGCTGGCCGAAGCCGTGGTGATCGTTCTCCTCATCGTCCTGGTTTCGCTGGGTTCATGGCATGCGGCCATTGTTCCTGCGGTGTCGGTTCCCCTGTCATTGATCGGCGCCAGTTTCCTCATGCTGATGATGGGTTTTTCCATCAATCTGCTGACCTTGCTGGCGATGCTGCTGGCCATCGGGCTGGTAGTCGACGACGCCATCGTGGTGGTTGAAAACGTGCACCGGCATATCGCGATGGGCAAGACGCCCATGCAGGCTGCCAGGGACGCAACGCGGGAACTGGCGCTGCCGATCATCTCCATGACAACCACCCTGCTTGCGGTCTACGCACCGATTGCGTTTGTTGGCGGGCTGGTGGGCATCGTGTTCACTGAGTTTGCCTATTCACTCGCAGGCGCGGTGCTGATTTCCGGCATCGTTGCGCTCACGTTTTCTCCGATGCTGTCTTCGAGGGTCCTCACCAGCAGCGAAGAGCCTGAACGGTTTGAACTGGCGGTTGAACATTTTTTTGACAGGCTGGCCAACGCCTATCGGAAGCTGCTGAATGCCAGCCTGAACTGGCGCCCGGTCACCTACGTCTTTGCCGCCATCATGGTGACCAGCATCTACTTCATGTTCCTTTCCAGTACCAGCGAACTGACGCCGACCGAGGATCGCGAGGTGCTGAACGTGCAGATCAAGGGTCCCGAGACGGCGACTCTGGAGTACGCCACCACCTACGTGCGTGAAGTTGTCAAAGCCTACGAGAGCATTCCCGAGTATCTGCGCAGTTTTGTGCTCATAGGCGGTGGTGGTTCACCTTCAACCTCGTTTGGTGGCGTGCGCTTTCTGCCGGTTGCCGAACGTGAGCGTACCCAGGCCCAGCTCCATGCCGAGTTGCAGCAGAAGGTGAGCCAGATTGCCGGAGTACAAGTGGCCGTCTTCTCCTTTCCTTCCCTGCCTGGTGCTGCACAGGGTGCGCCGCTGCAGTTTGTCATTACGTCGGATGAGGATTTCGAACGGCTCGATACCGTTGCCGGAGAAATGATGGGCGCCGCTTATGCGAGCGGAAAGTTTGTCTTTCTCACCAAATCACTCGACATGGCCCTGCCACGGATGCGGGTCAACATAGACCGGGACCGGGCGGGTGACCTCGGTGTCAGCATGGATGACATCGGTACCACACTCGCCACCATGCTCGGTGGCAACTATGTCAACCGGTTCAGTCTTTCGGGTCGCAGCTACGAGGTGATACCGCAGGTTCCGCGTGACTTTCGGCCCAGTCATGAAGACCTGAACAACTACTACGTGCGTACGCGCACCGGTGAACTGGTGCCGCTGTCCGGCCTGGTTTCGTTTGAACAGACCATTGAACCTACGCAACGGGTCCAGTTCCAGCAACTCAATTCGGTGACGATCAATGGTGTCATGGCACCGGGCGTGACCATCGGTGAAGCGGTGGCTTTCATGGAAGAAACGGCTGCCAGCCTGTTTCCGCGCGGTTTCAACTACGACTATATCGGTGAGTCGCGGCAGTACAAACAACAAGGCAGCACACTGGTTCTGACGTTTTTCCTGTCTCTCGCGGTGATCTACCTGGTGCTGGCTGCGCAGTTCGAAAGCTGGCGTGATCCGCTCATCATCCTCGTCTCCGTGCCCATGTCGATTGCGGGTGCGTTGATATTCGTCACGCTGGGCTTTGCGACGATCAATCTGTATACACAGGTTGGTCTCATCACGCTCATCGGCCTGATTGCCAAGAATGGCATCCTGATCGTCGACTTCGCCAATCGCCTGCAACTGGACGAAGGACTCTCTCCACGGCAGGCAGTCGAGAAGGCAGCATCGATTCGATTGCGACCGATCCTGATGACGACGGTGGCCATGCTGGTGGCGATGGTGCCCCTGTTGATCGCCAGTGGCCCGGGTGCGGTAAGCCGGTATCAGATTGGTCTGGTGATTGCGTCCGGCCTGGGTATCGGTACGTTGTTCACGCTGTTTGTGGTGCCTGCGTTTTACCTCCTGCTCGGACGCCAATTGCAGAAGCCTGTCATTGATGCACCCGTGACCGGGCCGATTGACGCGATACCACCAATCGTTGAGCATCCATCGGTCTGATCGGCTGGTGCGGGTGGAAGAATGATCCGGGTTTCAGGCGTAGCAGAGACTCCTGCAGTGGTTGCAGGATCAGTGATTGTGGCCACCGCTACGCTGTTCGCGGTGCTGTTTTTTTCCGGCTCGGCATCTGCGCAGTCGCCGACTGCGCGACAGATCATCGAACGAGCCATAGACCGGACTCGCGGACTTGCTTCCCATGCCCGATTGACGATGAATGTGGTACGGCCAGCCTGGCAGAGGACCACCACGATTGAAACGTGGACCCGCGGCCGGGAGGATGCGCTGATCCGCTTTGTTGCCCCAGCCAGGGACGCGGGTAACGCAACGCTCAAGCTTGGAGCCCAGATGTGGACGTATACCCCCAAGCTCAATCGAACGATTCGCCTGCCATTCAGCCTCATGTCCCAAAGCTGGGCAGGCACTGACTTTTCCTACGATGATCTGTCACGCACGGACAATCTCCTGCAGCACTACGATCTCGAAATCGAGCGAACCGAAGAGATCGACGGTGTCACTGTGTTCACGATCTCGGCGATACCGCAGGTCGATGCACCGGTGGTCTGGGGCAAGGAGGAACTCCGGATCCGCGAGGACGACGTGGTCATCGAACAGACGTTTTTCGACCAGGACCTCGAACCTGTCAAACGCATGAGTGTCCTTTCGATCGGCGAGCTGGGTGGTCGCACGCTGGCGACACATCTTCGCATGTTCAGATTCGAGTCTCCCGACCAGTACACCGAGCTGCGCTGGGAGGCCGCAGAATTCGACATTGCACTGGGCGATGAACATTTCACGCTGTTCAATCTGCAGAAAACCCGCTGATGGGGGCACAGACACCTGGCGTGGACATGCGCGCGCTGGTGCGCATCGGTTTGCGCAATATCGCACGGAATCGGCGTCGTACCGCATTGACCGTCGGTGGCATAACCTTTGCCGTGCTGCTGGTAGGGCTCTCGGCTGCGCTGCAGGACGGCGGGTATACGATGCAGCGCCAGATCTCCACGGACCTGCTGACCGGGCACCTGCAGGTTTCCCACCCGTCGTGGCCAGTGGATGGCGACGTGAGCCAGCTCGTTACCCACGTGGCCGACACCATCAAACGACTGGAAGCCGTGCCTGCCGTTACCCTGGTTGCGCCTCGGCTCCAGATGTCGGCACTGGTTTCGCATGGTGAGCGCAGCGCAGCCGGCCAGGTGATCGGATTTGATCTCGCGCGCGAAGCCAGCGAGACGCTGCTGCTGAAGCGGCTGCAGAGTGGTCGACTACCTGAAAATGATGGGGAGATTGCTCTGGGGTCGGGACTGGTGCGCCACCTCGGGGTAGAAGAGGGGGATGATGTGGTGGTGCTGGGCGCTGATCCGGAGGGCGGCATGGCGGCGATGGCGCTCAGGCTCAGCGGTGTCATCGAATCGGGGATGCCGGAGCTTGATCGTGCTCTGGCCGTGGTCAGATACGAAGCGCTGGCCCAGGCGCTGTCGGTCACTGATGCCGCGCACCTGCTGGTGGTCCGAACCGATGATCCACTGCACGCCGTGGAGATGACCGCGACGGTCGCCGCCGCCCTTGCGGAAGGCCAGCTCCTGCGCAACTGGCAGGAGATTCTGCCCGAGATCGAGTCAGCCATCGAACTCGATCTCCTGGGCGGTTACATTTTTTACGCCGTGGTCCTGTTTCTCGTCTGTTTCAGCGTGGCCAACACTTTTGTCATGGTGATCTTCGAACGCACGCGGGAAATCGGGATGTTGCGCAGTCTCGGCATGCGGCCCTGGTCCATCATCGGCTTGTTGCAGATCGAAGCAGCCGGATTGTGGGTCATGGGGGTTGTGTTGGGCCTGGTGTTGGTGATTCCTGCGCTGCTCTGGCTCGAGGCAGAAGGTCTGTATCTGGGCGAATCGCTTGAAGCCACGATGACGCAGATGTACATGCCGGCGAGAATGTATGCAGAGCTGACGCCTCGAAGCCTGTTCGCGACACCCGCGGTGCTGCTGGTCACCACACAGCTGGCGGCGCTGGTACCCGCGTTGCGGGTGCGACGCATACAGCCGGCAGACGCCATGCGGCATCTGGCTTGACCTGTCTCTCCCATTGTCGGGCCATTGAAATTCGAGCCATCCATTCTTGAGCCATTGATAGTCATGCCATTTACGCTGCTTGTCCGACTCAGTTACCGCAATCTGTTCCGCCATGTCCGGCGCAACCTGATCCTGCTGGTCTCCATCGGCGTGGCGATCGCTGGCGTGGTGTTTCTGAATGCGTTGTTGCGGGGAATGCAGGCCGATCTCGTGCACGGCGTGCGGATCAACCTGACCGGTGATTACCGGGTCACTGCCGCAGGTTATGCTGAAGATCCACAAGCGGCGCGAGGTTTCGATCTGACACCGCAGCAGATCGAACAACTGGACACGAAGTGGCCGGGGAGATGGTCAGCGCGGGTGATCGTTCCGGTGGTGATCTCCAGTGAACGCAAGAACCTGGGCGTGCTGCTGGTGGGAATCGATCCGGAACAGGAAGCGGGTTCCTTCTTCGCCGATCTGGAAATTGCCGGTGAAACGGTTGTCGATGCCCAGGCAAGCCGGCTGCTGGTGGGCAAGGAACTGCTGACGTTGCTGCGCAGTCGCGTGGGCAAGCGGGTGGTGCTGACCGGTCAGGATTCCAGCGGAGCAGCCATGGAAAGAGGTTTTACCATCGGTGGCGCGTTTGATGCGGATGGAAAGAACCTCGAACAACAGTTTGCATTCATCGGTCGGGAAGCGATGCAGACCTATCTGCGAACCAGCCTGGTCACCGAAGTGTCGATACTCCTGTCTGATCCGCGCCACGATCCGGCGGTGCATGGCCAGATCCAGTCGATTTTTGATGGCCTGACCGTCACTCACTGGCGCGAGAACAATGCACAGACTGCGGCACTGGTGGACATGATGGAGTTTGCGACGCTCATCTGGTTCAGCGTCGTCATGGCTGCGCTGGCCTTCGGACTGGTGAATGCGCTGGTGACAGCGGTGATGGAACGTCGTCGGGAGTTTGGCATCATGCGATGTCTGGGCATGCAACGATCCACGGTTTTGATCCAGGTCATGATCGAGTCCTTTTTCATCATGTTGGCCGGTGTCGTGCTGGGCATGGCGGTGGGCTGGGCGGGTGTCCGGGTACTGGGTGGGGAGATCGATCTTGGGCGGTTTGCCGAAGGAGTTGCCATCGCCGGCTTGCCAAGCGTCATATCACTGCAGATCGATGCCAGGGACCTGGTGAGTGTCGTGTTGCTGGCCTGCGTGTTTGGTGTGCTTGCGAGCCTGATTCCCGCGTGGCGCGCGAACCGGCATTCGCTTCTGCAGGCGATCGCACGATGAATGGCCAGGCCCGGCGATCGGTGCTGCGACTGGAAGCCGTATCGCGTGTTTATGCGGATGAAGGTGTCCCCGTTCGGGCACTGGATGAAGTCACCCTCGATGTGCAGACCGGAGAATTTGTCTGCCTTGTCGGACCGTCAGGCTCCGGCAAATCCACGCTCCTCAATATTGCCGGCGGACTGGATCGCGCCAGTTTCGGGCGCGTGATCCTGGACGGCCTGGACATCACCGGGATGCCGGAACACCAGCTTGCCGATATCCGGTTGCGTCGCATCGGGTTTGTTTTCCAGGCATTCAATCTGTTACCGGTACTGAGCGCCGTTGAGAACGTCGAGTTCATGCTTCAGTTGCGGGGAGAGCGCGACGTCAGAGCACGCGCGATGGAAATGCTCCGCCTGCTGGACATGTCGGAACTCGCGCATCGCCGTCCTGCCGAACTCAGTGGGGGGCAGCAGCAGCGCGTTGCGATCGCCAGGGCGCTGGTGGGCGAACCGGTTCTTCTGCTGGCGGACGAACCGAGTGCCAATCTCGACTCGAAGGCGACGGAAAACCTCCTTGCATTGTTGCGCCGACTCCACGATGAGCGAGGTGTCTCCATCATCACTGCCACGCATGATCCGCTGGTCATGCGGCACGCCCGGCGAACCGTCACCCTGCAGGATGGCCGGATCGTTCAGGATTCCGGCGGCGGATGAGTCTGCGGCGACCCTCAGCTTTTTTGCTGGCTGTGATCGTCGGTTCAGGTGTGCAACCAACTGTCGCGGATAGTGCAGATGTCTCGATGCGCGTCTCTTCCCTGGTTGCGGGCGGAAGGCTCGACAACAACGATCTGTTGGCGAGGATTGGCACTGATCGACCCGTTGATATGGATCTTGACGGACGGCTCATGCTGTCGGGTACGGCCAGGTCCTGGACGGGCACATGGCACCATTCGCTGACACTGCTCAGTGGAGATTCGGTTGAACACTCGCGGGCTCTGGGCGCACTGTTCAGCCAGAGCCAACTCAAATCCCGACCGGGCACGGATGCAGCGCGATTGATGGATCTGACAGGTCGGCTGGAGCAGGGTAACCGCCATGAACTGCGACACCGTGCCGATCGCCTGAATGTCCGATACCAGGGCGAAAGCTGGAACGTCGTGGTCGGGCGGGAAGCGGTCAGTTTTGGCGGCGGACTTGTCTTTCATCCGATGGACCTGCTCAATCCCTTTGCGCCCGCAGCAGTCGACAAGGATTTCAAGCGCGGAGAAGACATGGTGCAGATACAGCGCCGGCTGGGCACCGGCGGTGAAATTTCACTGCTGGGTGTGGGTCGACGCGACGACGCGGGTGATCCTGCACTCGAGTCCAGCAGCTTTGCGGTCCACTATCGGGGCATGGCAGGGGCTCTCGAGATCGAGATGCTGTCCGGGCGACATTTTGAGGACGACATTCTTGGTGTGGGTGTCCGTTGGCCGTTGGGCGGCGCGCTGGTTCGAACCGATGTCATGGCCACCCGACTCAAAAATGGCGATCAGGTCATTCTCAGTGGCCTGCTGAACGCCGACTACAGCTTCACATCCGTCGATCACCCGGTGCATGTTTTTGCCGAGTACTACCACAACGGTTTTGGTGTGCATGATCTTGCGCCGGGGATTCCACTGCCGGCGGCGTTGTCCGACCGGGTGAATCGAGGTGAAGTCCACGTGGTCATGCGTGACTACCTGGCGCTGGGTGGTTCAATCAGCTGGCATCCGCTGATGACCCAGGCGCTGGTGCTCGTGAAAAATCTGCAGGACACTTCGGCATTCCTGCAAAGCACGCTGACCTTCGACCTCAGTTCTTCCCAGCAACTGGACGTTGGACTGCTTGTGCAAACCGGATCAACCGGTGAAGAATTTGGTGGTCGACCGGTGGCACTGGATGCAAGCGGAGAAGTGCTGAGCATCGCCAGCGGTGACCGAATCTATCTCCGATGGACGTGGTATCCATGAACAGACTGACAATTGAATCGCAGACCATGAGCACGGCGCGACACACGACCCATTATCTGGCTGCCGGACCTGCGGATGGGCCCCTGATGATCCTTGTGCATGGCTGGCCAGAGCTGTCACTGAGCTGGCGTCACCAGCTACCGGTGTTCGCGGGTCTCGGATTTCGAGTGGTGGCACCGGACATGCGGGGTTACGGCCAGTCCACCAGCTATCGAACCCATGCAGCCTATGCCCAGAAAGAGGTGGTGCAGGACATGATCGAGCTGATCGATCACCTCGGATTCGAGCGGGCCATCTGGGTGGGTCACGACTGGGGTTGTGCAACCGTATGGAGCCTGGCCCGATTGCACGCCGACCGGTGTGATGCTGTCGTGAACCTGTGCGTACCTGGCTTTGCCCTCGAGGAAGGTCTCGAATCCGTGCGCGATAGCATCGATCGCACGCTCTATCCTGAAGCCGAGTATCCGTACGGCCAGTGGGAATACATGAAGTTCTACGAGGAGAACTTCGAACGGGCCACTTCAGTGTTTGACGCCGATCCCTACGCCACGGCCAGACTGCTGTTTCGCAAGGGTAGCCCGGAAGATGCGGGGAAGCCTGCGACCACCGCCATGGTCCGTCGCAACGGCGGCTGGTTTGGTCCACTGGATGCCGCACCGGATGTGCCTCGTGATGCCGACGTGGTGGATGAGGCCGATCTTGAGCAGTACGCCGAAAGTCTGCGCCGAAATTCCTTTTTCGGGCCCGATTCGTACTACATGAATCACCAAGCAAATGCCCAACTGCTGGCAGATGCGGCAACCAGAATCACCATGCCGGTTCTGTTCCTGCACGCCCGATACGACTACGTGTGCGAGACCATGGTTTCGCGACTGGCGGAACCCATGCGAGAACGATGTACGGATCTGCTGGAACGGGTCATCAACAGTGGGCACTGGATGGCCCAGGAACAACCTCGGGCGGTAAACGCCGCGATCGTCAACTGGCTGGTGACGCGGGTTGCCTCGGTCTGGTCGAAACTGCCTGGTGTTTGATGGAGTGAGCTGCGCGCATGGCAACTGGCAAGGCGCTATGGGACAGGTTCCTCAGCCTGCTGCGCCTTCACATAGGTTGTATAGATGAACACCGGGATGCCGAGATCGCCCAGGTGCCGGGTGACCAGGGGACGCACATCCTTCCAGTCCAGCCCACCGACACCGGTTGCCAGGCGGGGCAGGGCAAGGCTCGAAATCTGCTCAGCGACAACAAAGTGGTTCAATGCCTTGAGGGCGTGACCCACGTGGACGAGCGACGCTTTTCCGGAATGATCGCCGTGGCCTGCGCCCGGTTCCTGCGTGAAGAGGCTGACCAGTCGCTGTCCGCCAGAACCCATCCAGGCCCAGATGCTTCCGGGCGCCGGTGTTTCCTGTTTTTCGAAGTGGCGGAAGTCCTTGTACATCGCGGGCCATCGCTCACGCAGTGACAGCGCCAGCCCCTGGTTGAAGTGGTCGTTGGGGCTCACGCCATGGGCAATCGCCTGGGCCTTGCTGAGCAGGATGTCGCCGGTGACTTCGTGCAACATTTCCGTTGCTCCTGTGGTTATCCGCACATTGCAGCAGGTTCACGATCGGCCCGACATAGGCGATACCCGCAGGTGAGGTCATGTGTCGGGCCGGATCACCCATCGTGGCAGGTGTTGTCCGGGCACTGGACAAACCGGGCCTGAGATAATCGTGCGATCATGGTTGGGCTGGTTGTTGCGAAGTGCGACGCTGAACTGCGTGATGGCCGTACCGTGCGATCCAGGTCCTTGTGATTGAAGTCCGCGTTACAGAAGATCACTGCGATCCAGATCATTTTTGGTACCCGTTCCATGATCAAGATGCTCCTGCTGGTACTCAACGCCGCCAAACTGGGCAAGATCCTGGCCAGCGGTGGCACGATGATCGTGTCTGTGTTCGCCTATTCTCTGCTGTTTGGCTGGCCCTACGCCGTCGGATTTGTCGTGCTCATTTTCATACACGAGATGGGCCACTACGTTGCTGCCCGGCAACGGGGGCTGGACGTTGGTCTGCCGATGTTCATCCCGTTTGTTGGCGCCTGGATTACCCTGAAGTCGATGCCTCATGATGCGGAGACCGAAGCCTACATAGGCATCTGGGGACCACTGGCAGGCACGTTCGGTGCTCTGGCTTGTCTGTTTCTGGCGCATGCGATCAACAGCCCGCTGCTGCTGGCGCTGGCCTACGCGGGGTGCTTCATCAATCTTTTCAATCTGATTCCGCTGTTGCCATTTGATGGTGGCCGCATCAGCCAGGTGCTGTCGCCGAAGTTGTGGCTGGTGGGGCTGCCGATCCTGGTGGCGATGTTTTTCTGGCGCCCGAGTCCGATTCTGATTCTTGTCGCGCTGCTGGCGGCACCTGCCGTCTACCGGGCGATCAGGGGTTGGAAAGATCAGCCACCGGAGTACTACATCGCCAGCGGGACAGCCAGGCTGCGGTATGGCGCGCTCTACCTGGGCCTGGCTGCCTTTCTGGCGATTCTCTCCTACGAACTGAGTCTCGAACTGGCAACGATGACCATCGGTTGATGCGTCCGCTGGTCTTGCGCTACTGTCCCCACCAATCATTACCGACCATAGGCAGCAAAATGGCTGAACCCATCCTGAAACTCGATCCGGACACGATGGTCCGCTCACCGGGGCTGACTTATCAGCAATTACTGGATCAGGATTCCCGTCCCGTTCCTGCGGTGTTGCGCGAGGAATCACCCAAGCTTATCCCGGACATGACCATTTCCGTGGATCGGTATACCTCCAAGGCGTGGCATGACCTCGAGGTTGAGCGGTTGTGGCGCAAGGTCTGGCAATTTGCCTGTCGCGAGGAGGAAATCCCCGAAGTCGGTGATCACATCCGTTACGACATTGCCGGACTTTCATTCCTGATTGTTCGCAACGAAAAAGGGACCATCAAGGCGTTTCCGAATGCCTGTCTGCATCGTGGTCGCATGCTCAAGGAGTTTGACGGGCGGGCCACGGAACTGCGCTGCCCCTTCCATGGTTTCGCCTGGGAGCTGGATGGCTGTTTCAAGGACATTCCGGCGCAGTGGGACTTTCCCCACATCAACACCAGCGATTTTTCCCTGCCCGAGATTCCTGTTGGCCTCTGGGGCGGATTTGTGTTCATCAATCCTGACCAGAACTGCGCACCGTTTGCCGATTTCATCTCGGATCTGGCCAGACAGTTCGAGCGCTGGGACCTGGGCAGTCAGTACAAGATGGCTCATGTCGCCAGGGTGCTGCCCTGCAACTGGAAGATCGCGCAGGAAGCGTTCTGCGAGGCCTACCACGTCAGCGCCACGCATCCGCAGATGCTGGAGGCCCTCGGTGACGTCAACAGTCAGGTTGACGTCTGGGAGAACTGCGCACGCGTGATCACGCCATCGCTGACCCCCAGCCCTCTGCTGGGCGACAGCATCCCGACCGAGACGGTCGTTCGGGCGATGCTCGATCTGCGGGAAGGTGATCCGACCCCGGACTTGCAGGGAAAGATGCCGCGTGCCTGGAGTGCGGCGGCGAGTCGCGAGATGCTGAGGCCGGCCGCTGGCGATGTGGTGGACAGCTACTGCGATGCCGAAATGGTCGACAATCTCGACTACACGTTGTTCCCCAATTTCCATCCATGGGGTGCGTTCAACCGCATCGTCTATCGATTTCGACCTAACGGCAATGATCATCGGACCAGCATCATGGAGTGCATCATGATGGCGCCGTTCCAGGGTGAACGTCCTCCGGCAGCAAAGATCCATTGGCTTGAGCCCGATCAACCGTGGTCAGCGGCTTACGGTTTTCTCGGCAGGGTGTTTGACCAGGATGTGTTCAACATGCCGAAGGTGCAGGCAGGACTGGAAACCACGTACATGAAGACGATCTACCTGTCGCGCTACAACGAAGCCAAGGTGCGCTGGCTGCACCACAAACTGGGCGAGTGGGTGGAGGGTGACAAGTAGATGAACACCGGCATGAGACACGCCTTCACCAAGGCACTCTACGAGATCGATGCACAAGGCAATGTGGTGGTCACCGACGGCAACCTGCGAGGTGTCTTCGATGGGGCAGGGCGCTGGTTGTCCGGTGAACTTCGCCAGGCGGATCCACAACTGTGCGTCTGGATCACCAATGTTCCAGCGGCGCAGATGAACGCCCGCAAATCACATCCGCTGGAGTGAGTCCGATGAGCGACTATGCCTGGCCGGGGATCGTCAGCAGCCTGGCGCTGCTGGTGTATTACTTCACATTGTTCAAAGCCGGCATGGCGCGTGGCCGGTTCAAGGTGCCAGCGCCTTCTCATGATGGCCCGGAAGAGTACTTGCGCCATGTACGCGCCCATCAGAACACACTCGAACATCTGGTGCTGTTCCTGCCTGGCATCTGGCTGTTCTCGTTTGCGGTCAGCCCGATCTGGGCGGCCGCTATCGGCCTGTTATGGCCCATCGGGCGACTCGGTTATGCGCTTGGTTACTACAAGTCGGCAGAAGCACGTGGAGTTGGATTGCTGGTGAGCATGCCGCCAATCTACATCTTTGTACTGGGTTCGCTCATTGGCTTTACCCTGCAGGCCTTCGAGTCCTTCTGAGGATGCTCCCGCTGGATATCTACCAGACGGGTTATGTGGTGCAAGATCTTGACGCGGCCGTCGAGCGTTGGCGGCAGACGACCGGTATCGGACCGTTTGACTACATCCGGCACGTGCAGGTTGTGGAGGGGCGATATCGTGGTCAGCCCACCAGCATCGACTTCTCCGTCGCGGTCGCACAGACGACGACAATGCAGATCGAACTGATTGAGCAGCATGATGCGCTGCCATCCTGTTATCGCGACGTTTTTGGCAGTGGTGGCGAGGGACTTCATCACGTCGCCATCCTGGCGAACGACTTTGACGGCGAACTGGCCAGGTATCACGCCGCCGGGCATGTTTCGGCCTATGGTGGCACCTATCACGGCACCCGGTTTGTCTATGTGGACACGCTGTCGACGCTTGGCATCATGGTGGAACTTGTCGAACGGCGTACCTGAGACTGGCCTCTTGCGAATGGCTTGAACACAACGGGTCAGCAGAGTAGCTTCCAGTACCGCATGCTCGTGAGGGGAAACCAGGATGACTGAGGTACACACGGCGATCTGTCGTTTTTGCCATGCCTTTTGTGGAGTCAAGGTCACCATCGATGGTAACAGGCCGGTGAAGGTGCTCGGCGACATCGAAAATCCGATGTATCACGGCTACACCTGCATCAAGGGGCGTCAGCTTCCAGAGCAGCACGCCCATGCAGAGCGCCTCCTCAAACCACAGAGGCGGATTGGTTCGAGCCATGTTGCGACCACTTCGGTGTTGGCGCTTGATGAAATCGCAGCCAAGGTTGCGGAGCTGCTCAAGAATCATGGTCCGCGGTCAATCGCGCTCTACACCGGTACGTACGCATTTCCCTATCCCGCCGGCGCCGCCATGGCCGGTGCATTCATGAAGGCCATTGGCTCGCCGATGCACTTCACATCGGGTTCCATCGACCAGCCAGGCAAGCCGATGGCGATCGCCTATCACGGACGATGGCATGCCGGCCCCCAACCATTCTCCGAGGCCGATACGTGGATGCTGGTCGGTGCCAATCCGGTCGTGTCGAAGTGGGGCGGTATTCCACAATACAACCCGGGCAAACGGCTGCACGATGCGCTCGCCCGTGGCATGAAGCTCATCGTCATCGATCCCCGGCTGACTGAAAGTGCCCGCAACGCCGCGGTGCATCTGCAATGCAAACCCGGGGAAGATCCCACCATCCTGGCCGGCATCATCCATCTGATACTGCGCGAGGGTCTTCATGACACGGCATTCCTCGATGAAGAGACCACGGGACTGGAGGCGCTGCACGAAGCGGTTGCACAGTATTCACCGGAGTATGTGGCAAAGCGCGCGGAAGTTCCGGTGGAGCGGCTGGTTGAAGCCGCACACCTCTTTGCTGGCGGCCGGCGAGGCATGGTGACTGCCGGCACGGGTCCGAACATGGCACCACGCGGCACTCTGACCGAATACCTGGTGCTGGTCATCAATTCCCTGTGTGGTCGCTGGTTGCGCGCTGGCGAAGTCATGCCCAACCCTTTTGTCCTGTTGCCTGAGCGCCGGGGGAGGGCGCAGGCCGAACCTCGCCCTCCGGCGTTTGGGTATGGTACCCGGCTGCGTGTTCGCGACCTTGGTGACAATGCGGGCGGGCTTTCAGCTGCCGCGCTCGCGGATGAGATCCTCCTCGAGGGAGAGGGCCAGGTGAAGGCCCTGTTCAGCGTCGGTGGCAATCCGCTGGCTGCCTGGCCTGACCAGCTGAAAACCTGGGCGGCCATGAAAGCGCTGGAGCTCAACGTCTGCCTGGACATCAAGATGTCGGCGACTGCGCGGATGAGTCATTACATATTGCCACCCAGACTGGGCCTCGAGGCTCCCGCGATCAGCATGCCCAACGAGGGCATCTGGTTTTATGGTGCGTCGACGGGTTACCCCGAACCCTATGCCATGTATCAACCGGCGTTGGTTGAACCTCCTGCCGGTGCGGATCTGCTGGAAGAGTGGCAGGTCTTTTTTGGCATCGCGCAAAGGCTTGGATTGCAGCTGGTTCTGGCCGGACATTCTCTGGACATGACCCGAACATACAGCACGGATGACCTGTTCGAACTCATGACCGCGGGATCGCGAATTCCGTTGTCGGAAGTGAAGCAATACCCGCATGGCCACATCTTTTCAGACCCGGCCATTACCGTATTGCCCAAGGTCGAAGGCTGCGAAGAAAGGCTCGACATCGGTAACCCGGTGATGCTGGCTGAACTGGCCGAAGTGCGGGCGGAGCCACTGACCGGTCATGCCGGCTATGTGCTCCAGAGCCTGTTCACCCATCGACTGGTGAGTCGACGACTGAATGATGTTTACAATTCTTCAGGGCGGGATATTCCGAAGCTGATGAAAAACGGCCGATACAACCCCGCCTTCATGCATCCCGATGATGTTGCGTCGTTAGGTCTGCACGCCGGGGACGTGGTGGAAATCGCATCCGCGCACGCGAAGATCCTGGGTGTCATTGAAGAGGCAGACGACATACGTCCCGGTGTGGTGTCGATGGCCCATGCGTTTGGAGATGCGCCGACGGAAGATCACCGGTTGTTCAGCATCGGCTCGAATACCGGTCGTCTCACATCGGTGGAACAAGACTATGACGTCCGTACCGGCATGCCGGTGATGAGCGCCATTCCGGTCAACATCAGGCGCGGTGACCAGACGCTGGCATCCAGATAGATCGGATGTCGGACAACGAGCGGGTAGCTGGCGTTCTCCCGGCGGCGCCCTCGTGCAGTCTCCCAGCCGGCCAGCCCGGCCAATCCAGGAAAATCCTTGAATGCACCGAGCCAGCCCGGTCTATTCATGAATATTCCGGGCTAGAAGCGACGCTTGAGCCAGTCCAGCAGAAAGCCGTTCACTTCAACGGGGTATTCCTGCTGCAGCCAGTGCCCGCTATCGGGGACTTCCCGCACTTCGAGATCATTCACATGTCCAACCATCAGTGATTCGATGTCCGGAATCGCCGCAGTGGCCAGATCATTGCCTGCCTTGATGAACAGTGCCGGTACACTGACATGTTGACGCACATGTGCCGTGGACGACCAGTTGCGGCTCCAGTTGCGATACCAGTTGATCGGCCCCGTAAATCCGGAGCGGCGGAATGTTTCCGCATAAAACTTCAGATCCTCCGGTGATCCAATCCGTTCACCTTGTCCAGGGCCGGCCTGGATGCGCTTGACCAGGTCAGCCACCTTGTCCTCGTGTGGCAACAGGTTGAATTCAGACAGTGATAGCGGGTTTTTTCGCATCAGCACGTCGAAGACTCGTGCAGGATCCGAACCAAACACGGCGTCTGCCTCCAGGGAGTGCTGGAAGTCGACGATGTACATGCGTTCACCCCACAT
Organism: Pseudomonadales bacterium; assembly: GCA_041752315.1. Lineage (GTDB taxonomy): Bacteria > Pseudomonadota > Gammaproteobacteria > Pseudomonadales > Azotimanducaceae > SYFY01. Next base: position 62,334 of record JBGSHJ010000059.1, read on the forward strand.
GCGGCGGAAGGTGACAATCGGGTCTTCAGGCGCGCGTGGCAGAAACGGAACTCCCACACCGATGACCCCCGCGACCCGTGTTGGATGCAGCAGGGGTGCCTGCCACACCACCAGACCGCCCCAGTCGTGCCCGCAGAACACTGCCTTGTGGATGCCGAAGTGATCAAGCAGGCCAGTCAGATCAGCCGTGAGGTGATGGATATCGTAGGCCGCCACGTCCGCAGGTTTGTCACTGCCCGCATATCCCCGCTGATTGGGAGCGATGACATGGTAGCCGGCGGCGGCCAGCGCGCTGATCTGATGTCGCCAGGAGTAGGCCAGTTCCGGAAAGCCGTGGCAAAGCACGATGGGCAGACCAGTCTTCGGCCCGGCTTCGTACACTTCGAGGGTAATGCCATTCGTTCGAATCCTTTGCACTTCCGGGAATGCAGCCATGGTCAACTTGCCTCCAGATGATTGCGGCCGACTTGCGTCAGCATGGAATGGACCATGGATTCCTGGTCACTTCGTCTGGTGATGGTCTCGACCGCCCACCACTGTGCTTGCGCGCGTTGTGCATCGAGATCCAGCGTCAGATATCCGCGATGCTGGAAGTTGGTCCAGTGCAGATGAGGATGGTTTGCCAGCGTGCGCTTCTCCGCCGCATCGGCGTCGTCACCGGAACCGAACGGTCCGGGAGAAGTCACGGAGGTGCACACCAGTTCTACCGCCAGCGATCCCTTGCCTGAACCCGGGTCATACCCTTTGAACGGATCGGGGGTGACATCCAGGGCCCAGGCAGAGTGGATGTCGCCGGTCAACACAACTGTATCGTTGATGCCTTCGGTGCCGAGTTGGTCGAGCAGGGCTGCGCGTGAATGCGGATAGCCGTCCCATTGGTCCGTATTGAGGATATGGCGTTCGGCGTCCAGCAGCTGACCCATCATGCATTGCTGACCGAGCACCCGCCACCGTGTCGAATTCGCCTTTGAAGCGCGCAACTCTTCTGCCAGCCAGGCGTGTTGATCGGCACCCAGCAGCGTGCGGCCAGGTGTGCCCACCAGCTGGCGGTTTTTCCTTTCTGCGGCGACGACCTGCTGGCTGCGACCGTGCAGGCGGGTGTCCAGCATGATGAGGTCACAGAGGTTGCCGAAACGGAAACTTCGATAGGTAAACGAGCCACGCGCCCCCAGCGTCTCCCGGATGGGCATCCATTCGAAGTAGGCCCGTTCGCCCGCTTGTCGACGATCGAGCCAGGTGCCTTCACCCAGTTCCGGATTGTGATTGGCGGCACCGTCGCGCCAGCTGTTGTTGGCGGTTTCGTGGTCGTCCCAGACTGTTATCCACGGATGCGCGGCGTGTGCGGCCTGCAGGTCAGGATCAGTCTTGTACTGTGCGTGGCGACCGCGGTAGTCGTCGAGCGAGACAATTTCCCTGGCCGGGAACGGCACACGGTCAAATTCGGCCCCATCCCCGTAACCACCAGGCGCGTACTCATAAATGTAGTCACCAAGGTGCAACACTGCGTCGAGGTCTTCCCGCGCCGCGATTCGCCCATAGGCGTTGAAGTAGCCGAACGGGAAGTTCGCGCAGGAGGCAACGGCGAACCTCAGGTTCGTGACCGTGGCCGCGGGCAACGTACGTGTACGGCCGGTCACACTGCGTTCGCCACCTGCCTCGAACCGGTAGAAGTATCGTCGAGCCGGCTCCAGCCCGAGTGCATCGACCTTTACGCAGTGATCACGCCAGGGCAAGGCAGTCACTTCGCCGCCGTTGACAACCTGCCGCATGGCCTCGTCAGTGGCGATCCACCATCGCACCGGCACCAGGGCGTTTTTCGGCGCTTCGACACGCGTCCACAGAATGATGCGATCACCGAGCGGATCGCCGCTGGCAACGCCGTGCCTGAAAACGGAGCCGACCTCTGGCCCGGTTTGTGCATCGTTTTTTGCATGAGGTGGTGCATGAGGTGGTGCACCAGATCGCCCAGGTGTCGTGCTGGATTGCAGACTGGAAGCGGCGCAACCGGAAGAGGTTGCGGCCAGCGCGATGGTGCAGTTTGCAAGCAGGCGGCGTCGGCTGATCATGGTGAGGCTCCCTTTGCTTGCGATCTACCTTAGCCAGCAGTGTTGGCTTTGGCGAGCGTCGACTCGCAATTTTGCGATGGCGAATGACAACCAGATTAACTATAAAAGGTGAGAATCTGTGATGACCACCCCAAAGCAGCGCCCGTTCGGGTTTGCCTCGACTGACATCTTCCCTATACTCCGGCCGAGTCGCTGCCGTTCAGTCGTGCCGGCAGGGAACATAACCACCCACGGGGGAAGACCGCACGTGAAATCAGGTTCATTGGCTGCGCTCGGCGTACTGGTCGCACTGACCTTGTCCGCTGGTACCGCGTATGCCGTGACCGGACACGTGTTGCCAGACAGGAATACGGCAACGTATTACGCCGACAGGTTCGATGGCCGGTTGACTGCGAACAGCGAACGATTTGACCAGGATGGCCTGACAGCAGCCCACAAGACGCTGCCATTCGGGACGCGGGTCAAGGTCACCAATCTGGATAACGATCGCAGTATCGTGGTGAAGATCAACGATCGGATACCCAGGCACGGCAAGTCTTCCATTGATCTTACCCGGCGTGCGGCGGAGGAACTTGGTTTCATACGCAAGGGCCGGGCGCCGGTCAAGTTGAGGATTCTCGAGTAGGCTCGTCGCCGCCCTCGTACCACCCACCCGATTGAGTTTCGCACCCTGCTGGGTGACAGTCTGTCTTCAACTTTTGTGGACAGCCAGCATGACTACCCTCCTGAACAAGACCGCGTTCATCACCGGAGCCGCCAGCGGCATCGGTCTGGCCATTGCCAGGGCTTTGCTCGACGTGGGAGCCCACGTGGCCCTGGCTGATGTCGAGGCAAACGCACTTGAACGCGCCAGAAAGTCGTTAACCGGTCTGGGCGGGCGGGTATCGATCCATGTGCTGGACGTGACTGACCGGTCCGCGTTTGCTGCTGCGAGGGATGCAGCGATCGGGTTCCACGGCGGGGTACATCTGCTCTTCAACAACGCAGGCGTCAATGTGGCGGGTCCCATCGATGCGCGAACCTATCGGGACTGGGACTGGGTCATGGGTGTCAATCTGGGTGGTGTGATCAACGGGGTGCAGACGTTTCTTCCGGAACTGATGCGCCATGGCAGCGAAGCGCACCTCGTGAACACGGCCTCCGTGGGTGGACTGGTCGGCATGCGAAATCTGGCGATATACAACGCCAGCAAATTTGGCGTGGTAGGGCTCTCGGAAGCCATTCGGGCAGACATGAAGGCCAACGGCATGGGTGTGTCGGTACTCTGTCCGGGCGTGATCGCTACCGCGCTGACCACTTCTGAACGCAACCGACCGGTGCACCTGCGCAATGTGGAAACAGAAGTTGCACCAAACGTCACCGGTTCAGGCAACCCGGTTGGCGCCATGTCGCCGGATGACTTCGCGGCCTGGGTGCTGGCGGCGATCCGCGAAAATGTGTTCTGGATCGTGAGTCACCCGGAATTCAGGGGGTTGGTCGAGCAGCGTAACCAGGCTCTCATCAGCAGTTATCGAGGTGAGGCGGAACCTGCGAAGATCGAAGCAATGCGGGCCCTGGTAGAGCCCTTCCAGTAAAGCTGATCCAAGCATCGCGCCGGTTGCGGATCCGCTTCAGACGGTGGTGCCTGCCGCCGTTCCGCTTCCAGGATGGCCTGCCCTACAAACGACGGTACAGCGGATGCTTGCCTTCGGTGATGTTCAGAACATGCAGCGGAAAATCGGCACCCGCAGTATCTGCAGTGGCATCGGGAAACTGGTGACTCCAGTCGAGAACGTACAGGCGCTTTGAAATACGCCAGGCGCCAAAGCGCTTGTGCAACTCATCCAGATAACGCCCGCCATACATGCTGGACTGCATCTTGCCGTCCACCAGTCGACCGCCGACAGCGATTCCGTAACATTCGGCTTTGGCGGAGTTACCGGTCACCTGCACCATCACGCTGGTGCACAGGTGCCAGCGTCTGGGCACTTCGCGTTCGTGAGCCATGACCGTCCTGACAAAGTCGGCACCGGTGCCCTTGAAAAATCCGTAGTCTATTTCGGCATCGGGCCAGAAGCAGCTATCCTGGCCGGCATCATCAAGCCAGTCCTGGGTGCGACCGTAGCGGAGAATGACCTCCTCACAGCCCTGTTTGTCGAGTAGTTCCTGAAGCTTCGGATCCATTGGCTTTTCTCCGTGAGTTGATGTGGTTGGCGCGGTTGAACCTGCCTGTCAGTGGTTCGCGCGGGACCTGCATGGGTTGCATCGTCAGCCGTCAGGCCTTGCCCTGCTGCTGGCGATAGGCTTCGATGTTCTTCAGCGTCTCGCGCGCCGACTCATGGACGCCTGCGGCGTTCTTTCGACGACGAAGGGTCTTGTCGGCAATTTCCGGGGCAACGTATCCATCGTCGTCCCGGCTTACCGTGACACCTGGCGGAATGATCGAATCGATTGCATCCAGCACGTCGTCTCCGAGGTCGATGTCAGCAGCTTCCAGCAAACCGTCCAGTTGTGCCATGGTTCGGGGTCCGATGATCGCTGAAGTCACTGCCGGATGTGCCACCGTGAACGCCATCGCCATCTGCATGAGCGTAATCCCCGCATCTCTAGCGACAGTGTCCAGTTTTTCGATCAGGTCCAGCTTGTGCTGATTGTCCGGCCGCGACATGTCGTACAGGTGGGGTTGCAGCTTCTGGCGGTTGGTGTCGTTCGGTACCTGTCCACGCCGCCATTTACCCGTCAGCCAGCCTTGTGACAAGGGACTCCACACCACCACACCCATTCCATAACGTTGGCAGGTGGGCAGCACGTCGGCTTCGATGCGACGCGCAAACATGGAGTAGGGGGGCTGTTCTGCCCGCAGGCGTTCCCGGCCCCGACTCTGGGCTATCCACTGCGCTTCGACGATCTGCTCGGCAGGAAACGTTGACGAGCCGAGCATTCGTACCTTGCCGGATCGCACGAGGTCCGTCAGTGCGCTCAAGGTGTCGTCAAAGTCAGTGGAAGCATCCGGCCGATGGATCTGGTAAAGATCGATGTAGTCCGTGCCCAGGCGGCGCAGGCTCTGTTCCACTTCATGCATGATCCAGCGGCGAGAGTTGCCACGATGATTGGGATTGCCGTCCATCGGCAGGCTGAACTTGGTCGCCAGGATGATGTCATCCCGCCTGCCCTTCAGCGCCCTGCCGAGGATGGTCTCGGACTCGCCGTGCGAGTACACATCCGAGGTGTCGAAGTAGTTGATGCCTGCGTCGATGGCACGATGCACCATCTGCGTGCACTCGGCTTCGTCCGAATTGCCGAAATACCCGAACATGCCGGCCCCGAAACAGAACCTGCTGACCGACACCCCGGTGCGCCCCAGAACCCGTAATTCCATTGTATCTCCTCATTGCTGGTGATGGTTCTACCATGGGCGGGACATCACCGCCAATCCGTGAAGATCCTGAAGCGTTCGACCTTGAGGACCGGCCCCGGTAACATGCCGCGCCCACTGGTTCACTGTTCCGGCATTCCACTATGGCGACCGTAGGTTTTGTTTCACTCGGATGTCCAAAAGCACTGGTCGACTCCGAGGCCATTCTGACGGGCCTTGCAAAGGCAGGCATCGAAACCGTTGATGAAGCGGCTGATGTCACCGTGGTCAATACCTGTGGTTTTATCGATGCCGCCAGGCAGGAGTCGTTCCAGACCATCGAAGATCTGCTGGCCGCGGGCAGTCAGGTGCTGGTCACCGGCTGCCTTGGCAAGGAAGTGGAGCTCATACGTGCCAGGTTCCCGCAGATAAGGCATATCAGCGGGCCTGCCCAAGCCGCGCAGGTGGTCGACGCCGTGACCAGCCTTGCACCTGGGGATCCGGACGTCGAATATCTGATGGGACCGGCCGGAATCAAACTCACGCCACCCCATTACGCGTATCTGAAGATCGCTGAAGGCTGCAATCACACCTGTTCGTTCTGCATCATCCCGGACCTGCGTGGCAAGCTGAAATCCCGAGCCATCGACGATGTTCTGCGTGAGGCTGACAATCTGGTTGCACAGGGTGTGAAAGAGATTCTGGTCATTGCACAGGACACGTCAGCGTATGGGCTTGATCTCAGGTTTGTCGAACGCGAAGTTGGCGGCAAACGGCTGCGTACGGACATTCAGACGCTGGCGGCTGAACTCGGCCGCCGATTTCCGTGGGTGCGCCTGCACTACGTCTACCCGTATCCACACGTCGACCAGCTCCTGCCGTTGATGAACCAGGGGCTGATCCTGCCGTATCTCGACATGCCTCTGCAGCACGCATCCACACGAATATTAAAAGCGATGCGAAGGCCGGCAGCGGTTGAAAAGGTGCTCGAGCGTTTGTCCAGGTGGCGTGAGCAGGTCCCCGACCTGACCATACGTTCAACCTTCATCGTCGGCTTTCCAGGAGAAACCGATAGCGATTTTGAGCAACTGCTCGATTTTCTCGCGGATGCAGAGCTCGATCGGGTGGGTTGTTTTACCTATTCCGCCGTGGCGGGTGCGGCTGCCAACGCGCTACCGAACCCTGTTCCGGAACGCGACAAACTCGACCGCCAGGAAGCCTTGCTGGAAATGCAGGCCCAGATCAGTGCCGCAAAGCTCGAGCGCATGGTTGGCAGACAGTTGCGGGTGCTGGTCGATGAAGTCGACGAAGAGGAGGGCATCACGGTTGCCCGATCTTTCCGGGATGCGCCGGATGTCGATGGCATCGTCACGATCGACGGTACCGAAGGTCTGGCGGAAGGCGACTTTGTCTGGGTGGAAATAGAAGCTGCGACCGATCACGATCTCTACTCGCGACAGGTAGGTCAGCCGCTCAATTTCAATTAGACTGGAACTCCATCAACACACCATCGCAGGAACGATTGCATGTGGTACCTCCTCGAAGATTTTTTTGATCAAAGCTGGGTAATGATGGCCATCATCGGCTGGGGTTGGCTGTCAGTAATGATCATGGTGGCCAGTCTGGCCAGCAAATGGATACCGCTACTGCTGGGCTGAAGTCCCAACGGTATCTGCTTTCGAAGGAGCATCCAGAACGTGTGGCTGGGTCAATTATCGAGGGATCAGCGTCTGGCGTTGTTGGACCTGGCGCACAATGTTGTAGTGTCCGACGGCCTGCTGGCTCCTGGGGAAGAGGGCATGCTTGCCGAGTTCAAGGCCGAGATGGGCTTGCCGCCTTCCCACGAAACCGGCTATCTGCCCCTGGATGGTCTGGAGACCATTTTCCCGGACCGCAGAACCCGCGTCGTTGCATTGATCAACCTGCTTCGGCTGAGTTATTCCGATGGCGCCTTCGAAGTTGAAGAAGAGTGCCTGCTGAAGGAAGTTTCCAGGCTGTTTGCGTTCACAGACGCGGAATTCATGCTGTTCGACAACTGGGTTCGTCGATTGCTGGCACTGCAGCACGAAGCCACTGCTCTCATGCTCTGACCGGGCTGACGTTTGCTCCGTGCAGATCAGTCCGGCACAAAACTCGCCTCAAGCGTAGCCAGCCTCTCCCGAACCAGATCCTGGTCAAACTGCATGCTGGAATCGGTACGGAACTGGATGCCGCATCGGTACCCTTCCGCAAACGCCGTGCAGTTGTGGACCACACCAACCACCTCTTCGATGCGTCGTGTCGATATCTGCAGGGTCATGAAAACCAGTGAGTGCTTGGTCAGCGGCTGGTCAAGAAACACTGCCAGGCCATGCTGGTTAAAATTGAGCACCATGCCACGAAGGCGGGCCAGACGACCTTTGGCCCTGACCAGAATGCTCAGGCCTGCAGCGTCATATCGAGGTCGGGTTCTTCGTTCGGCGTGATCGGGAATTGCCATGGAGCGACGTTACTGCTGTCGGACCCTGAGTTTATGCCGGGGTCTTCAGCGGAAATGTGACGGGATTGGCAATGGAACAGCCTGGGATTGTACGTTGTGATCACCGCGGTTCCGACAGAACGGGGACGATGGTCTGCGGACAGTCACTGCTGATTCGGGTGCTGTTCAAGCAGGACCCTTTTTGCCTCGTTCAATTGACGTGCAAGGTACGTGGAGCCACCCAGATCAGGGTGCACTTTCTGCATGAGCCGTCGATGGGCGTCGATGATGTCGGCCCGGGTCGGGGAAAGGCCAAGTCCTAGCACTTCCCTGGCTTCCCGTTCGGAGAGCGTCGCGGAAACGGATGACGACGGCGGGCGTGTGGGTGGACGGCGGAAGCGACGGGATGCCCACCAGAAAATGACCCCCGCCAGGATCAGAAAGAGAACAAGCTTGGACATGGATTGGCGATGTCTTCCCGCAGGAAGCAGCAGTTAGAATGAATGCAATGATGACATCAATTCATTGAGAGAAGCGCACAACACGATGGATGAAGCTGAAGCCAGAACCTGGCTTGAGGAAATGCGGGTGGAGCATCGGGATCTGGACGAGATCATCCGACACCTCATCGACACCCGGCATGGCGACACGATGCGGATCCAGCGTCTGAAAAAGCGAAAGCTGCGACTCAAGGACATGATTGGCAAACTGGAAAGTCAGTTGATTCCTGACCTCGACGCATGAGCGCGCATCTCACCGTCGGCATTTCGTCTCGCGCCCTGTTTGATCTTCACGAGAGCAACCAGGTTTACGAGGAGCAGGGGCTGGAAGCCTACCGCAAATACCAGATTGCCCATGAAGACCAGCCGCTGGCACCGGGTGAAGGTTTTCCCCTGGTTGAAAAGCTGCTCCGGATCAATGCGTTGCTGGGGGCATCACGGGTCGATGTGATTCTCCTGTCACGCAATTCCGCCGATACCGGATTGCGCATCTTCAATTCCATCCAGGCGCATGGTCTGGGGATCAATCGTGCGGCCTTCTGCGGTGGTGACCGGCCCTATCGGTATGTGCGCGCGTTCAACTGCGACCTGTTTCTGTCCACGCATGCAGAAGATGTCCAGCATGCTCTCGCACATGGGATTGCGGCTGCCACGTTGCTCGGCCAGGCTGCCCGTCCCGGTGACCGGAGTGATGCCAACCTCAGGCTGGCTTTTGATGGCGATTCGGTCCTTTTTTCCGATGAAGCCGAGCGCGTTTTTCAGGAGGCCGGCCTGGATGCGTTCAGTGCCCGGGAGCACGCGCTGGCGGCACAGGCACTGGAAGGGGGACCTTTCAGGGCTTTTCTGGCGGCTTTGCATACTCTGCAGAAAGAGTTTTCTCCGGACAGCTGTCCGATTCGTACCGCGCTGGTGACTGCCCGAAGTGCACCGGCTCACGAACGGGTCATCCGTACCCTGCGTGCATGGGATGTCCGCCTGGACGAGTCCCTTTTTCTGGGTGGCCTGGACAAAACCGAGTTCCTGCGAGCGTTTGGTGCAGACATTTTTTTCGATGATCAACCCGGTCATGTCGCGCGGGCGAGTGATGCGGTCGCAGCCGGTCATGTGCCGCATGGAGTGGTCAACGACAGGAAGTGAGGAGTTATAATCGCAGCCAGTTGATATAACCGGTCGCATGGCATGAAGCTCCAACAGCTCAGGTACATCTGGGAGGTCGCCCATCACGATCTGAACGTATCGGCGACCGCGCAGAGCCTGTTTACCTCGCAACCCGGTATCAGCAAACAGATCCGACTCCTGGAAGATGAGCTGGGCGTCGAGATCTTTGCTCGCAGCGGCAAACACCTCACCCACGTCACTCCGGTCGGCGAGGAGATCATTCGCATGGCCGGAGACGTTCTGCGACGGGTTGGCGACGTGAAAAAGCTGGCCCAGGAGTATTCGAACGAAAAGAAGGGCAGCCTGCGGATCGCCACGACGCATACCCAGGCGAGATACGCGCTGCCGCCGATCATCAAAGGGTTTCGCACCGAATATCCTGACGTGTCGCTGCACATGAACCAGGGGACGCCTGCGCAGATCGCCGAGCTGGCAGCGACGGGCGTGGTGGATTTTGCGATAGCCACGGAAGGCATGGACCTGTTCCAGGATCTCGTGATGATGCCGTGTTATTCGTGGAATCGCAGTGTGGTGGTACCGCTGGGGCATCCCCTGGCAGACCGCAAATCCCTGGAACTCAAGGATGTTGCGGAGTTTCCGATTGTCACCTATGTGTTTGGTTTTACGGGACGGTCAAAACTGGATGACGCCTTCATGGGCGAGGGCCTGACACCCAACGTGGTGTTTACCGCGACAGATACGGATGTGATCAAGACCTATGTGCGCCTGGGCCTGGGTGTTGGCATCATCGCCACCATGGCGATCGATCCGAATCAGGATCAGGATCTGGTGGCGCTACCGGCCGGCCATCTGTTTGCCAGCAGCACAACGCACATCGGGTTCCGCAAAGGCACGTTTCTGCGTCGTTTCATGTATGACTTCATCCGTCGATTTGCGCCACATCTCACCAAGGACAAGGTCGATGCAGCGGTCGCCGCCCACACTCGCGCCGAGCGAAGCCGTTTGTTCGAGGGTCTGCATCTGCCCGTCAGATAGGACACGAGCGTGTCCATGGCCCTGTCAAACGACTTTTCACTTGAGGGTTGTTCCCGTTGGCGCCTGTGAGCGTGGAGTTCCGGCACTGCATCTGTCCGGTGTGCGCTGACGAGGTCAAGGGCCGCGCCACGGAGTGCGGATTGTCAGTCGAAGGCAGATCCCTGCGCTGCGATGCGGGACACACGTTCGATATTGCGCGCGAAGGTTATGTGAACCTGCTGCCCGCCAGTGGCAGAAAGGATGCCGTACATGGCGATACCAGGGCCATGCTGCAATCCAGGAGGGAGTTCCTCGCCCGTGAGCACTATCGATTTCTCGCCCATGCGCTGTCTGGGCGGTGCCGGGAAGCGCTGGCCGCATCGCCCAGGGCGCCAGGTGAACGAGCCGTGCTGGATGCCGGGTGCGGCGAAGGTTATTACCTGCACCAGTTGCAGCAGGCGTTGGCGCACGGGATGGGAAGTCCACCCGAGCGCGGAGCGGACGAGCCGTTCCTGTACGGGATGGATCTTGCAAGGGAGGCGGCCCGCCTGGCTGCAAAACGTTCTGCGCAACTGCGCATCTGTGTTGCCAACACCATGGTTCGTTTGCCCTATGCCAGTGGGTCCATCACCGTGCTGCTCAATCTGTTCGCACCACGAAATCCGCAGGAGTTTGCGCGTGTGCTGGACGCTGACGGCACCGCAGTGGTAGTGATTCCCGCAGCCGGACATCTCCGGGAGATTCGTGAACTTGTCCCGCTGCTGCCGATCGCCGCTGACAAGGAGTCAAACGTCATCGAACAGTTGCACGAGTATTTCGAGCCGATAGACCGTCAGCCGGTTGAGGCACCGCTGCACCTGCAACCGTCTGATATTCGTCTCTTGATCGCCATGACTCCCAACGCCTGGTTTGTTCCCGAACGGAGTCTGTCCTCACTGGATGGTCTCGACGCACTGTCAACCCAGGCGCGTTTCATCATGCTTCAATTCAGGTTGAAAAGAGTCAGGCTCGGAAAGTTCGCACCGAGGCAGACCGGCTCGATGTCATCCAGGTCATCGCATTGAAGACGATTCTCAGTTCTGGATTTTTGCCAGCGTATCGAGTGTTTTCTTGCGCAGACGGCGCATGCCCTGGAGCCAGCGGTCGATGTTGTCGCCCTTGCGACGGACGTACTCTTCGACTTCAGGATGAGGCAGCACATGGAAGCGCTCGCTTCGAATCGCGTCGACAACCACCTTGGCCAGTGTGTCCGGTTCGATGATCCCGTCAGTCTGGCCATCACCCAGACTGCGAGGTGCCATGGCTGTGTTCACCCCCTGAGGACAGAGCACCGAAACCCGGATGCCCTGATCTCCGTGGGTGATGGACAGGAACTCGGCAAACTTTACCGCCGCAGCCTTGCTGACCGTGTAGGGGCCAGAGCCCAGTGCGGCCAGCAACCCCGCCGCAGACGCGGTGTTCAGCAGATAGCCTTCGCCACGTTCCAGCATCGATGGCAATACGCTGCGGGCTGCATACAGGTGAGCCATGACATGCAGTTCCCACTGCTTTTGCCACACCTCGTTGGGCGCATCGGCCAGGAGGCCCGGACCACCGGCCCCGGCATTGGAACAGAAAAGATCGATATGGCCGTGCCGGGTCAGGACATCTGCAACAAGACGCTGCACGTCGGCTTCACGAGTGACGTCACACACCTGACCTTCGCAGCCCCTGGCTTCGCCACCAAGATCCTTTGCTGCCACTTGCACAGCGTCTGCATGGAGATCCGCCAGGACGACTGTTTTTGCACCTTGCGCAAGGAATGCCCTGGCCATCGCACGACCGATGCCGCCGCTGCCACCCGTGATGACGCAGATTCTGTCCTTCAGTTCCACGTTCTGAAACTCCGCTTGTTCAATTGACGGCCAGAATCGACTTGTTGCTGGTCGAGGGATTGAAGGTCGCCGCACGATCGTCGAGCCAGGTCGGTGCGAGTTCGCTTTCGGGTTCACCTGAAATGCGACTGCCCCGCAGATGGCGGGCATGTTTCGGATCGTAGGGTCTTGCCCGATGCATCATGCACCGGTTATCCCAGACCACCAGATCGCCCACTGTCCAGGTGTGCAGGTAGGTTCGAGGCGGCTGGCAGGCCCATGCCAACAGGTCGTCGAGGAACCGCTCTGATTCTTCCGCTGTCATGCCCTCGAGGCCATACGCATGGCGACCTGTGTAGATGGACTTGCGACCGGTTTCCGGATGCACCTTGACCGTGGGTCGACGTGGTGCGCCCTTGTCATGGAATGCATACATGTGATCCGTCTTGTGGGTGTAACCGATTCTCGACTGTGAGTAATAATTCGAGTGGAACGCGGTCAGCCCTTCAAGTTTGTTCTGCAGGGCCGGTTCCAGTGCATCCCAGGCGGCGCGCATGTCTGCAAATTCGGTTTCTCCTCCAGCGGGTGGAATCACCACCGCCGACAGCATGGCGGCCTTGGACGCGAGCGGCATGTAGGTGCTGTCCGTATGCCAGCCTTCATTGCCCTTGAGAATGCGGTACTGCTCATCGGTCTCCTGGGCCAGCGACCCATCAGGCTTGATGTTGGCAATGGCAAACGTGGGGGTTTCTCCCTTGGGTGACATCTGTTCAACGTTGCCAAACCGGGAGGCAAAACGTCCCTGGGTTTGGGCATCGAGGTGCTGCCCCGGAAAAATCAGCACGCCATGCTCCAGAAACGCCGCATGGATGGCTGTCCATGCAGCATCATCCAGGGTCGCGAGGCTGACCCCGGTAATCACTGCACCAAAGGTGGCGTCAAGCGGTCTGACGTTCATGGCCATGTCTGATCTCCCTCCGTTGTCTCGATCGCAGCGCAGGAACCACGGGTTCCTGCTCACAAGACTGCTCTGGAAACTGCGCTGGATCAACCCTCACGAATGACCCGGTTGACACCCATTGACCATCGATCCGGGCTAGAATCAGGTGGCATTGAAAGGAACGTTGGGAAAAGAACTTTGGCGAACTTTACAGACTCATGAACCAGAACTATCGAAAGCCCCTTGCAGGTACGACACTCGACTACTTTGATACTCGCTCGGCGGTCGAAGCGCTGTCACCAGGCGCCTATGACCGGCTGCCCTACGTATCCCGTGTCCATGCAGAAAATCTTGTTCGACGGTGCCCGCCTGACCGGTTGACCGCCTGCCTCACCCAGATCATCGAAGGACGACAGGACCTGGACTTTCCATGGTTTCCGGCCCGCGTGGTCTGCCATGACATTCTCGGCCAGACCGCACTGGTTGATCTTGCCGGACTGCGAGATGCCATCGCCGACATGGGTGGCGACCCCGCACTGGTGAACCCGGTGGTACCGGTGCAGTTGATTGTCGACCATTCGCTGGCGGTCGAGCACGGTGGATTCGAGCCGGACGCGTTCGAAAAGAACCGTGCCATCGAAGACCGACGGAACGAAGACCGTTTCCATTTCATCAACTGGTGCAAGACGGCGTTTGAAAACGTCGAAGTCATCCCGCCGGGCAACGGGATCATGCACCAGATCAATCTCGAGAAGATGTCACCGGTGATCTATGTTCGAGATGGCGTGGCTTTCCCGGACACGCTGGTGGGTACTGACAGCCACACTCCGCATGTTGATGCCCTGGGTGTGATCGCCATCGGGGTGGGTGGGCTGGAAGCTGAAAACGTGATGCTGGGTCGTGCCTCCTATATGCGACTGCCCGACATCATAGGTGTTGAACTGACGGGCAGACCGCAGCCGGGAATCACGGCGACAGACGTGGTTCTTGCACTGACCGAGTTCCTGCGAGGCCAACGGGTGGTTTCCGCCTACCTCGAGTTTTTTGGCGAAGGGGCAGCGGCCCTGACAGTCGGCGACCGTGCCACGATCTCCAACATGACCCCGGAATTTGGCGCGACGGCTGCCATGTTCTACATCGATCAGAAGACGATCGACTACCTGCGGCTCACGGGTCGCGATGACGCGCAGGTGAAACTCGTTGAAACCTATGCGAAGACGGTCGGCCTCTGGGCGGACAGTCTGAAATCGGCGGTATATCCCCGATCGCTGCGCTTTGATCTGTCGTCAGTCGTGCGCAACATGGCGGGGCCATCCAATCCGCACGCACGAGTGGCGACCGCGGATCTGGCTTCCAGGGGCATCGCGGCACCGTGGACCAAGGAGCCGGGATTGATGCCTGATGGCGCGGTGATCATCGCGGCCATCACGAGTTGCACCAATACCAGCAACCCCAGAAACGTGATTGCGGCAGGTCTGCTGGCGCGCAACGCAAACAAGCGGGGTCTGACCCGCAAACCCTGGGTCAAATCTTCGCTCGCCCCGGGATCGAAAGTTGTCCAGCTGTATCTGGAGGAGGCCAATCTGCTGGGCGAACTCGAAAAACTGGGCTTCGGCATCGTGGCGTTTGCCTGCACAACCTGTAATGGCATGAGTGGCGCGCTGGATCCGCTGATACAGAAGGAAGTGATCGACCGGGATCTGTACGCCACCGCGGTGCTCTCCGGCAATCGCAACTTTGATGGCCGCATTCATCCTTATGCCAAGCAGGCGTTTCTGGCGTCACCGCCATTGGTGATTGCCTACGCCATTGCCGGCACCGTACGTGTCGACATCGAACAGGATCCCCTGGGTCTTGATCCGGAAGGCAAGCCGGTGATGCTGAAGGACATCTGGCCGACCGACGAAGAAATCGATGCCGTGGTTGCGCGTTGCGTGAAGCCTTCGCAGTTTCATCAGGTCTACAACCCGATGTTCATCAACCTGAAAGACACCACACTGGTCACGCCTCCGTTGTACAACTGGCGGCCGCAGAGCACGTACATCCGTCGACCGCCCTATTGGGAAGGGGCGCTTGCGGGTGAACGTACGCTGACGGGCATGCGTCCGTTGGCGGTGCTCGGCGACAACATCACGACAGATCACCTGTCCCCTTCCAACGCAATCATGCTCGACAGCGCCGCCGGTGCCTATCTCGCAAAAATGGGCCTGCCCGAAGAAGACTTCAATTCTTACGCCACCCACCGCGGTGATCACCTCACCGCGCAGCGAGCGACGTTTGCTAACCCTACGCTTGCCAACGAGATGGTGGTGGAGAATGGCAAGGTCAGGAGAGGCTCACTGGCCCGAATCGAACCGGAAGGCAAGGTCATGCGCATGTGGGAAGCCATCGAGACCTACATGGAACGTCGTCAGCCGCTCATCATCATCGCCGGTGCAGACTACGGTCAGGGTTCTTCACGGGACTGGGCGGCCAAGGGGGTTCGCCTGGCAGGCGTTGAAGTCATCGTCGCCGAAGGTTTCGAGCGCATCCACCGGACCAACCTCATCGGCATGGGTGTATTGCCCCTGGAGTTCAAACAGGGCAACACACGCAAAACCTTTGCAATCGATGGTACGGAGACTTTCGACGTGATCGGTGAAGAGCGCCCACGAACAACATTGACCGTTGTCATGCATCGCAGAAATGGCGAGCGCGTGGAAATTCCGGTGACCTGCCGACTTGATACCGCCGAAGAAGTTTCGATCTACGCAGCCGGTGGGGTATTGCAGCGGTTTGCACAGGATTTCCTTGAGTCCTCGGTGGCAGCAGGGTAGGGGGCAAACCATGACTCACGTTCCCCAGATCCGCATACCCGCCACCTACATGCGTGGTGGCACCAGCAAAGGAGTTTTTTTCCGGATCGACGATCTGCCACCTGCCGCGCAGGTGCCAGGCTCTGCCCGCGACAAGCTGTTGCTGCGTGTGATCGGCAGTCCCGATCCGTATGCCAAACAGACCGACGGCATGGGTGGCGCGACCTCCAGTACCAGCAAGACAGTCCTTCTCTCGAAGAGTTCCAGGGAAGGTCACGACGTCGACTACCTGTTTGGACAGGTGTCGATTGACCAGCCGTTTGTGGACTGGAGTGGCAATTGCGGAAACCTGTCAGCGGCTGTCGGTCCGTTCGCCATCGCCAATGGCCTGATCGACAGGGATCGAATCCCTGACAACGGTACTGCAGTGGTCCGGATCTGGCAGGCCAACATCAGCAAGACCATTGTCGCCCATGTACCGATGACCAACGGGATGCCGCAGGAAACCGGTGACTTCGAACTGGACGGCGTGACCTTTCCTGCTGCGGAAGTCGCGCTCGACTTCGAAGATCCTGCCGACGATACCGGTGGTTCCATGTTCCCCACGGGCAACCTGGTCGACGACCTGGTGGTTCCAGGAGTGGGTACGCTGAAGGCGACCATGATCAATGCAGGGATTCCAACCATCTTCGTGAATGCCGACGCGGTTGGTTATACCGGCAGGGAGCTGCAGGGTGATATCAACAACGACGAACGGGCACTCGCCATGTTCGAGACCATCCGGGCCCATGGTGCGGTGCGGATGGGACTGATCAAGACCGTGGCAGAGGCCGCTGGTCGGCAGCACACGCCAAAAGTCGCGATCGTCGCGGGTCCCGCACCCTACACCGCATCCAGCGGCAAACAGGTGAAAGAAGGGGATATCGATCTGCTGGTTCGGGCGTTGTCCATGGGCAAACTGCATCACGCCATGATGGGAACGGCGGCAGTCGCCATCGGTACGGCAGCCGCGGTCACTGGCACCCTTGTCAATCTTGCGGCAGGGGGAGGTGAACGGACTGCAGTACGCTTTGGCCATCCATCCGGGACATTGCGGGTGGGTGCCAGGGCACAACTCGTCAATGGCGAGTGGACAGTGACACGTGCGACGATGAGTCGCAGTGCACGCATACTGATGGAAGGGTGGGTTCGTGTGCCGGGTGATTGTTTCTGACTTCACCCGGTCATATCAGAAAGGTCCGGCCCTGACCGGTTGCCGCGTCGTCATGACGCGGCGATCACGTGTGGGCCGGTCCGGCGTTCCCCGATGATTCAGATCGAGTAGCCTTCCTCACTGAGTGGCATCTTCCGGACACGCTGTCCTGTTGCAGCGAAGATCGCATTGCCAACAGCTGGCGCCAGCGGTGGCAGCGCAGGTTCCCCCAGACCCGTGGGCCTGAAGTCGCTCTGGATGAAGTGAACGTCGACGATCGGAGCCGAAGGCAGACGCAGCACCGGATAGTCGTTGAAATTCGACTGCTGGATCCGGCCACCTTCCATGGTGATCTTCTGGGTCATCATGGTCGAGAGCCCGTCGATCACGGAACCTTGTACCTGTGATACCGCACCACTGAAATTGATGATTGGACCGACATCGACGGCCACTGTCACCCGCTTCACCCTGACACGCTTGTTGCTGTCGACTTCGACCTCCGCAACCTCTGCGATGTGACCTGCGTGACTGAAGAAAAACGCAAGACCCAGGCCGGTGCCGGGTGCCATCTTCTTGCCCCAGCCAGCTTTTTCGGCGGCAAGCTTGATCACTCCCGCCGCTCGCCCTGTATGCATCGAACGGATGTTGCCGTCTTCGATCCATCGTGATTCACCGAGAATTTCCAGCAGGAAGTCGCGGTGGTCACGTCCAGCCTTGTGAGCCACCTCATCCAGGAAACTCTGCACGACCCAGGCATTGGTGTTCGAGCGGGGCGCACGCCATGGTCCACAGGGTGTCCTGATCTCGAACATCGTGTTGGAGACATATCCGTTGTCGATGCTCTCGAGCGGGAATTCATTGGCCGTGAAACCGGAGCCGATGACCGGTTGGCCATTGGTCTGCATGCCAATGTGGTGATTTTCGAAGGCGATCAGCTTGCCCGCCTTGTTGACCGCAGCCTTGACCGACTGAAAACCGCCCACACGGAAAAAGTCGTGGTGGATGTCGTCTTCACGTGTCCACGTCAGTTTGACAGGTTTGCCTACACGCTTCGAAATCTCGGTTACCTCGCAGATGTACTCACTGAAGATCCGGCGACCGAAGCTGCCACCAAGGCGCATCTGATGAATGGTGACCTGGTCCTGCTCGAGACCGAACATCGTCTTCATCGGCGCGTAGGCGCGTGTGGGTCCCTGGGTGGGAATCCACAGTTCAACAGTGTCCTTGCTGCCACTACTGCCCGGTTTGTAGTGAGCAGTGCAGTTCATGGGCTCCATGCACAGGTGAGCGACAAATGGATATTCGTAAAAAGCTTCCAGGGTCGTGTTGTCGGGGTTGTCGAACTGCGTGTCGACGTCTCCCTTTTTCACGATCGGATCACCACCACGCTTTCCCTTCAGGGCGGCGGCATCCGCTGCCATCTTCGACCAGCTGTCCTTCGATGCACCGGACTCATCCCACTGGATTTTCAGTTTCTGCTTGGCGCTGAAGACGGCGTGGGTGTTGGTGCCTACAACCGCGACTCCATCCAGGAGTTCCATCACGTTGTCATTGCCCTTGACGATGAACGCATCAACGATGCCCGGAAGTCGCTTGATCTCGTCGAGGTTGGCACTGACAACCTTGCCATGAAGGGTGGGGCACTTCTGGTACGCCGCATACAGCATGTCCGGGACGCGGGTATCTATGCCAAACAAGGCACCCCCCGTGACGATCACCTTGTTGTCAACACCGGAGATGGCCTTGCCAATGATCGTGTAGTCCGCACGTTCCTTGAATTCGAGCGTAGCGACATCGGGAACAGGTTGTTTGGCAGCCAGCGAGGCGAGCTGTGCGAAGGTGCGGAATTCTCCGGATTCGTGGGTTACCCGGCTGTTTGCGGCTGTCAGTTCGTCACGCGGTACTTCCATGACGACGGCGCCAGCACCGATGAGCATCTCCCTTGCGGAGGCACCCATCTGCCGCATCTGGTCCCACGTCCTGGGTACCGTGGTCGAGCCACCAGCACCGTGCTGGCCGAACAGCAGTTCGTTGACGGGAGACTGCAGTACTTCAACGTCGCTCCAGCTCGCGCCCATTTCTTCGGCGATCACCATTGGCAGTGTGGTCTTGATACCCTGGCCCATTTCCGCATTTGCGGAATAGATGACGATCCTGCCTTCGGGGGTTAGACGAATGAAGGCATTGAGTTCCGCATTGGCGATCAGCGGAGCGATTTGTGTGTCAGCACCGAGAATGGAAGGTGACATGGAAGCCAGGACAAGACCGCCACCGAGCAGACCTGTCAGTTTCAGGAACCCGCGTCGATCAATGTGGGTTGCGCCGGCCTTGCGTACCGAGTTGATGAGGGTGTGGTTGTCGTTGTTCATGCTTTTTCCCCGACAGTGCGTGCTGCATCGTGGAAGAGCGCGCTGGCGGGCTTGGCCGCCATGTGGATGGCCGAGCGAATCCGCAGGTAGGTACCACACCGACAGTAGTTGCCTGCCATGGCGGCATCGATGTCTGCATCGTCCGGATCAGGTCGGGTTGCGAGCAGGGCTGCTGCAGTCATGATCTGTCCGGTCTGGCAGTAACCACACTGCGCGACATCCAGTTCTATCCAGGCCTGCTGCAACGGGTGCAGTTGATCACCGTTCGCAAGCCCCTCGATCGTGGTGACTTTCTGGCCGAAACCGTGACAACACAGGATCGCACGGCGTTACCGTTGACATGGACCGTACACGCGCCACATTGGGCGATACCACAGCCAAACTTCGTTCCTATCAGACCCAGCCTGTCGCGGAGCGCCCATAACAGTGGCATGTCCGGTTCGACGTCGAGCGTTTGATCAGCGCCATTGATGTTGAGCGTATATCTGGGCATGGCTGGTATCCTTTCCGATGTGGGAAACGGTGTGAAAATTGGCACACAAGGATAACCGCATCAGAGAATATCAGCCACGCATGGACCATCGAGGAACAGTCCGGGAACGGTTCAAGAAGCAGTTCAAGGCTAAGTTCAAGGTAAAGGAATCGCAGGTGCGATCAGACGAAATCCAGATCCGGATTCTGGTTGAGCAAATCCCGGGCGGCTTCCACGTCTGAGGTCCTGGCCTTCATGACTTCGTTGACAAACTTGAAGTAGACGTCGAACACACGACGGCCTGTCACGTCTTCAACAACAAAAAACGGTGCCCGATCAACACCATGCTCGGTGGCAATACGCATTCCTTCGCTGTAAGGATCGCGTTCATCGGCAACCACGGTGCGATCGATCCGGTCCATATAACCGTCACGCTGCAGACGCATGGAAACGTCTGCACACTTGCCGCATGGCTCTCCGTTCGCCAGGATCTTCTTGACGAACGTGATGTGCATGGGATCAGCGATTGACGATCTTGATGATGTTCTGGGCGTGCAGGCCACACTCTTTCTGAGTGGCCTCTTCCCACCACCAGCGACCCGCACGCTCGTGTTCATGGGGTCCGATGGCCCGTGTGCAGGGCTCACAGCCTATCGAGACAAAACCACGGTCATGGAGTGGGTTGTACGGCACTTCGTTGGTGCGGATGTAGGACCAGACGTCGGCAGAGGACCAGCCGGCCAGCGGATTGAACTTGGTCACGGTGTGATCGACAGTCGAAAACGCCTTGTCGACCTGCTCGAGCGGTACATCCATGCGGGTCACACTCTGATCGCGCCGTTGACCGGTGATCCAGGCATCCAGGGACGACAGCTTCCTGCGCAGTGGCATGATCTTGCGAACGCCACAGCACTCGTTATGGCCGTCCTTGTAAAAGGAGAACAAGCCCTTCTCACGGACCAGTTGCTCAACCGCCGAGGCTTCGGGCATGAGCATCTCGATCTTGAGGTTGTAACGTGAGCGGACATCCTCGATGAATCGGTAGGTCTCGGCGTGCAGCCGACCGGTATCCAGGCTGAACACACCGACCTCGATTCCGAGACGATGGGCCATATCCAGAAGCACGACGTCTTCCGCGCCGCTGAAGGAGATGGCAATCTTGTCGGACGCGAATCGTGACGCGGCATCCAGAAGGATGTCTTCCGGTGTCGGTTCGTGGAGCTGGATGTGTACGTTTGGGTTGTCCATTGCCATTGTTCCGTTCTGGTTCCCGTCTGTTGTGCGTTCTGTACGCTCGCCTTCGCAGCTCACCTTGTTCGTGGGTCACGCTGGTGAGCACACTTCAGTGTGAGTTCGGCGCTGATTCAGATTTCGCCAGGGCAGCGTAGCAATGCCTGATAACGGTTATAAATACTGAGTGGCTATATGCTTAATCTGGCTGGCTACCACGAACTGGAGGCAACATTGGATATCGTGTGTCTGGATCTTGAAGGTGTGCTGATTCCCGAGATCTGGCAGGCCGTGGCGCGTGAAGTTGACGAAGACAGGTTGCAGAAAACCACCCGGGACATTCCTGTTTATGACGACCTGATGCAATATCGGCTCGGAATCATCGCCGAAATCGGTCTGTCCCTGACAACGATCCAGACGGTCATCGCTCGACTCGATCTGCTGCCGGGCGCCAGTCACTTCCTCGAGCAGCTCCGGCGGGATTACCAGGTCGCCATCCTGTCCGATACGTTTTACGAATTTGGCATGCCGTTCATGGCCAGGATGGGATATCCGTTCCTGCTTTGCCACAAACTGGTTGTCAGCAACGACATCATCACCGGTTACACCCTGCGTCAGCCCGATCCAAAACGAAATTCCGTAAAGGCGTTTCACAGTCTCAGGTACAACGTGACCGCCGCAGGAGATTCCTACAATGATGTGCCCATGCTGGAAGAGGCAGACAGGGGATTTTTTTTCTGTGCCCCAGACAATGTGATTCGGCAGTTCCCGCAGTATCCCGTGACGACGTCCTACGATGAACTGCTGGCACACATCAGAGCGGATCGAAAATCAGTGTCCGGTTGAAGGGCTCCTTAAAGACCGGTCGCCGATGGAGCGTGATTCGGTCGCTATTTTGTATACAAAACCAGCTTGACCGACTCATTTCAGACGAATACTGTATGAGTACTCATCATTTTGTCAACAATTGTGGCTGAAACCGTACTACTGAGCCCCGGAGCGACACTCTCAGAACAAGTCATGATCGCGCTGCAACGGGCGATCGTGACTGGTGAACTTTCTCCGGGCTCAAAACTCAGCGAGGCCGATCTTGCCAGGCGGTTTGGCGTCAGCCGGGGTCCCTTGCGGGAAGCAATCCGCAGACTGGAGATCAGGCGGCTCCTCACCGTGATTCCAAACGCCGGGGCGCGGGTTGTCTCACTCGACAATCAGCAACTTCTAGCCCTGTTCGAAACCCGGGAAGCACTGGAGGGTCAGGCCGCACGTTTGGCCGCCGAGCGAATGAGTGACGAGGCCATTGCAGAGGTGCAAACGCTGCTGGACCGTCATGCAGCGGTCATCGCAGCCAGCGGGGGGCGCGCGTATTATCAGGAAGAGGGGGATTACGACTTCCACTACCGCGTTGCCCATGGGTCGGGGAATTTGCTGCTGGCGGGAATTCTTCTGGACGATCTGTATCAGCTGCTTCGAATGTACAGATTCCGATTGTCAGCAGCACAGGGTCGGGCAGAGCAGGCGCTCGCGGAACACCGCCAGATTCTCGGCGCGATTGCCGAGCGCGATGGCCAGATGGCCGAACTGCTGATGCGCAGGCACATATCCCGTGGTAAACAACGCCTGGCCGAGCATGTCGAGTCGGACAAACAATGATGCCTATCTCATTGATATGCAGAAATAATTTTACGAGACCTCACAGGAGATCGAACTCATGAGCGCAGGCAGAAAATTCCGTGCTGCAATCAAAGCCGAAACACCACTGCAGATTCCTGGAGCCATCAATGCCTATGCGGCGATGCTTGCCGAACACAGTGGTTTCCAGGCGATCTATCTCTCCGGCGCGGGCATTGCCAACGCCTCGTATGGTTTGCCGGATCTTGGCATGACCAGCATGAACGACGTGCTGGAAGATGTTCGGCGAGTGACAGCCGCCAGCAGTCTGCCACTGCTGGTCGATATCGATACCGGTTGGGGCGGAGCATTCAATATCGGGCGCACCATCAAGGAAATGATCAGTGCCGGTGCTGGCGCCGTTCACATCGAAGACCAGGTGGCACAGAAGCGGTGTGGCCATCGGCCGAACAAGGAAATCGTCTCGATTGATGAAATGTGTGATCGGATCAAGGCTGCGGTGGATGCCAAGACTGACCCGGATTTCATCGTCATGGCCCGCACGGATGCTCTGGCGGTGGATGGATTCAACGCAGTCGTCGAACGTGCCGGGCGCTTTGTTGAGGCCGGCGCCGACGCCATCTTTGCCGAGGCCATGACCGACATCGACATGTACAAACCCGTGGTAGAGGTGGCCCGGGTACCGGTGCTTGCGAACCTGACGGAATTCGGACAGACGCCTTTGTATACTGTTGATCAGCTTCGGGAGGTTGGCATCAGCATGGCGTTGTACCCACTCTCCGCGTTTCGGGCCATGAGCAAGGCAGCGCTGGCAGTCTATTCTGCGATTCGCAATGAAGGCACACAGGCTTCGGTGGTCAACCAGATGCAGACCCGCATGGATCTGTACGATCATCTTGGCTACCACGATTACGAAAAAAAGCTCGATGAATTGTTCAAGAGCAACCGGGGGGCAAACTGATGGTAGAAAAAAAACTGGGCGGTGCAGGGCTGCGAGGCCAGAGTGCCGGTGATACGGCGTTGTGTACGGTGGGCAAGTCGGGCACTGGCCTTACCTACCGTGGTTATGATATTTCCGATCTCGCAAGCAATGCCGGATTCGAAGAAGTTGCCTATCTGATCTTCCATGGGGAATTGCCCAATGCCGCACAGTTGGCGGCTTACCGGAAGGAGTTGAAGTCACAGCGCAAACTGCCGGCGGTACTGCTGGAAGTCCTGGAGCGAATCCCGGCGTCGGCCCATCCCATGGATGTGATGCGAACCGGTTGTTCGATGCTCGGCAACCTCGAATCGGAAGGTGACTTTTCTAATCAGCAGAAGGTCGCCAACCGTCTGCTTGCGACGCTGCCAGGCATCATCAACTACTGGTACCGGTTCACCCACGAAGGGGTACGCATCGATACGGAGTCCGATGAGGACACCCTGGCGGGCCATTTCCTGGCGACGCTGTCTGGCAAGACGCCCAGCGCCCTGCATCGGCAGGTGATGGATGTCTCGCTGATCCTCTACGCCGAGCACGAGTTCAATGCATCAACCTTCACGGCGCGTGTGTGTGCATCAACACTCTCCGACATGCATTCGTGTGTCACCGGCGCAATCGGATCGTTGCGGGGACCGTTGCACGGCGGCGCCAATGAAGCAGCGATGGAACTGATCGAGAAGTTCCAGACGGCGGAGCAGGCGACCCAAGGGGTCATCGACATGCTGATCCGCAAGGACAAGATCATGGGCTTTGGCCATGCGATCTACCGTACCTCGGATCCACGGAATGTGATCATCAAACAATGGGCCGAAAAACTGGCCAAAGAAACCGGCGACAAGGTGCTGTACCCGGTGTCGTGTGCAATCGAAAAGGTGATGTGGGACCAGAAGGAACTGTTTGCCAACGCCGACTTCTTCCACGCTTCGGCCTACAAGTTCATGGGCATACCGACCAAGCTCTTCACACCGATTTTTGTGTGCTCACGGGTCAGTGGCTGGACTGCGCACGTGATGGAACAACGCAGCAACAACCGCATCATTCGTCCCAGCGCGGACTACATCGGACCTGCACCACGCAAGCTGGTGCCGATCGGCAGTCGCTGATCGACCTGACTGCCGGGTGGCTCGCCGCCCGGCTTCACGCAGCGCCGTCAGGGGTGAGGACGGTGGCGGGACTCAGCACGGAGGAGTGATGCAGGATTTCAACGACAAGGTTGCCTTTATCACCGGTGCGGCCAGTGGCATCGGCCTCGGCATGACTCGTGCCTTTGTTCATGCCGGCATGCGGGTCATGATGGCGGATATCGAAACCACGGCGTTGGCCCGCGCCGCAGAAGCGGTTCGCAGCGAGTGTTCGCCCGCGGACGCTGGCCGGGTACAGACGCTGGTCTGCGATGTATCCGATCGGGCGTCCGTGCAGGCGGCGGCTGCACAGACGCTGCAGGCATTCAACAAGGTTCACGTGGTCTGCAACAACGCTGGCGTGACGAGCGGGGGCCTCATGGAGGAGTGCTCGGAAGGTGACTGGAACTGGGTGATCGGCGTGAATTTTCTTGGTGTGCTGCACGGCTGCCAGGCCTTTCTGCCGCATATCAAGCGCCAACAGGAGGGTGGACACATCGTCAATACCTCGTCCATGGCCGGTGTCCTGGGGGGAATGCCTGCCTGGGGTCCCTACAATTCTACGAAGTATGCGGTGGTCGGCCTGACGGAAGTGCTGCGCCAGGAAGGCCGCACGGGTGGTTTTGGGGCTTCGGTGCTGTGCCCGGGCGGTGTCAACACCAATATCTTCGAGGCGCCGAGAAATCGACCAACGCGTTTTGGCCCGCAGGAGTCGGTTGTGGCCGACAGGATGTCCGCGAGTGACATCCGCAGGGGGCTGGACCCGGACATCGTCGGCAGGCTGGTTCTTGAAGCCATCCGGGCTGACCGACAGTTCATCTTTACCGATCCGAGGCTGCGATCCCGGGTTGAACGACGACACGAAAAGATGATGGCTGACTTTGCATGGTCGGCGAAGTCGAACGCGTTGGTCACTGCTGGTGCGCCGGGCACCGGACCGGCGGACTGAAGCCGCCTCTGCATCCGTTCGGGGACAGCCATCTGTCTGGCTGGGTTCGTCGTTGGCGACTTTGAAGGCTATGCTTTCAGCTGGAATCTCGTAAGGTTCGAATACCCCAGGATGAACAGCGGCAAGGACAACCCGACCCAGACAGCATCGGTTGCGGAGTTGAAAGCTCTGCGAGCCAGGGCAGTCGATACTCACAAGACGGGACATCACTCACAGGCGATAGCGTTGTACCGGCAATTTCTCGCAGCGGTTCCGGGGGACGCCGCGATCTGGTCAAACCTGGGTGTTGCTCATCGGCAACTGCAGGAGTTCGATGCGGCGGTCGCCTGTTATCAGCGTGCACTCGAAATCAGGCCGGAGGACGCGGGTTTCCTTTCCAATCTGGGGAACGCGCTGAAGGATCTCGATCAGCTTGACGACGCACTGGCGGCCCATTCGAAAGCGGCAAGCATCGCGCCTGATGACTACAATACCCGTCACAACCATGGCATCGCCCTGCGAGACGCAGGCCGCTTTACCGAATCGTTGGCCGAGTTTGCCGCGGCCAGCCGAATAGATCCCGGGAACGCCAACCCACGATGGGACAGTGCGGTGAGTCACCTTTACCTGGGCGATTTCGAGGCCGGATGGGCTGCGTACGAATGGCGATGGAAGATTGGCGAAGTCCAGAAACGTGCCAGCAGTCTGCCGGAATGGAGAGGCGAGGATCCCGGCGGCCGCGCCATCTATTTTTATCCGGAACAGGGGTTTGGCGACACGTTGCTGGCGGTGCGTTTCCTGCCGTGGGTGAAGGCACAAGGTGCAAAGGTTTACCTCGAGTGCAAACCTCCGCTGCGCAGGCTGTTTGCAGAGCTCGAAGGGGTGGATCAACTTTGTGATCCCGCGGCTCCGCCTCCTGCGGACACGGCGCTTCAGGCGCCACTCATGGCCTTGCCCGGCCTGTTTCATGCAACGCCGACTAATCTGCCTCCACCGCCGAGACTGTCGATTCCGCAGGCTGCACGTTCCACGGCGAGGTTGTTGATGGGCCCGCCTGATGGGCGCCTGCGCGTTGGCGTGATCTGGTCCGGCAGTGTGACATTCAAACGCAATCACAAACGTGCGGTGGGCGTGGAGCGTTTTGTTTCACTGGCCCACATTCCGGGTGTGCAACTGTATTCACTGCAGAAGGGTCCGCGAGAAGGTGATCTCGCCAGCCATGGGGCAGCTTCGGTGATGATCGATCTTGGCTCGCGGGTCGAGGACTTTGCAGACACCGCGGCCTGCATCGAAGCACTCGATCTGGTCATCATGACGGACTCTTCGGTGGCGCATCTTTGTGGTTCGTTGGGTCGCCCGATCTGGAACCTGTTGAACCATGCAGCGTACTGGCTCTATCTGTGGAACCGGGACGATACCCCCTGGTATCCCAGCATGCGACTCATCAGACAGCCCATGCCAGGTGATTGGGACAGCGTATTTGCCCGTGCCAGGGCGGATCTGCGGCAGGCTGCCGAGCGAAAGCGGAAGGGCGAACATCCGTTTGGTCATTGATATCTGGCCAATCGACCGACTCTTGCACGAGATGCCCGGACAGCTTACGGTGGTTCATCAAGCCAATGGGAGTCAGCATGGTTCCGAAGAAGTGTTTGCGGGTGATGTTTGTCATCTTGTTGGCAACAGGCGTGGAGAGTGGACGCGCTGCGGAACCGAACTGGACCGACATCGAAGCCGAGACGCTGCGTCACTTCCAGGCACTGGTACAGTTCGACACACAGGATCCGCCGGGGCGAGAAGAAGACGCGGCGAATTACCTGCAGAAAGTCATGGTCGCGGAAGGTATCGACGTCAGCCTGCATGCACTGGAAGCGCACCGTCCCAATGTCGTGGCGCGCCTGAAGGGCAACGGCAGCAAGCGACCGCTCCTGGTGATGGGGCACACCGATACTGTCAATGTCGACCCGAAGAAGTGGATACATCCACCGTTTTCCGCACATCGCGAAGGTGGTCATATCTACGGCCGGGGAACGGTAGACGACAAGGATAATGTGGTCGCGGCATTGATGACCATCCTCACGCTGAAGCGACTCAACGTGTCGCTTGACCGGGATGTGATCTTTCTCGCCGAGTCCGGCGAAGAAGGGGCCACCCGTGTTGGCATTCAATATATGGTGAATGAGCACTTCGACAAGATCGACGCAGAATACTGTCTAGCTGAAGGGGGTGGTGTCAGTCGTCAGGAAGGCAAGGTGATCCGGGCAGGCATTGCGACCACCGAGAAGATTCCTCGCGCCGTTCTGCTGACTGCGCGTGGTCCCGCAGGGCACGGCTCGGTACCTCTTGAAGCTAATGCGTTGAGTCATCTGTCAGTCGCAGTCGCTGCCCTCGCCAACTGGCGGATTCCGATCCGGCTCAATGAAACCACCACGGCCTACTTCAAGCGGCTGGCAGAAATATCCCCGCCTGAAAAGGCACAACGTTATGCCGATGTTCTGCATCCGGACCCGGACGTACGCGGGAAAGCGGACGAGTACTTTCGCAAGAATGAACCCATGCATGCTTCCATGCTCCGCTCGTCAATGTCACCAACCATCATCCAGGGCGGGTATCGGGTTAACGTGATTCCGTCGGAGGGCACCGCCACCATCGACACGCGGCTGGAACCGTCGGAAGATCCAGAGGCATTTCTCGAACAAGTGAAGGCGGTGATCAACGATCCGGTCATCGAGGTGGTCTGGGCACCCAGGGACGTACGTCCTGCCGGTGTGTCACCACTGGGCACCGAGGCATTCACGGTTCTGGAAGCCAATGTGAAAAAACACTACGACGCTCCGGCATTACCGGTCATGCTGACCGGTGGTACCGACATGGCTTATCTTCGTACTCGTGGAATGCACTGTTATGGCATCGGACCGGCCACCGATGCGGAAGATGGACCGAAAGGTTTTGGCGCACACAGCGATCAGGAGCGGATTCTCGAAAGCGAGCTGTATCGTTTTGTCCGCTTCAACTACGACGTAGTCAAGGAACTGGCTGCCAGCCGATAGTCGCGAGGACTATCGCCGGGTGAACTCGATGTGCAATTCATTCAGGGCCCTGAGCGCGTAGTTCGGGTAGTGACGCAGGTTGTTCTTGCCTGGTGCCAGCCGGAACTCGTCGACATGATCGATGAATGCCTTGAATCCCCAGTACAATTCGCGCCGCGCCAGGGGTGCACCCAGGCAATAGTGGGTGCCTGAACTGAAGCCCAGATGGCTGGCCGCATTGCGGCGCTCCAGGTCGATATCATTGGGATTCCTGAAATGCCTGGTATCACGATTGCCGGCCGCAAAGCGTGCATCCAGCATCGATCCCTTGGGAATGAACACCCCATGCAACTCGACATCGACCTTTGCCGTTCTGGTCAGACCCTGCACGGGGCTTTCGAGCCGGACCACCTCTTCACAGAACGTCTTCAGATACTTGTCGGGGGCGTTCCTTAGCTTTTCCCATACTTTTGAATGCTGTGCCAGCAGCATGATGCCTGCGGACAGCGCATTGGTGGTGGTTTCCGAACCACCGACAAACGTGTCCTGCATCATCTCGGCGTGCAGCTCATTGTCAGTCAGTGTGCGCCCCCAGCCTGGCACTTCGGTGTTCACCAGGTCGGATAACAGCGTGTCATCCGGTTCCCTTCGCAGGCGCTCGAAGATCGGCTGAAAATAGTGCTGCGCCTGGATTTCCATTTCAGTCGCCCAGATGACCTGTTCCTTCGAGAGGTTGAAGCCAGTGCCACGAAACCACGCGTCGGTCCAGGCCTTGATCTGCCAGATGTCGTCGTCCCTGGCCCCCATCTGGCGACAGATGATCATGAGGGGCAAGGGTACCGCGTATTGCTTGACCAGGTTGCAGTGACCATCGTCGATGAATTTGCCGATCAGTTCGTACGCGAGTGATTCAACTTCGGAGTCGAGTTCATTGATCCGCTTGGGTCTGAACGCCTTGTCAAAGATCGATCGCATCTGTTTGTGGTCCGGATCATCCCGTGCTGCCAGCGATGCGCCCGGGACCCAGCCCTTTTCCTTGAACATTTCGTAGGCCATGCGGGCATTTCCGGTCAGGCGGGCATGGTCATTGCTGGGGCGCAGATTCGAAAAGCGCTCGGTATCCAGACACAGGGTGCGCAGGTCTTCATATCGTGTGATGACAAAGATGCCAGTGCGAGGGTCCTGCCAGACGGGAGCCTCCTCGCGCAACAGATCGTAGGTTGGAAACGGGCACTCGAGAATCTCCGGATCGGCAAGTGTTGCTTCCTCCAGGGAGCGGGGGCAGACCGGATTTTCCATTCGATTGATGTCGTTCATCGCAGTTCCCGATGGCGTGGATGGATAATGAAACTGAATCCGATCTCAGGCGCGATCAAAGCGCACGTGAATCGACTTCAGCGCACGCAGCCAGAAGCCAGGCACGTGAGTGTAGTCATCCTTCTCGGGCACGGGTTGCATGTTTTTCACACGCTCCAGCAGGATTTCCCAGGCTAGCCATTGTTCGTATCGGGATAACGTCGCGCCGGGGCAGACGTGCTCGCCAAGCCCGAAGGCAAGGTGGCGACCGGCATTTTTCCGGTCCAGATCCGGATTGGTCGGGTCAGGGAATCTTTCGGGGTCGTGATTCCCGGCGCCATAGCGGATCGCCAGGATGGCACCTTTGGCCAATCTGAACCCGTTGATATCGGTGTCCTCGGTCACGTGGCGGAAAAGTCCCTGCGTCGGCGACTCGATACGCAGCACTTCTTCCACCCAGTTTCGGATCTTGCTCCGATCGGCCTGCAAAGCGGCATGAACTCCTGGATTCCTGAACAGGAGCCATAACCCGTTGGCGAGTGCGAATGTTGTGGTTTCGTTGCCACCGATCAGCAGGTGGTCGGTGATGCCGATGATCTCGGTATCCGTGAGTGGACGCTTGTGGCCAAGTTCGACGTCTTCCAGCTCGACCGTAGTGAGGTGAGTAATGATGTCATTGGCGGGTTGCCGCCGCTTGGCCTGGATGGTGTCGTGGATATAGTGCTGCAGTTCGATGTGCTTTTCGACCGCCCAGGTTTCGCGTTCAAGCGTGAGACCACGAGAGAACGGCAGGACCCAGGCAAACGACCATTCCTTGAGCCTGGGCAGATCCATGCGTGGAAAACCGAGCAGTTCACCGATAACGATCATCGGCAGGGGTTCCGCAAATTCCTTCATGAATTCGATCTCGCCCTTGTCGATCCAGGTATCGATGAGTTCGTTGATGACACCTCGGATGAACGGCTCCTTTTCCCTGATTGCGGACAGCGTGAGCTTGGGATCCACAAGCGCGCGATAGTGTTTGTGCTTCGGCAGGTTTTCGCCGAGAGCGGTGTACCGCCGCCACCCTTTTTGTTCGTAGAGTGCCAGAGCTTCCGGATACCTGATCAAAGGTTCGGCACTCTGCACGTCCGGACCCGCAGTGAACAGGCTCGGGCGCCGAAGAACATATTCGATGTCGTCATATCGCGTCAGCACGTGCATGCCGGTCTGCGGCATGAAGTAGATCGGGGCTTCACTGCGTAGCACGTTGTACGCATCGAACCAGTTCTCCTGCACCAGAGGATCCATGAAGTCGATGTCAGCGGCCTGTTTGAAAGGACAGGCGGAGGGCGTGGATGCCGTCATGATGTAGATCCTGCGTCAACTGAGGTATCACCCGATTATCGCGCCTGTGTTGACACGTGCAAGGCCAGCAACGGAAGGTTCCACGGAAATCTCCCAGGCGCCCGCCGATCGCGTGCAGTGAAGTCCGATCCAGTGCCAACCTCGGCACGCTCCAGTCGGAAATCCACAACGGGTACGACTTGTTACCGGGCAAAGCAGACTTGCTGAACACGTGCACGGAAGTTAGTCTTCCCACTCGTCACACACCAATTCCTGTCAGTTTCAGCATGCGAGTCAGCCTGTTGATGGTCCTCCCGGAATTGTGAAGATGGGCTGATCGACGCCCAGGCCGCCCAGGCAGAAAGGAGCATTCACCTGATTGCGGGAGAAGTACTGCCTGAATTGCACTCCCGAAAGTGAATCCAGTCGGCTCTTGAGCATCAGGTCGGTTCTGGATGACCCGCACATTTGTAATGGAGAGCAATCAATGGACAAGCAGACCGATCTCGAAGCCAACAAGGCCATCGTCCTTGCGTTCTGGAAGGCGTTCTCGGAGAGCCGATTTGCAGATGCACTCGGACTGCTGACAGACAACGCCACCTGGCGGGTCATGGGCAGGACCAATATTTCGAAAACCTATGACAAGGCTGAATTTTCGCGC
Organism: Pseudomonadales bacterium; assembly: GCA_041752315.1. Lineage (GTDB taxonomy): Bacteria > Pseudomonadota > Gammaproteobacteria > Pseudomonadales > Azotimanducaceae > SYFY01. The sequence continues at coordinate 94,645 of JBGSHJ010000059.1, forward strand.
CTCGTGTATGGCATCGCCGACAGTACGGTGCAAGGCATCCAGGTCACCGGCACGTTGCTGACTGCGGAAGGTGATCGTGTCGCCATGGAGGCGGATTCCTTCGGTCCGATGAAGTCCGGCAAGGTCTATCAGAATCAGTATCATTTTTTGCACATTCTGCGAAACGGCAAAATCGAAACCGTACGCGAGTACCTCGATACGGAGCACGTCACGGAAATCTTCGGCTGACCAGGAATTTCAATCGGGCCACCACCAGGCCCACAATCGCCCGTTCACCTATCGCCATTGGAGAGAGAATGTCGACCAACCCTTTTGGACCAATACTGAAAATCGGCCTGCCGGCCATTCTTGGCCTGACCAGCCTGTCCACCAACATGGCTCTTGCCTCCGAAGGCGCTCGAGTCATCGAAGAAATCGTGGTCACGGCGCGCAAGCGTGAAGAGAACATCCAGGACGTTGGCCTTTCTGTCAGCGCGTTGTCACAGGAAGAAATCGACAATACCTTTGCACGGGACCTGCGTGATCTTGTCTACGTGTCACCAAACCTGGTGCTGGATGACACCGCACAAGGCCCCGGTGGCGTCGCTTCGGCTTTCATTCGTGGCATCGGCGTATCTGAAGTGGAAAAAAACTTCGATCCGGCCGTTGGCGTCGTTGTTGACGGAATTTTCCTTGGCACCATGACCGGTGGCATCACGCGGGCCATTGACCTTGAAAGTGTCGAAGTACTGCGTGGACCGCAAGGTACGCTGTTCGGCCGCAATACGATTGGTGGTGTGATCAATCTTCGTCGCTCGAAACCTACCGGTGAACTGGGCGGCAAGGTGCGGGCAAGCTTTGCCAACTACGAGACCATGCGTGTTGATGGCCTGCTGAATTTTGGTGTCGGCGAAAAAGTTGCCGTAAAACTCACCGGGACATATGAAGACCAGGGCGATGGCTACTACAAAAACGTCAATACCGGTCGCCGTGACGGGCAGATCGAATACCAGAGCTTCGGTGGGAATATCCTCTTTTCGCCCATGGAGACCATGGAGATCGAGTACACCACACAGATCGAAAGAACCGACCAGGACACACCGGTGTTGCTGAACGTCGGACAACCGGGGCAGTTGTTCTGCGACGCCTTTGGATTCTGTTCGCCCGATCTGCATACACCTGTGTCAGGTGATCGCCTGAAAACAACGCAGTTCGAGGTTGGTCCGAACGACGCGACGTTTGATGCCGATACCCATATCGTCGAGGTGCGCTGGGATCTGACGGACTCGTTGAGTCTCGACTACATCTTTGGATCCTGGGAAACCGAGGAGACCGTGTTGACGGACTTTGATGCGGTACGTCCCGTCCTGTTCCATACATCCCGTCCTGCGGACTATGAACAAATGACCCATGAACTTCGATTGACCTGGGACGGTGATAGCCGTGTGCGGGGAACCGCCGGCCTCTATGCATGGGACTCGGAGTACGAAATCGGGCTGCGGAGTTTCATCGGGTTCGCCGTTCCGAACGTGGTTCTCGATCTGCCGCAGACTTCCCATCAGGAATCCCAGTCGTGGGCAGCGTTTGTTGAAGGTGACGTAGACCTCACCGACAGCCTGACGCTGACCATTGGTGGTCGTTACACGGAAGACAAGAAGGATACGGACCAGAGAGGCATCGTCACGGCCACTGCAGATGATCAATGGAATGAGTTCACCCCGAAGCTGGGCCTGAAATACGCGATCAACGACAACGCCATGGTCTACTTCACCTATGCAGCGGGTTATCGCAGCGGTGGATTCAATGGCCGGGTCGACAGCGTGGAAACTGCCACCACGCCGTACGACCAGGAAAAGGTGGATAACTACGAAGGTGGCTTCAAGACCGATTGGCTGGACGGAACGCTGCGGGTGAATGGCGCGCTGTTCTACATGGATTACAGCGACAAGCAGGAAGAGCTTCAACTGCCATCTGCAACGAGCGGGACTGGTCAGGTGACACTGGTCGCCAACGCATCAACGGCAACCATGCAAGGCATAGAACTCGATGTGACCTGGCTTGCATCGGATGCACTCAGCCTGCGTGCCAACCTCGGTCTGCTGGACGCAAAGTACGACAAGTTCCAGTTCAACAATGCGGCTGGCCAGCAGGACCTGTCGAATCTTGAACTGCGTCGTGCGCCAGAGGTTTCTGCAACATTGAGCGCGACGTACGAATGGACCATCGGCAATGGGCGCGCGTGGTCGGTACTCGGTTGGCACTACATCAGTGAGTATGAAGTCGATTTTGCCAACAAGCCGGAGCTGACCAATGATGCGCAGCAACTGGTGAGTGCGTCGTTCAACTATGAAATGGGTGCCGTACGCGTCAGCGCATTCGGTCACAATCTGCTGAACGAAGATGCATACACGATCGGCTTTGACGTCGCAGGACTGTGGAGTTATGCCGCTACGCGGCCACCTCGCACCTATGGTCTGGAGGTGGGTTATACGTTTGGCGAATAGACCAGGCTTCTGACCCGAAAACGGCGATTGCGGTCGCCGTTTTTTTGCCTTCACCGGTTTTCGCCGCGGCGTGACCAATGCCCAGGGCGGGGAAGAGGTCTGGTCCGGAGCTTCGCGTGCGTCCTGTTCAACACTGATGGATGGATGAGCAAGCTCTAATGGACGACACATCGGGTCGCTTGATCCGGGCCTGCAGCGAGAAGTCAAAAAGCGAAACGCTCGCATATCTGTCACGACTCGTCTGCAATGAAAGGAACCTGCGAAGCTGCGTCCGGCAACTCGGACGGTTACTGGTTTGTTCTGCCTGGTCTCGACCCGCCCACGTCATCAACTTCACACTCTTGTTGAGTGTCTTCTTTGCGTGTGCCTCAGTGGTTGCCCAACAGTCCGAAGTTATCGAGCCTGAATCGGCACCGTCGATTTCACAGGCTGGCAAACACGAGCCTCCGGGCAAAGTCGAAGTCCAGCCCATCGCCGACGATGACAGGATCGGGCAACGAATCACGGATATTCTGATAACGACAAGCTGGTTTGGTGAGCCCAGGGTAATTGTCCAGAACGGAATCGTTTTCCTGAAAGGAACAACACAAGACGATGAATCCAGGCAATGGGCGGGAGACTTGGCGAAGAACACGCAGGGAGTTGTAGCGGTCGTCAATCAAATCGAAGTGACGCCAACGTCGGTTTGGGATTTCGATCCAACTTTTCAGGTGCTGAATGATCTGGCACGCCGATTCTTGCGATCCCTCCCCTTGATCGTGGTAGCGGTGGTCGTAATCACCATCTCATGGATGTTTGCCAGATTGACCGTGAGCCTGCTGCGTCGCGGGCTTCGGGCCAGATCCACCAGTCGACTTTTGCGCGAAGTAACGGCTCGCACTGGTGGAGTGGTTGTAATGCTCGTTGGCTTCTACCTTGTGCTGCGTATCGCCGGGCTCACACAACTCGCGCTTACGGTGGTGGGTGGCACGGGCCTGATCGGTTTGGTGCTTGGCATTGCTTTTCGCGACATCACCGAGAATTTTCTGGCCAGTCTGTTTCTGAGTTTTCAGCAACCGTTTCGTGAGGGCGATCTGGTGGAAGTGGCGAACGCCACGGGGTACGTTCAACGGCTGACTTCGCGCACGACTGTTCTGATGACACTCGACGGCAATCAACTGCAAATCCCCAATTCGACAGTCTTCAAGAGCACGATTCGCAACTTTACAAGCAATCCCAATCGTCGCGATGATTTCATCGTAGGTATCGGCTACGAAGGTTCCATTCCCTTTGCCCAGGAAGTTGCGTTGAAGGTTCTCGCCGAGCACCCCGCCGTGCTGACGGAGCCGGAGCCTCTGGTGCTCGTGGAAAATCTCGGCCCGTCCACAGTCAATCTGCGTGTCTATTTCTGGCTCGATGGCAGTCGACACAGCTGGCTCAAAGTCAAATCGTCCGTTATTCGGCAGGTCAAAAGGGCGTTCCAGGAATCAGGAATCTCACTGCCGGATGAAGCCCGTGAAGTCACCTTCCCTCTCGGGGTGCCCGTACGCATGATGGAACGCGATGGAGAGGCGAGACCAGTCGAGGCAGCCGAGCCAAAGCCGATCGCGGAACTCGAGGCCGTGTCGACCAAGGCAGAAGCCGGCCTGCAAAGTGAAGCCGGGGCAATCAAGGAGCAGGCACGCAGATCCTGGACCCCAGGGGAGAATCTGCTGACTCCATCGTCGTCTGCAGAGACCAGTTGAAGTCGCGGAGCATTCGAATAAAAAGAGCCTGGAAATCGTATGGGAATTGATGAAGTCTGCGTTGACCGACCCTAAGGTTGTTACACCAGGTACGCCGAAATTGAGGAATAACCTCCGATTTTTCTTCAAACGGCTCAAGGAGCGATTATGGGTCAAGCCGCTCGTCGTATGTGTGCTCTCCATTGGCGCAGTTTTTCTTGCCAATCTGGGGGAAATGGCTGAACTCGACCGTTTCCTGCCGGAAATCTCGAAGGAATCAACTGTCACGTTGCTCAGGATCATGACGTCGAGCATGTTGACGATGGCCACACTTGCCGTAGCTGCGATGGTGGCGGCTTATGTGGCGGCAAGCGGGTCAGCAACACCTCGCGCTTTTTCGCTGATCATCGGCGACGACGTTTCACAGAATGCGCTTTCGGCATTCATCGGCGCGTTTATTTATAGCGTGGTCGCGCTGGTAGCGCTGTTGAACGGATTCTATGGTGGACGTGCCAGTCAGTTTGTCCTGTTCCTCCTGACAATGGTTGTGCTGGCAGTCGTCATCATCACCTTCATCAGGTGGGTCGATAACATCGCCCGGCTCGGTCAGCTGAACAATACTATTGACAAGGTGGAGACGGCAGCCGCGAAGGCGATTCGGCAGCGACAGTCGGCGCCGCGCCTTGGCGGCGTCGCGACGTTTCGCCCTCCGGATGGGAGTCGGGCAGTGTTCGGAAAATCCATTGGTTACGTGCAGCGGGTTGACACAGCGGCGTTGCAAGCGCAGGCGGTGGACTTGCAACTGAGAATTATCGTGGCGGCGTTGCCCGGTACCTTCTGCACCCCAGACTACCCAGTCGCGTGGGTGATTGGTGAGGCGTCAGGGAGCGTGTCCGATGAGGCAGTCGAAACAATCGTTGCTACTTTTGTAATCGGCGGCTCGAGAATCTTTGATGAGGATCCGCGGTTCGGGCTGGTGGTCCTCTCAGAGATCGCGAGCCGCGCGCTTTCGCCCGCGGTCAATGATCCAGGGACTGCCATCGACGTCGCTGGCACTCTGGTTCGCCTGTTCGTGATGTGGAGCGACTGTGGTAAAGCAGAGGGCGTTTCTGCAGTTCAGTTCGACCGCGTTGCTGTCCCGGAATTGTCCATGGAAGACATGTTCGACGACGCTTTCACCGGCATTGCACGGGACGGGGCGGCCTATATCGAAGTTGTCGTGCGGTTACTCAAGGTCTATGAATCACTGGCCGCGATCGGAGACCCTACGATGCGCGAGAACGCGCTCCGACACTCCCGTCTCGCGCTGGCTCGCAGCGAGAATGTACTCAAAATTCCGGAAGATCTCGCAGCTGCCCGGGAGGCAGCCAGGTTTGCACGGTGACAGGTAATGGGCAATCAAGGCAACCGAGGACCGGATATATGCCGGCAAGCTGGCATACAACAAGCCAGTAGCCTGTTTGAGGGCAGTGCAGTTGGAACAGGAGAAGGCGGCTCCGCACGGGAGCCGCCTTGATTACTTCGCCATCGTTCTATTGCAGACGATAGGTCAGTTGCGCAGTGACGAGACGAGGATAGGCGATCTGACCGGTGAGGTCCGAAAGTCCTGTACCGGGAATCGTCTTTTGCAGCGGCTTGTCCTGCACGCTGGTGACGTAGATTTCGTTGGCACAGTTGGAGCAGATCAGACCAACTTCCCATGGGCCGTCAGCCTGGTACAACCGGGCAGACAGGTTGGAGACGGTGCGTGCAGGTGTCGCCGTATTGGGTTGCCGGCGCCCCTTGTAGCCCTTGTTGTGATGGATGACGTCGGCCGTGAGTTCGAGTCCCCACGTGCTGGTGAGCATGGTGTCGAACGTTGCGCCGACGTTGACCTGCAACGGGCCACCACCATAACGTTCGCCTGAGAGGTCCTGCACGTTGACGCCGATCGCCGGATCAAGATGGCAGCCGGGACCCGTGGCTTCAACCAATTGTGCGGTGTGGCACTGCGCGTCTGCAAACTCGTCAAATTCCAGCTTGCTGTACTGCCCGGCGAGGCGAAGCTGCAGCGCTTCCGACGCCTGGAAAACAGTCTGGATTTCGATGCCTTCGGAGGTTGCCACAGCGGCGTTCTGCGTGGAGAACGTGGTGGTCTGGCTGTCAAACACCGCAACCTGCAGATCCTCGTACTCGTAGGAATACAGGATCAGGTCCGCGGAAAGCCGACCATCCATGTAGTAGCCCTTGATACCCACTTCAAATCCGTCGACTTCGGTTTCATCAAAAATGAAATAGTCATCGATGGCGGCCTGGCCGGCCTGCGACAGATTGGGCACCGTACCGGGATTCGAGATCCCGAACGACTGGAAGCCCGTCTTGTACGCGGCATAGATCATGAGGTCGTCGATGGGTGTCCAGCTGATGGTGACTTCCGGCGATACATTGTCCGACTTGCCTTTCGGCGAGTAAAAGACACCATCGGGTGAGAAGCCCAGCCCACGCTCATAGATGTTGCCACCAAACGAGTCGCGCTCTTCTTCCGTGTAGCGTGCACCGGCCGTGGCTGTCCACTGCTCACTGATTTCCCAGTCGACACTGCCGAAAAACGACAGGCTTTCGATGTTGTTGTCCCAGTGCTGGTGGTAGTTGATGCTGGTGCCGGGATAGATGCTGTTCGGATCAGGATCCGGACCACCAAAAAAGGCGTTTGGCAGAATCTGGACAGGCGCATCGAGATCTCGCTGCATGTCCTCATAGAAGCCACCCAGCATGAAGTTCACCGGACCGTCGAAGGTCGACTGCAATCGCAGTTCCTGGGTAATCGCATCACCACCTTCACCCTGCTTCGAGACGACGATCGCAAAGCTGGTGTAGTCGTAGTTGGTGTACTCACGATGCCGATAGTCCCAGTAACCGGTCATGGACGTCAGAGTGAAGTTGTCGAGTTCGAGGTTCATCTCGAGGGTCGCCAGTTTGTTGTCCAGCTTGTTGAAGAGTCGGTCGCTCTCGTCAAGACCTGGATGATTGTTGATGACGGCCGCCGGGGGCAGTGCACCGTTGCGTTCGAGCCGAGGGTGCTTGTCCAGACAGGTTTGTGTGGGATCCGGACCCAGCGCGGGGGAGTAGTGCGGGTTCGCTCCAGGACCATCGGCACAGGCAAACAATACGGTACGGCCCGCATCGTTCTGCTTGGAGTAGGATTTGAAGAGTTTCAGGGTCGCATCAAAGTTGTCGGTCGGCTCCCAGACCGTCGTCAATCGAATGACGTGCTGATCCTGCTTCGGATAATCGTCGTACGATGCACCGCGTGAGGGTCCGCTGTTCAGTGCCGTGGTATCCAGTGGCTCGGCGCTGTTTTTCAGATAGCCGCCCTGCATGTTCTGATAACGGCCGGCCAGGCGCACGGCAAGGGTATCGCCGATGGGCAGTGACAAGCCGGCTTCCAGTACTGGATCCTCGGTGACAAACTCATAGGCCGCACGGACAAAACCATCCATTTCGCCGCCAACTTCCGGCACCACGCTGGTGATTGCAATCACACCTGCCGGACTGTTCTTGCCAAAGAACAGGGCCTGTGGGCCTTTCAGCACTTCGATCGACTCCACGTCAAACAGGCCGGTGTCCAGCATGTGCCCGCGACTGAAGGACATCCCATCGATAACCAGCGAGACCGGTTGGTCCGCACCATAGTCAACGGCCAGGTTGCCAACACCACGAATGAAGATCGATCCACCCGCACCACCACCGGCAGCATGGCCGATCTGGACACCGGGAATTCGCGCCGTGATCTGATCGAGGTCGCGTGTGTAGTAGCGCTCGACTTCCTCCTGACCCATGGCAGAAACGGCCACGGGAGTGTCAACCAGTCGTTCTTCGCGCTTGCGCGCGGTAACGACAATTTCTTCGATTGCCAATGAACTGGCGCCTTCCTCGGCCAATGCCAACGGGCTGCCGAGACCGAACCCTGCAATCGCAGCCGCCATCACCGTACTCGACAGCCCCATGGCTGCCAGCTTCTGGCGAACGGATTGGCGAGGACAGGTTCCGGGTGTTATCCCCGATTGATGAACCATAAAATTCTCTCCCACTTGTCGTTGAGATACAAACGCGCAAAAGGCTTGGGAAGGTGGAATAAAATCAGGTCGATGCGTGACTGCTGGACACCCCGGCCTTGTCGAAACCTCTCCGTGCCGACATGGCATTCGAACCGAGGCCATGTATAAAGCAATTTTCAACCACTTGGAAGAAGAACAATCACCTCTGACGGTTTTAAAGGACTGACTCGAACGTCTCCAGCTCCGGATGCCCGAGATACGTGCCTTTTGGCGCGGATGCCTGGGCGTGAGCGCGGCGAAAATTGTCTGATTCCGTCCAGGCAACAAATGCAGCCCTGGATTCCCAGGTGCTGTGTGATGCATACAGCACGTGATCATCCCGGACGTGGCCTTTCAGCAGGTGGAACCCGGTAAAACCGGGAACGTCATCAAGAAAGGACTCTCTTTCCCGCCAGATTTTTTCGAAGCCGGCTTCAAAACCCTTTGCGATACGGAAGCGGTTCATCGCGATGAACATTCATGACTCTCCTGTTTGCTATGGCCTGTTTGGTTTGGCCTGTTTGCCCAGTCTGGTCTGTTGCCCTGGTTTTTTTGCGTACCTACCGCGCCGGTGCAGACAATCTGCACACGGTTGTCCCGGGTGCAGGGAAGGCGGGGTCACGATTGTCTGGTCAGCTGTTCCCGTATTCTGGCGCTGACCTGCGCATACAACTCATCGCCCCAGGCAGCAGCCTTGCCACTGAAGAGAAAATCGGGTGGTACCACCTCCGGTCCTTCGCCAGGTCCGGCGGGTGGACTGAAGTATCCAAGCGCATACGATCCCATGGAGTAACCCAGCAGTGCCCGCAAGTCCGGTTCGAGCGTCATGGCGATATGCGGCGGGCACGAAAGATACTGGTTTTCCTCCTGCCGGAGCCAGCCAAGGCAGTAGGTGATATTGATGCCGATGCGGTCCTGGCCGGATTGATTTTGGCCGCCGGCATGGATCACCGAACCTGAATACACGAGTACGGAGCCCGCCTTCATCTGTGCATAACCTACTTCGTGGTCGCCAGGCTCTCGATCATCGGGCCAGGTGTTGGAGCCCGGCACAACACGTGTCGCGCCGTTTTTGTACGTGAAGTCGGTCAGTGCCCAGATGGTGTTGAACTGGGGCTCGATGGTCCGCGGCAGGAAACCGCCCCAGGCCAGTCTGTCACGGTGCAATGGCTGTGCGCCTTGCCCGGGGCTGATCCTGATGACCTGTGTCAGATGCAACTGCACACGATCCGTGAAGGGTCCGAGAAACTTTTTGCCGGCCGCTATCATGGACGGCTGCATCACCAGTTCGCGACAAGCCGGTGAACGGGCGACGAGCGCACCGGTCCGGGTTGTCTGGCGACCGGTGAAATCATCCCTGCCAGGCGATGTCGCGTCGACAAAAGGCATGACTTCCGTACGGACACGATCCAGCAGTGCAGGGTCGGCGAGACCATCGATGATGACCGCTCCGTCCCTCTCCAGTCGCTCCGCGACCAGATCGGGACTGGCGTCTGCACTGATGTGTTCGACGTCGGCAACGCTGCTGCTCATGCTGGCTGCTCCCTGGCGCGCTCGCCAGAACGAATAATGAAGATGCAAGGATCTGAATGATGGAACATTCTGCGCCAGGTACAACAGATTATTTCTCAGGCTGTGCCAAGCGTTGACCTGTATGGTGAGCCTCACCATAATGTGCCCCCTTTTGTGCAGCACCCGTGGCCAAATTGGATAAGGCACCAGCCTACGAAGCTGGGGATTGCTGGTTCGAATCCAGCCGGGTGCACCATATTCAAATTCGCAAAAGTCGAGGCGCCCCTCCCTCCTGCAGTGCCAAGGTGAAAAGTGGTGAGGGGCACAAGCCGGTAGCCAGACCATCGGTATCGAGGGTTGCGCGAAAGCTCGCTACACGCAGCTACACATTCTGCACGTCCATCTCAGAGGAAGAACATCGTGGATGAATCCCCGGCAGAGGAAGAACGCAAGTTCCACGGCTGGCGGCTGCTTGGCGTCCTGGGTGTAGTTGTGATTGCTCTCGCCGTTGTCAGTGCTATTGTGGATTGGGTAGTGCTGGGATCGCTGTTCGGTCGGGTGTTCTGATTCATGCCCGGGTGATTGACGGCCCTGTTTGGCTCGATAATTCTGCCCGCTCATTGATCGAGTTCACTTCCTGATGACGATTACATAGACTCATCGTTCGAGGGAGGATTCATGCATTTAAACATTCGTCTGTGGCTGTTGCTGCTGGGTTGCGCGTTCATGCCTGCGGTCCATGGTGCTGAAGGCTATTGGGTCGTGCTCGGCAGCACGTCCGAGCTGACCAATGCGGAGCAGATCACCAGCAACGCGGGTGTACTCGGCCAGGGCATATCGATTCAAGATGTCGAAACGGCGCAAGGGAGGATGCACCGAGTGGTCGCCGGCCCATTCGATGATAGGTTCACGGCTCAGGAGGTGGCTTCCAGCGCTCGCGGTCAGGGCTTCCCGGACGCCTGGCTGGTCCTTGTGGATCCGGCAACCAGCATTCCTTCGCTGTCTGCTGCCGGGACACCCCCATCCAGTCCTGCGAGCGACCCTATTGCGCCCGTTGACACGACTATGGACGCTCAACCTGGAGCGGTGTTCACGATGCCGGCGGCCGCGCCCATTCAGGAGAGCATCGCTCCGTTCCCGGGTACCTCGCCAGCCGATGAGGAACAACAGGAAAGTACACGCGAACTCCTGGATCAGACGCAAGACGAAATTCCAGATTCGGCACCTCCGGGTTACAACCTCAACAGACTCAGACGGGATGCATAGGCGACACCTCGCCCTTCCTGAACCATCTCGCCGCGACTGACGTCGGACCAGCTTGGTCCGAGACGCGATGAGGATCGCGAGAGCATTGGCAAAGGGCACGTCCGAACCTGGCTTTGCCCACAACCGCGCAGCACGACAGCAACAGCGTTTGAGTGCACAATGGACGCGTATTCGTGCTCGCGAGCAATCGTTCCTCTGTCTGCGTGACGGGCTTTAAAAGCTGGCAGGAGAAGGCAAGACGAAGGGACCCACCGGCGACTTCTCCGTATCGAATCTCAATATCCGGTTGCGCTCAGGAAGGGATTTCGCGCCCCTGTCGGATCTGTAGGTGGTGTATACCTCTGGTGGAACAGGAAGCCTCGGGAAGGAGGGCTTCAATGATCTGTTCAGCACTTCACCCGCCGATCCGGACGCCGAGCAACTGGTGGTAAAACTCCGTTATCGTCTGGGAAGCTGAAATGTCATCCATACCTGAAGTTGTGCTGCAGAAAGACCAGCACCGGCGTGTACTTGCCGGTCACGAATGGATCTACAGCAACGAAATCGACAACGTGCGTTCACCCGTGAAGTCCTTTGCACCGGGTGATGAAGTGGATTTTGTAAGCCAGCATGGCAAGTGGCTGGCACGTGGTTACATCAACCCGCATTCACTGATTGCCGGTCGCGTATTGACGAGGAATCGCCAGTTCCGGCTGGGCGTACCTCTGTTTCGTGACCGGATCGCGGAAGCCATGGCGATTCGTGATCAACTGCATGCGACGCCTTTCTATCGGCTGGTGTTTGGCGAGTCCGATGGATTGCCTGGTGTGGTCGTGGATCGTTATGGTGATGTGCTGGTCCTGCAGATAGGCACGGCCGGCATGGATCGACGACTGGAGGACCTGGTCACTGCGCTGGTTGAGTTGCTGACTCCACGTTCCATTGTGCTGCGGAGTGATATGTCTTCACGCTCCCTTGAAGGTCTCGCCGAAGATGTGCGGGTGATCTACGGAGACTCTGTTGAGGATGTCCTGCTGCGCGAAGGGCAGTGTGAGTATCTGGTACCGGTCCAGAACGGCCAGAAAACCGGCTGGTTCTTCGATCAGGCTGACAATCGGCAGCGAATGCAACGGCATCTGCGCGGAGGCCGGGTACTGGATGCCTTTGCCTATCTGGGTGCCTGGGGTATCGCTGCAGCCAGATCAGGTGCCAGCGAAGTCATCTGCGTGGATGCCTCTGCGCCTGCACTTGAAGTCCTCAGTGCCAATGCGGCGCGCAATGGACTGACCAACGTACGCACGGAACATGGTGATGCCTTCGAGGTGATGCAGCGGTTGGCTGATGCGGGTGAGTTGTTCGAAACCGTGATTGTCGATCCACCGGCATTTGTCAAACGGCGCAAGGATCTGAAGACCGGCACTGCAGCCTACGAACGACTGAACACCCTGGCCCTGCGACTGGTGCAACCCAATGGCACGCTGATCTCGGCATCCTGTTCGTACCACATGCCCAGAGAAGAACTGGTTCATAGTGTTCTGCGGGCGTCCCGCAGGGTGGAACGAACGGTGCGGCTACTCGAACAAGGCACGCAGTCTGTTGACCATCCCATTCATCCGGCCATGCCGGAAACCGAGTATCTCAAGGTGCTGACATTGCACGTGAGCTGACAGGTCAGCTCACGAAGCGTTCGACTTGCGATCCTTCTTTCGTTTGCCTTTGTCCTTGACCGGCTTGTCCTTGCCCTTGTCCTTGGCCTTGCCAGCAGCAAATGGTGGCGCGTGGCCCGATGGCGGTTCTGTGTGGCCGACACGTTTGCCCTTGTGATTCTCACGCAGCGTTTTTGGCTCGAAGGCACGAGCGTTGTTGCCTGCGCCATTGGGACCGAGCAGCGAGAGGCGCAGTTGTCGTCCACAAACCCAGGCATTGCTGAGATCGTTGAAGATTGCCTTTGGCATGCCAGTGGGCAGTTCCACCACGCTGTGATCGGCAAGGATCTCGATCTTGCCAATCTGGCCTGAGTCCAGGCCGGCTTCGTTGGCGATGGCGCCGACGAGGTTGCCTGGCGCAACGCCATGTTCAGCGCCAACCTCGATTCGGTAACGATCACTGTCTCCGGCGGCCAGTCGGTTGGCCTTGCGCGCCATGCGTGGGGGGTGTTCTCCGCGATCGTCCTGACGATCGAAACGACGGCTGTCTCCACGACTGTCATCTCTGCTTTCACTTCGATGCGAAGAACCTCTGTCACCTCGCCCATCGTCTCGAAATTCCTGATGGTCTTCGCGCCGGGTGTCGCGGGGGTCCGGACGTTCGCTCGGCCGACGACTTTTGGCAGCGTCCGGTGGCACGGCTAGCGTCTTGTTGCCGAGCGCCAGGATGCCCAGCGCGGCGGCGATATCGAGGGGTGTGACGGCGTGTTCCTGCTGAAACTGCTCGAGGATGTTGCGCATGAACGCAAGATCCGAAGATTCGAGCTTTTCGACAATTTTCTGCTTGAACTTCGTGACACGGCTTTGGGTAACCGCTTCCGCACTCGGCAATTCGAGACGTGTGATCCTTTGTCGTGTGGCACGCTCGATGGCCGCCAGCATGCGCTGTTCGCGGGCTGCGACAAACAGGATCGCGTCACCCTGGCGGCCGGCACGACCGGTTCTGCCAATGCGGTGAATGTAGGATTCGGTGTCGTAAGGAATGTCGTAGTTGACCACATGACTGATTCGATCAACGTCCAGACCTCGTGCGGCAACGTCCGTCGCGATGAGGATGTCGAGCGAGCCGGCCTTGAACCGGTTGACCATCTGCTCCCGATGGTTCTGCGCCATGTCACCGTTCAGCGCAGCGGCAGAATATCCACGCGCTTCCAGACGTTCCGCCAGTTCCAGGGTGGCGATCTTGGTCCGTACAAAGATGAGCATCGCATCAAACGGTTCAACTTCGAGAATACGGGTCAGCGCATCCAGCTTGTGCAGCCCACCGACCAGCCAGTACCGCTGACGGATGGTCTCTGCCGTGGCAGTACGGGCCTTGATGGAAATATCCAGCGCATCGCGAAGATGTGCTCGTGCGATGCGTTCCACTTCGGGCGGCATGGTTGCGGAAAACAGGACGAGCTGCCGGTCTTTGGGGGCCTGTTCCAGAACCCATTCAACGTCTTCAATGAAGCCCATGCGGAGCATTTCATCAGCTTCGTCGAGCACCAGGGTCTGCAGGCCCGCCAGAGACAGCGAACCGCGACGCATGTGGTCCATGACCCGACCTGGCGTGCCGACCACGATGTGCACACCACGACGCAACTGACGAAGCTGGATGTCATAACTTTGTCCGCCATAAATCGGCATGACATGAAAACCGGGCAGATGAGCGGCGTATCGCTGGAACGCTTCGGCGACCTGGATGGCGAGTTCCCGGGTGGGGGTCAATATCAGAGCCTGGACCTGGCGATTGTTGATATCGACACGAGTCAGCAGGGGGAGGGCAAAGGCGGCGGTTTTTCCGGTCCCGGTCGGAGCGTGTCCCACCAGATCGCGCCCTTCGAGCAGGCAGGGAATCGCCTCCGTCTGTATGGGTGTGGGTGTCTCATAACCCACGTCTGAGAGCGCCCGCAGCAAAGGAGCAGGCAGATTGAGGGTTTCAAAGCCGTTGCTGGTATCCAATTGTGAGGACATGGCGTTCTCTTTTGCTCTCTTGTGCTAAGGGGCGCGCGGCAAATTGACCGCTGAAATCAAATGGTTGTGTTGCGGGAGCAGGGGTGGCTCGCGGGGAGGCGGCACCATACTCGCAGAGCCTTTCCGAAACAACGCTCAGTGTGTAGGGAAATTATGGATTTGCGGCGCCATGCCGACGGATTGCCGGATAGAATGCCCGAATGCCCCGATGGCACAAAGGATAGCGCGACCCCCTCCTAAGGGGTAGGTTGAAGGTTCGAGTCCTTCTCGGGGCGCCAAATCCGGGTTTCGTTGATACAGGTTCCTTTGATGTTAGCGTTCACACGGGACCTCGTTTACCGTCACAGGAAGTAACTTCCTGTGAGTGGATAAACACGTATGAACGAAGCCAATCTGACCCGCTTTGGGCCCAAGACCCTCGCATTCGAGCAAGGAACCGAGGCAACCTGTTCCGCGACCTTCAGGGCCATTGACGGCCCGGCAAAGCTGGTCCTTCAAAGCAACGGAATTCACAGTGCGCAGATCAAGGTCAATGGCCATGATGTTGCGCTGCCGCCGCACCTTCGAATGAAAGGCGAGCTCGTCGTACCTTTGAACCTTGAAAGGGAGAACATACTTGAGATGAGAGTCTCCGGCGGACCTCAGGCGACGTGCTCCTTTCGCGTGACCCAGGTCACCCGGGCCGATCTCGGACTCATGCGCCAGGGTTACTTCGGGCTCAACACAAGCGACATGGCGCGCCAGAGAGCTTTTTACGACACGCTGGGCTTCAAAGGAGAAATCTACCCGGCAGGGCCAGAAACGAGTACCACTTTTGCGAGGGCACTGGGGTTTCCTGACGACTACCTGATCTACGTTGCGCTGACGAGTCTGGAAGATCCGCCGGCTCCACCGTTTGTCGACACGGTGCAGTTCAGGGGTGATTCGTATCGGGAAGAGCCGCCTTACGCCAACCTCAACCACATCGGGATGGCCTATGCCACCTATTCGACGAGGGACCTCGATGGCGACTTCGCCTGCCTCCAGGCGAAGGGCGTGCAGTTTGTTTCTGCACCGACCACAGCGCCCAACGGTGAACGGTTCGTGTTCCTGAAGGACCAGGACGGCACGTTCCTGAAATTGGTCGAGACCGACGCAGGTGGTGAACCGAGCGCAAATCCCGGGTTGATTCGGCTGGTGAATACGAACATGAACGTGTCTGATCTGGAGCGTTCGCGAGAGTTCTATCGGTTGCTGGGGTTCACCGAGTCTGCACCCGGCTCGCTGGCAGGTGCAGGTGAGTTCGCCGCAGCCCACGGCTTCGACGGTCCGATCGAGTTCGAGGGCGTGGACATCAGCCTGGGCGAAGGTACTGACGGAGCGACGCTGCAGTTGCGGCAGTGGAAGAGCCCGTGCGACGACGCGCCGTCCTATCCTCCACCGGTGAATCACCTGGGCATAGACCGCATCAATTTTTACGTGAAAGATCTGACAGCGGCCATCAGGACGATGAATGAACTTGGTTTTGAGCAATTGGGTCCAATTGGCGGTGGTGCGGAATTCGGCCTGGTCTTCTTCTTTGATCCCGACGGAATCAAGGTTCAACTGGCAGGGCCTCGTACAGACGCGCGCAAAGACTGACGGAGCACAGGGTTCGGTGTGTGCACAGCAAGAGATGCGAAACGAACCAATGAGGTCTGCAAGGTCCCAAGCCGACCAGTTCAGCCGTTCCCGCGTGCCTTGCCTGCAGAGTGCGTGGGCCGGATGACGGCTTCTGCGTATTTCGGGTTGCTTGCAGCCGCACTAGCGTGACACAACTTCACAAAGTGGCGGGCTTTGCTGTTGACCTATGTGATTACCGAGGCCTGCATCGGGGTAAAGGGCGAGGGTTGCATGGTGGTTTGCCCGGAGCAATGCATCTTCTCCGAACCTGCGGACCACATGTCCTTCATCGACCCTGCCCGTTGTACCGGCTGTGGGGTTTGCGAAGCCGCGTGTGTGGTCGGCGCAATCTTCCCCGCCAATCGGCTGGGTCAGGCATCAGTGGAATTCGAAGTGCTGAATGCAGCCTGGTTCCTTCATCGGCAGGGAGTACGAGAGCGGGTCAAGGAAATCGCGCGGGACCTGAAGGTGTGGCTACCAAACGGGTACGCGGATTGAACCTGCCCAATCAGGTAAAGCGACAACTGCGGATTCGGCCGGGATATGCCTTCTGGCCTCGATGTATGATCTGACTTCTTCCAGACCGAAGCCTTCACGTGCTCAATCAGCTTTTTCTGCTCGTTCTCACTGTATTTGTCTCCCAAGTCGTTATCGCAGGAGCTGAAAAAGACAGGAAGGCGTCTGTCGCACTCGTCGAACGACTCGTCGTTCCTGCAGGTCTGCAGGTTGAACTGGTCGCGGACGCACTGCCGGATGCACGTCAGCTCGCACTCTCGCGCGATGAAAAGACGCTCTTTGTCGGCACATTCAGACAAGGGGTTGTCTACCGGGTACAACTCGACGAGACAGGCAAGGCAAAACATGTCGAGACCCTGCTCAAGGGGCTGACACTGCCGACCGGGCTTGCACTGCGGGAACATGAAGGGCGGGAAGATCTTTACGTAGGCGCCCTGAACAAGATCTGGGTCGTGGAAAATGCCGTTCAGTCCAAGGCTGCCCGATTGCTGACGGAGGAACTGCCGGACAAACAACACCACGGCTGGAAGTACCTTCGCTTCGGGCCGGACGGGCTGTTGTATGTACCGGTTGGTGCACCGTGCAACATCTGCAAGAGCAAGGATCCCCGCTTTGCGTCGATCCTGCGGATGGATCCGGATACGGGGATTGTCGAGCCGTTTGTGGAAGGTATCCGCAACAGTGTAGGCCTGGCATTTCATCCGACGACCGGACAGCTGTGGTTCACGGACAATGGTCGGGACATGATGGGTGATGATGTGCCGCCAGAAGAGATCAACATCGTCACAGAAAAAGGCCAGCACTTTGGTTACCCGTTCATCCACGCCGGGACCATTCCGGATCCCGAGTTTGGCAAGGCGGTTGATCCTGCGAAATACATCCAGCCGAGCTATACGATCCAGGCGCACTCTGCGGCGCTTGGTCTGACGTTCAACACGGGCAGTTCCCTGGGCAAGGCGTGGGAAGGATCCGTGTTCATAGCCGAACATGGCAGCTGGAACCGTTCGGAAAAGGTGGGCTACAGGGTATCAGCGCTGGTTCCGAATGCAGAAGGTACGCTGATACCCAAGCCGTTCATGACTGGCTTTCTGCAAGATGGGAAAGTGCTGGGTCGACCCAACGACGTGCTCGTGACACGAGGCGGCGATCTGCTGGTCTCGGATGATCAGGCCAATGCCGTCTACCGCGTGAGCCGCCAATAGATTCCCGGCCTGGGTTCCTGGCATGACTCCGCAGGTAATTGTCCGGGCGTTGTCCGTCGGCGAAACTTCTCCGCGTGCGTAGCCGCAGGCCTGCCACCGACGATGATTCGGCATCATCGTTCCGGACAGAACCTCGCGATCGCGGAGAACAACTTCACAGCCTAGGAAATTGCATGAGTACATCACCCGGTTCCCCGATGGAAGTGGTCAAGGCTTTCATGGCCTCAATGGAAAAGATGGATTACGACACCGCGCTCAAACATGTCAGCAGCGATTGTGCTTACACCAATGGGGCACTCGGAACCTTGCGCGGACCGGCCGGAGTCCGCGCCATGCTCGAACCGTTTTTTTCCATGATGCTCGAGAACATCTTCGTGATACTCCGCGAAACCGCTGCAGGTCCCATCGTCTTCCTCGAGCGCCTGGATCGCCATCGGCTGCCCACCGGCTGGATCGAATTGCCAGTCACCGGCGTTTTTGAAGTGCACAACGGCCAGATCACGATCTGGAATGAATACTTCGACGCCGCGACCATTCAAAAGCAGCTCCCCGCTGCGGGCTGAAACGCAACGGCTGGATGTGATCTGACAGTTGCCGGTGTTGTCCAGGTGACTGTCGGGTTGCAGGCCAACTGACGGTTCTATGCCACCAGATTCAACCAGATTCCCGGCCAGATTCCCGGCCAGATTCACTTTTCCCTCCTTCAGCAGTCCATTGCGGCCGGCGAGGGCTCCGTGGGCGTCATTGGTACGCGCCAGAACGGAATTGTTCAGCATGAAGGCTTGTCTGCCAGCCGGGATCCCGGTCACAAGGGGGACTTATGCACTGGTTGGATCGTCGCGAGTCAGGTGGGCGCCTGAGGAGCCGTCAGGCAGGAAAACCTGCCCTCAGGTCAGCGAGCGGTAGGCCGATGCCATTTCCTCAAGCATCCGCGACATGCCGAATCGGCTGATGGCGATCGCTCTTGCGGACGTGCGTAAGGTCTCCAGATGCGTCCCGTCTTTCAACAAGCGCTCCAACACGTCAGCCAGTGCTCCCGGACTGCCTGCAGTAAACAGATCACCCCCCTTGTCTTTCACAATGACTTCCCGATTGCCCGAGACATCGCTGACGACTGCAGGAATTCCGCAGGCCATGGATTCAATGACCACGTTGGGTGTGCCCTCATAGTCCGAGGGCAACACCGTCAGTGTGCAGGCCCGATAGAGACGTTCGATGTCAGACTGGTGCCCGACCATGATGACGTCGTGCTCGAGGTGCAGATCCCGGATGAGTGTTTCGATACGGGTGATCAGGCCGGTGTGGGCGTGTCTGCCGCGCTGCATCCGGTCGCCGACCAGCAGTGCCTTGCAGGCAACGCCTCGCTTCCGCAGAAGCGCCATCGCCTCGATCAACAGCGTGTGGTTCTTGACAGGCTTGAAGCTGGCAAACATGCCGATCAGGGAATCACTGGCTGACACACCGAGCTTTTGCCGCACGTCTGCGGCGTCACCTGGCGTGAATCGATCCGTATCCACGCCGTTGCGCACGATCCGGTAACGATTCGCGGGCAGACCGAACGTCCTTGCATGCCATAGCGCTCCTTCCTCCGTATTGGCGATGCACATCGACAGGACTGGCGTGGTGATCCTGTAGAGGGCTGTCTGCCACCAGCGGTAGTCGTGCCGTGTACTGCGTTCGGAGCCAACCACGCGTACACCGCCAACCATGCCACCCGCCAGGCGACTGACAATCTCAGCATCCAGCAGAAAACCGTGCGCAACGTCGATTTGAAGGTCTCGCAGCAGACGGGCCAGTCGCAAGGGTGATCGACCTACCACGTGCAGTCGGGCCTTGTCTTGGAGCTGTTCAGCGAGTGGTGTGTGGTCAGACAGTGTGGCCAGATGCGTTTCGATGCCATGTTCATGCAGCCCATTGGCCAGTGCCACCACCTGGCGTTCGGCACCACCGAAGCCCAGATCGCTGATCACCAGCATGACACGCAGAAGAGGTGGGGAGTTGGGTTGCACGCAGGTTGCCGGTGTTGGGATACTGCATTTTTACAGCGATGAGTGGGAAGTATATGGCAGAGCGACCGCTACCGCGGCCTACCCCGGAGACGGAACACTTCTGGGCAGGCACCAGGTCCGGAGAACTGCGACTGCAGCGATGCAACGATTGCCAGATGAGCTATTTCCCACCGCGACCGTTCTGCCCCGAATGCAGCAGTCGGAACGTGGCTGTCTATCGTGCCAGTGGGCACGGGACGCTGGAAAGTTATGTCATCAATCATCGTCCACACCCCGCCTGGACCGAGCCTTATGCGATCGCGCTGGTCAAACTCGCCGAGGGGCCGTGCATGATGAGCAATATCGTGGACTGCCCGCAGACACCTGAGGCGCTTGAACTGGACATGCCTCTGGAGGTGGTGTTTCAGAAACAGACCGATGACATCACCTTGCCACTCTTTCGACCACTCCTTCGCCCGCTCGGAGTTGTTCCTGGAGCCGCGCGATGACTGGCGTTGCCATCGTCGGCGCCGCCGAGACCACGGAACTCGGCGTCATCCCCAACCTCAGTGAACTCCAGTTGCATGCCGACGCGGCGTTGAATGCCTTTGCTGATACCGGCCTCAATGCCAGGGATATCGATGGCTTTGCGACGGCTGGTTTTCGCCCGACCGAAGTCGCCCAGTACCTGGGTCTTCGACCACGATGGGTGGATGGCACGTCAGTGGGTGGCTGTTCGTTCATGGTGCACGTGCGCCATGCTGTTGCGGCAATCCAGGCAGGCCATTGCAGCACGGTACTCATCACGCACGGGGAAAGTGGTCGTTCACGAGTCGGCAAATCAGGATTTGCACCGGCACCCGCTTCGTTTGGCGGTCAGTTTGAAGCGCCCTTTGGCGTGACAGGACCACCAACCATGTTCACCATTCCAGTGCTCCGCTACATGAAGGACTTCGGACTCACCCATGAACAACTGGCCATGGTGGCTGTTGTGCAACGGCAATGGGCCAGCCGCAATCCCAGAGCCACGATGCGTGAACTCATCACGGTAGAAGACGTTTTCAAGTCACGCATGATTGCCTATCCGTTTCATCTGCTGGAGTGTTGTCTGGTGACGGATGGTGGTGGCGCATTGATCCTGACGTCCTCCGATCGTGCCAAGGATTTTCCCAAGCCCCCGGTGCACATCTGGGGCACCGGAGAGAGTTCGGAAACGCCGATCATCAGCCAGATGGAAGACCTGACCAGTTCGCGAGCCTTTCGCGAAGCGGGCCGCGACGCGATGCGTGAAGCCGGAATTGCCCATGCGGATGTTGATCATCTGATGATCTACGACGCCTTTGCGCACCTGCCGATCTATGGACTGGAGGACCTGGGTTTCTGCCGACGTGGCGAGGCCGGGGCGTTCATCGCCGAAGGCAATACCGGACCGGGTGGACAACTTCCCACCAACACCAATGGCGGTGGTTTGTCGTACATGCACTCGGGGATGTATGGCATGTACGCCCTGCAGGAGAGTGTTCGGCAGGTTCGAGGAGAGGCCGCAGCACAGATTCCTGGAGTTGAAGTCGCCCTGTGCCTCGGTGTTGGCGGGATGTTTGGCGCCAGTGGATGTGTGGTCATGGGCAGGGATGCAAAACGCGCGGCGCCAGATCGTTGATCAGCGCCGCCCCATTCCCGGGGTATGACCCGGGCGGGAATCTACTCCGTGGCCGGTTCAACCGGGTCGGCTTCAAGTTCACCAGCAGGTGAAGGCGCTTGCTCTGGTGCTGGCAGTGGGGTGTCCGACACGGCGCGCATGATCCGGCCGTTGGTTCCTTCGACCGTGAAATAGAGTGCGCCGTCCGGACCTGAGCGAACGTCGCGTACCCGTTCACCCACCTCGCCGAACAGTTTCTGCTCTTCGAGTTTTCCCTCTGCTGTCCTATGCAATCGGCGGACCTCCCGGTTCACCAGCGCGCCGGTGAAAAAGTCTCCCTGCCACTCCGGAAAGCGATCACCTTCGTAGATTGCAAGTCCAGACGGTGCGATTGAGGGGCGCCAGTAGTGAGCCGGCTGTTCCATGCCTTCCCACTCCGTGAAGGGGGTGACGTAAGCGTTGGTGTAATCGAGGCAGTAGCAGATCGCGGGCCAGCCGTAGTTGTTGCCACGTTCGATCCGGTTCAGTTCGTCACCACCCTGTGGACCGTGTTCATTCAGCCAGACAGCGCCATCTCTGGTCACCGTCAGTCCCTGTGGATTGCGATGACCGTACGTCCAGACGTAGGGCGATTCAGGGAATGGATTGTCGACCGCAGGCTTGCCGTCTTCAGTCATGCGCAGGGTCTTGCCGAGTTGACTCGTGATGGACTGAGCTTCATGCCGATACGAAAAACCATCTCCGGTCGTCAGCAACATGGTGCCATCCAGCAGGAAGGCGAGGCGGCCACCATAGTGTACGGGGGTGTCCTTGCGCCGTTCCACGCGGAAGACCACCTCCAGATCTTTCAGTTCGCCCGTCAGCCCTCCGGGTGAAGGGGAGCGCAACAGGGTCGCCCGAGCGACAGCGGTGCCGTTGTCCTGGGGGCTGCCTTCGGCGTAGGTCAGATAGATGCGCTGGTTGGTCTCAAAGTCCGGGTGGAGGACAACGTCGAACAAGCCACCCTGACTCTTGAAATACACGGCAGGTACGCCTGCGACGGGTTCGCCGACCTGTCCATCCGGGCCGACGATGCGCAGACGCCCCGGATGCTCCGTGACCAGGAAACTGCCGTCCGGTAAAAACGCAAGGCCCCAGGGAATTTCAAGATTCTGTGCGACCGTCTCGAGGCGGAATCCAGCCTGCGCGTTGAGAACCAGCAGGCAGGCGGAGACGAACAGGGACAATCGGGTTAGCATGCAAAAACTCCGGCAGATTCGGGAAGAAGCATACATGGGAAAGCGTGTGTTGGCCTTTGTCGCGGCCTGGCTGGTCACCTACATCCTGGCCATCACGGCAGCGTCGCAAGGCGTTCTCGGGTGGCTCGAGAGCCTGGGTCGCGACATCTCCATGGGTGAACGGCTCAGCTACATCGGCCATGATCTGACCAGCATGGTCATCCCTTACGGCGCCATCATCCTGTTCGCCATGGCTATCGCCTTTGGTGTTGTTGCGCTGGTCGTTCGCACTGCACCCAATCTCCGGCTGTTGGGTTATGTCCTGGGAGGATTTGTCGCCGTGCTGGCCATTCACCTCACCTTGCGGCTGGTCTTCGAGATGAACCCCGTATGGGCAACAGGGTCCACCTTCGGACTGATGATGCAGGGTATGGCAGGACTAGCTGGCGGTTATGTCTTTGCGCGGATCAACACCGTCGCCAGAGCATGAGACCCGGGATCGCGTTGTTGTTCGGCCTGTTGACGTGGAGTGCTGTGGTCCTCGCCCATCCACTAGCGCCTGAGTCGACCTGTACCGAACCGTCGCGTCCATCCCGCTCGGATGTGGAACGGTGGAACGCGTTTGTTGATGGGGTTGATGTCTACCGTGACTGCATCGCGAAGTTTGCCGCAGATGAATACTCGGCCGCCGAAGCCCATCGATTTTCCGCCGAACGGGCGACGGAGCGCTGGAACACGTTTGTTCGTGACAATCTCAACGTGCCTGCCGACTTCCCGCACTGGTCCGACAATTCATCGGCTCCTTGATCGGATCTGGAGATCAAAGGAGCGGATCAGGATCGCGAGCATCGTCCCGAACGCATTCCCCCCCTGGTTCAATCCGTTAAACTGCCGGATTGCCAACCTGGAGCCCTGACGTGACCGGTGTCGAACTATCTGGCGTACTCGATTTTGAGCTTGCCCTCAAGAGCAGCGTCAATCGATGGGAATGTGATGAAAACGATCATCTGAATGTGCGTTTTTATTCACGCATGGTGGGAGAGTCTCTGATCAATGTGTTGTCGGAGTGGGAGATTCCAGACCGCTGGCGTATTCGTATCCAGCACATGCGATACCTGGCCGAAGCACGGATGGCCACGCCGATATCCGGCTACGTTGCCCGGGTCAGTTCAACGGCAGATTCAATCGACATACTGACGGAGCTTCGGCACTCGTTTACCGGCGTTGTCCTTGCGGCGTTCCTTACGCGGGTCGAATGTGCACAGCACGGTCTCGGGACGATGGAGCCACTGCCCCTGCCGGTGCACGCAGGACCGCGAGGACTGACGATGGACGACACCCCGTACAGTCGCCTGACACTGACCGAAGCCCGGGCACACGGTTTCCAGGTCATCGCGAAGGGGGTCATTGCACATCAGGAATGTGATGCGCAGGGAGAATTGCCACCGCACGGGATCATGGGCAGGGTATCGGATGGCATGCCCAATCTCTGGGCCATTCTGCAGAGCGCAGAAGAACAGTCGGCTCGGGCCGGCGGTTTTCAAGGTGGAGCAGTGCTCGAGTATCGCAAGCACTTTCACGCGACTCCCAAGGCCGGCGATCGTTATGAACTGGTGTCGGGTATCCGCGAAGTGACCATGAAACTGCAGTACTTCGCCCATCTTCTGTATGACGTCCGAACAGGTCGGTGCATCATGAGTGCCGAAGCGGTTGGTGTCGTGCTGGATCTCGTGGCGCGACGCAGTGTCACCATTTCCCCCGAGCGTCGGGCCCGCATGCTCGCCATCCGGCTTGCTCCACTGGCGGGTTGAAGCCGACCGTTCACACAACGGCTGCTCGAAGAGGCAAACGATGAAAAACATCTTTCTGACGCTGTTTGGTTTGTTGTTCAGCGGATCGGTCGCTGGTGAGCAGGCCTGGACGCTGCTGGGTGCGGATACGGACGCAGGTCTGGGTCAGGCCGAGCGGCGGCAGATCGCTGAAGATCTGGGCAACAGGCTCGAAGTGCTTCGTTCGAAAATACCGGCGCAGTCACCCGGCGACAAGGCTTCCGTCGAGAAGCGTCTGGCCAGCCTGGGTGATATGGCGCTGGCCAGTGAGCGGCGCGGCCGCTTTTTCCTGTCGCTGGACTACCAGCATTGGCAACTATCACAGTTGCTCGACGGGGCCAGCGACCAGCTGCGCTGCATCCGTGAAACCGGAGTTGAATCGGTTGAGCTCACGTGCTGGGCACGCCTGGCACAAATCTATCTGGCGGAAGAACGTCTTGGCATCGGCCTGGCGACACTGCGCGCTGCCCGATTGCTGCCCAGAGACGACAAGATGCCTACCAGCGCCCAGGACCCTTCAGTCTGGTACACGGAATTCGGTCGTGGCATCTTGCGCCGGATCATCACACCGTGGCTGGTGGCGCAGAGCACGGATACAGGAGCAGGTGGATGAAACTCGTGGTCTTGGTTCTTTCTATTCTTCTGGGTCTTTCTCAAGTTCAGGCAGCAACCAGTGTCATTCTGAACACATCACCTGCCTTCGACTGTTACCAGGAAGTGGTCCGTCATGGCAGCGTTCCGGATTTTGACGCTTGCGATACGGCCATTGAGCTGCAGGCACTTGATCGACTGGAACTGGCAGCGACCTACGCCAATCGCGGCATCCTCCATTCCCGCAGAGGCAAGCTGCGTGCGGCCCTGTCGGACCACAACCGGGCGGTCGAGCTGGCGCCTGAACTGTCCTCAACCTACATCAACAGGGCCAATACTCACGTCAAGGCTCGGCGTTTTGTCGAAGCGATGAAAGACCTGGATAGGGCAGTCGCCATTGCCGATGATCGTATCGCCACCGCGCACTACAATCGGGCGCTGTTGTTCCAGCGGATTGGTGACCTGGCTTCAGCGCGCAAGGATGCGGAACTAGCTGCCACGCTGTCTCCGACCGAGGTCGAATACCAGGACTTTGTACGTACCCTGCACATCGTTGAAATGCCGCAGGGAAAGGAAATTGCACCGGAAATCGAACAGCAGGGGAAGGGTGATTAGGTCGCCCGGACCACAACGGCATGGCGGCCCAGTTGTCAGAAGCGAAGTGCCCGGATGGTGGAGTCTGAATTGCAGGCAAAAAAAACCGCCTTGTTCAGGCGGTTCGAATTCCCATTTTTTTGCTTTTTTTCTGGGAGTGACCGTGATTGTTCCCCGTTGCACGATACGGCTGGCAACGCAGACAATCGATGGTTCGATGCGTCCACTGGTTCAATCGAGATGGCAGCAGAGTACATGAGGACAATTCTGGAAGCAACGTTTTGTTCGCTTCAAATCAAAGGGTTAGCACAGGTATCTTGAAAGCAGTGAAAGACAATTTCTTTAACAAGCTGGCTCACGAGGCGCATGCGGCCGGCGATCGGCCATGCCTGTTTCTTGAAGACGGAAGTACTCTCACCTATCGGGATGTGTACTCGCGTGCGGCCGCGTACGCCGGTGCATTGGATGCCATGAACGTTCGACCGGGAGACCGTGTTGTCGTTCAGGTGGAAAAATCTGCCGAAAATCTGGCGTTGTACCTGGGCTGCCTGCAGGCAGGAGCGGTCTATGTGCCCCTCAATACGGCGTACACGCGGGAAGAAGTCACCTACTTTCTGACGGATGCCGAACCGATTGTGTTTGCAGCCAGTGAAGTCGATCCTGTTCTGGCAGCCCGTTTTCCTCACGTCCATTGTGTGTCTCTGGACGCACAGGGAAACGGGACGCTCGTCGAGGCAGTCGCGCGGGCGACGCCGAGGGTTGGCATCGTACCCAGGAAGGGAAGTGACCTGGCTGCGATCGTCTACACCTCCGGTACCACAGGCCGGTCAAAAGGCGCGATGCTCTCACACGACAATCTTGCCACCAACGCGCAGGCTCTGATCGAGGCGTGGGGCTGGCGTGACGATGACGTACTGCTGCACGCACTCCCGATATTCCATGTCCATGGCCTCTTCATTGCCATGCACTGCGCACTGGGCACCGGTACACCCATGATATTCCTGCCAAGGTTCATCGCCAGGCAGACGCTTGCACGCCTGGCTGATGCAACAGTGCTGATGGGCGTGCCAACCTTTTATACACGCCTGCTTGGCGAACCTTCACTGACCGCGGACGCGGTGCGGCACATCCGTGTTTTCATCTGCGGATCAGCGCCACTCACGCCGCAGACTTTCACCGAGTTCGAATCCCGTACCGGACACTGCATCGTCGAGCGATACGGCATGAGCGAAACCATCATCAATACGACCAATCCACTGATCGGGGTTCGCCTTCCCGGTACAGTTGGTTATGCACTGCCTGGCGTCGAAGTCCGGATTGCCGATGCCAACGGGGCGGAACTGCCGATCGGTGAAGTGGGCATGATCGAAGTGCGAGGCAACAATGTGTTCTCCGGATACTGGCGCATGCCGGAAAAGACCCGTGAGGAAATCCGGCCTGACGGTTTTTTCATTACGGGTGATCTTGGCACCATGGCACCCGATGCCAGAGTCAGCATCGTTGGGCGGGGCAAGGATCTGGTGATTTCGGGAGGCTACAACGTGTACCCGAAAGAGATCGAAGATGTACTGGACGGGTTTGCGGAGATCGCCGAGTCCGCGGTCATCGGTGTACCACATCCTGACTTCGGCGAGGCCGTGGTTGCGGTGGTTGTTCCAACGGGCGCGCCAGTCGAACTGGATTCACTGCAAGCGGCGCTGTCGACAAGGCTCGCAAGGTTCAAGCAGCCCAAGGCGCTGGTGAACGTTACCGAACTGCCCCGCAATGCGATGGGCAAGGTGCAGAAAAACCTGCTCCGTCAGCAGTATGGAAACTCGTTTGCACCCGTGAAATAACGCGTTATCGCGAGTCTTGAGAGTTCAGTTCAGTTGAGGTGAACCGATCGCACGGACCAGTTCGTCGCGGATCGCCTGATTGCATTGTGTGATGTAAGCCAGTGCAGATCCGGATAGCTCGGCTGCGTACGCGGGGCTCTGCAGGATGGAGACCACCTGCCTTGCAAATTGTTCGTCGTTCCCTGCCGCAAGATAGGCAACGCCTTGACCCGCTTCCATGCCCTCGGACCCGATCAGTGCCGTGACCAGTGGTTTCCCGTAGCCCAGCGCCTCCAGGTTCTTGATCGCGACCCCGGTCTTGAACTGAACCGGATTGATGACCACCGTGGATGCGGCGTAGGTAGCCCGAAGGTCCTCCACACGACCGAGGAGTTCGATGCCATCTCCACCAACCAGCGATCGACATACCGAGCCTGCAACGACCAGGACTGCGACAGGTCTTGCCTGCCGGATTGCAGGAAAGATGTTGTCGATGAAGTGACGGATGCCATGGACGTTGATGCCATTGTCCGATGCCACAAAGAGGATCCGATCGGCGATCGTCGACAGCAGCGGATCAATTGGCGTGATGTGGCCGAGAGTCACGATCTTCGTACGTGTCAGCTTTGCGAACTCCGTTCGCTCGCGGTCCTGTATGGCAAAAACCAGGTCGGCACGGTCAAACGCCGTCCGTTCACCCGCTTCGGTCGTCGAGTACCACTTGGGGATTTCACCGTGTTCAAGGTACTGGCGATGCCGATTGGCAAATGCATCGTGGGTGTCGATGACGCGTGCGACGTCGGGACCAAAGTTCAGCAGCACGCGGGAAAAGAAGACATAACTTGCGATCACTGCGTGAAAGGGGTTGTCGCGATGCAACTGCCCGACCCGATCGTCCAGAGTCGGGTCGTACCATTCGTCGATATGCAGCGTGTACTTTGCATCCACGCTGAAACGACCGAGCAACTTTCGCTTCAGCCGTGTGCCAAATCGGGCCGCTGGCCTGACGTACTCGACCCAATGGTATGCACCTCCCCAGATGTTCCTCATCATCTCGTCATCGCCAGGCTCTTGCCGGGCATGCAGAAACGTCACGTCGTAGCCGAGATCCAGCAGCGCCTGCAGCAGTGAACTGACACGGGTTCGATTGCCAGCAGTTTGTGGATGGGTTGGCACAGGAGACACTAACAAAACACGACGTTGCATCAGAACACCTCAGGCCGCGCTGCGATCACGTGGTCGAAGACCTCTACCGATACCGAAGTACGCGATACCCAGTTCCTGCATTGCTGCAGGCTCGAACAGGTTTCGTCCGTCAAAAATAGTCCGGGAACGCAGTTTCGACTTCAGCAGTCTGAAATCAGGGCTGCGAAACTCGTTCCATTCAGTAACGATGACCAGGGCATCCGCGTCGTCGAGCACATCGTCTCGACGATCGAAAATCTCGATACATGGTACGGATTGAAAATGTTCGCGGGCTTTTTGTCGGGCCTCGGGATCGTACGCTCTGACCACGGCGCCGGCGTTCAACAACTGATTGATCACAACCAGACTTGGTGCTTCCCGGAGATCATCAGTATTAGGTTTGAAGGATAATCCCCAGACGGCAAACTTCAGACCTTGCACATTGCCATTGAAGTGCCGCTCGATTTTTGAGTACAGCACCTGCTTCTGCCGTTCGTTGATGGTCTCAACACCTTGCATTACCGCGGCCTCAAACCCCAGGCTGTCAGCCATTCTGACTAGAGCTTTGACATCCTTCGGGAAGCAGGAGCCACCAAAACCGGCTCCTGCGTAGAGAAAATCGAAGCCAATTCTTGGGTCAGGCCCGATGCCGCGGCGAACGGCCTCGATATCTGCGCCCAGTCGTTCGGCCAGGTTGGCCATTTCGTTCATCAGACTGATTCGTGTGGCCAGCATCGCATTGGCAGCGTACTTGGTCAGCTCGGAAGATCGAACGTCCATGACGATGACTGCGTCGCGATTTCGATTGTACGGCGCATACAGTGCCTTGAGAGTACTTATGGTTGCCTGGTTCGACGACCCGATGACCACTCGGTCCGGCTTCATGAAATCGCCGACTGCAGCGCCTTCCTTGAGAAACTCGGGATTCGAGGCAACGTCGAACTCGATATCCACCCCTCGTTGAACAAGGATTTCTGCGATGGTCTCGCGAATGAGGTCGCCCGTACCAACCGGAACGGTCGATTTGCTAACGACAATCTTGGGTGTCTGCATCCGTTGCCCGATGGACTGGGCGACCGCTTTTACATGGGACAGGTCTGCAGAACCATCTGCGGCAGATGGGGTACCAACTGCGATGAAAATCACTTCACCATGGTCGATGCCTCGTAGTGCATCGGTGGTGAAAGCCAGCCGTCCAGCTCGATGATTGCGAACCACCATTTCTTCCAGACCAGGTTCGAAGATGGGCAGCACTCCATCGCTCAGGCGGGACACCACCGTTGGATTGACGTCGATGCAAGTCACCTGGTTACCCATCTCGGCAAAACAGGTCCCAGTCACCAGACCCACATATCCGGTGCCGAAAATGGTGATGTTCACTGCAGACTCCTGTCCTGATCACTGACTGTTCTGTCGGTACGATTGATTCCCGCCCGCTGGCGGTTGCGCCACGTGCCGGTTGTGGCACTCGGCATGATTCGACGGTCCACGGTCCTGTTTGCCCGCTGTATGATATGCGAACTTTAATGTACCGGACGTGACGCTTGTTGTACGACTATGACTTGTTTGTGATTGGCGCCGGGAGTGGTGGGGTTCGAGCCAGCCGGATGTCGGCAAAGGCAGGTGCCCGGGTCGGAATCGCCGAGTCCACGTTTCTGGGCGGTACCTGTGTCAACGTGGGATGCATTCCAAAAAAGCTGTTTGTTTACGGATCGCATTTTGCTGCCGACTTTGAGGAAGCCGCAGGCTACGGCTGGTCAACACGTGATCGGCACTTCGACTGGCCGACGCTTCGAGACAACAAGACCCGGGAAATAAGCCGGCTCAACGGCATTTACGAAAATCTTCTGACCAGTGCCGGTGTGTCGATTCATCGCTGTCACGCCAGACTGATCGACCCGCATGTGATCGAACTCGACGGGAAACGCGTCACTGCAGACAAGATTCTGATTGCCACCGGCGGACGACCGCACGTCCCCGATTTTCCTGGTGCTGAACATGTGATCACCTCCGAAGAAGCTTTCTACCTGCCGGTGTTTCCCGAACACGTCGTGGTCGTCGGCGGTGGGTATATCGCCGTGGAATTCGCGGGGATTTTCAAGGGGCTTGGTGCACAGACCCATCTCGTGTATCGCGGACCGCTGTTCCTTCGAGGTTTTGATGAGGGTATCCGCGGATTTGTGAAGGATGAACTCGAGCGCAAGGGCATCGGCCTGCAATTCAACACTGATGTTGAGTCGATCAGCCAGGAGCCAGCCAAAGACGGCAACCGGGAGAGGCAGAAAAAGCGACTGCATTTCCGCGATGGCACAACCATGGACACGGACCTCGTTCTGTATGCAACCGGACGCAGGCCAAACACATCGAATCTGGGTCTTGAAGCCTGTGGTGTAGCGTTGCAACCGGGCGGAGCAATCCATGTTGACGACTATTTCCAGACATCGGTACCCAACATCTACGCCATTGGCGATGTCATCGATCGAATGCAGTTGACCCCGGTGGCGATCGCCGAGGCCATGTGCATCGTCAACAACCTTTTTGGCAAGGCGCCCAGGCGCACTCAGGACTACACCAACGTCCCGACCGCGGTGTTCTGTCAACCGAACATAGGCACCGTCGGACAGACAGAGGCGCAGGCGGCAGCGGAAGGCGCGATCAGTGTCTTCGAGACATCCTTCCGCCCCCTGAAACACACGTTGAGCGGTTCGACCGAGCGGACGTTCATGAAAATGATCGTACGCAAGTCGGATGATCGTGTGGTTGGTCTGCACATGGTGGGGCACGATGCCGGGGAAATAGTGCAGGGGATGGCAGTTGCGATGAAGGCCGGCGCAACCAAGGCGCAGTTTGATGCAACCGTCGGTATCCACCCCAGTGCGGCAGAAGAATTTGTGACGATGCGAGAGGCGACACGTTGATGAAAAATCTGTTCATGGTCATGTTGACACTGTTGTTCATGCCCGCGCTGGGATGGTCAGGGCAGGTTGTGCTGTTCCTTGGCGATGGCATGGGGGTCACCACAGTTACCGCGGGCAGGATTCTCGCCGGGCAGAAACTGGGCAAACAAGGTGAAGAACACCAGTTGAGTTTCGAAGACTACGACAATGTTGCGCTGATCAAGACATACAACACGGATATGCAGGTCGCCGACTCTGCCGGAACGATGTCGGCTATCGTCACAGGGCAGAAGACCCGGTTTGGTGTCTTGTCAGTGAAGTCGAGTGTCGAACGAGGCAATTGTGCACAGTCCCTGAGCGGATCGGTACCAACGCTGCTTGAACAGGCAGAGACGGCCGGGTTTGCCACAGGTGTCGTCACCACCACCCGGATCACGCATGCCACACCTGCAGCCACCTACGCACATGTGCCAGAACGCGATTGGGAAGATGACTCGATGCTGCCACCGGCTGCCATCGAGGCCGGATGCAAGGATATCGCGCAATCACTGATCGAGTTTGCGATCGGCGACGGTATTGATGTCATTTTCGGTGGTGGGCGGGCAAATTTTCTGCCCACCGGCGAGACGGATCCCGAATATCCGGAGATAAAAGGGCGCCGAAACGATGGCCGCAACCTGATCAAGGAGTGGCTGGAACAGAACCAGAGTCCCAAGGCCATTGAGCGACGGTTTGTGTGGAATACAGAGTCTTTTGCGGCCCTTGGAACCAAGGGTCAGGTCCTGGGGCTTTTTGAACCTTCGCACATGCAGTTTGATGCCGATCGCGCCAGGGATAGAGCGGGTGAACCATCGCTTGCAGAGATGACGGACCATGCAATCAGGTCCCTGCAGGCCAAGAGCCGGAATTTTTTCCTGGTCGTTGAAGGTGGTCGTATCGATCACGGGCATCATGCAGGCAACGCTTATCGGGCCCTGCATGATCTGCTGGCTTTCGATGCGGCAGTCGCCGTCGCCAACAAGGCGCTGGATCCACGTCGGTCGCTGGTTCTCGTCACCGCTGATCACAGCCACACGCTGACCCTTGCCGGTTACCCACCTCGCGGCAATCCGATTCTGGGCAAGGTGCCAGTGATACCGGGTGGAGGAGAGGGCGGTGCACCGACGTACACGTATCCAACCCTCGGGTACGCCAACGGACCCGGCGCGCTGCCGAACTACACCACAGTGGACACGCTGAGCCCTGATTACCGGCAACCGGCAACATTGCCCATGCTTGCTGAAACTCACGGGGGAGAGGATGTTGCCGCCTATGCGAGAGGCGTCGCAGGAGACCTTGTGCATGGTGTCATGGAGCAGAATGAGCTGCATCGAGCGCTATACAAGGCATTGTTTGGCAAAGCCCCGCGATAGGAAACAGGGCGCTGACTCGGGGTCCGGCTGAACAGGGCGGTCCAAAAGACCGGTGTGCCGCCAAAGCCACGGCCCTTCCAGTGGTGCGGGAGCTTGTTACAGGTCGAAGCAGACCTGGCAGAGGGCCTGGATCTGGGCCGGGCGATCGAGGATTGGGAGCCAACGCCGCATTTCAGCCTCGGCACGAAATATCAACCCGGTACGTTCAGGTACTACATTGCTGACCAGGCGAGACTCCAGGAACAGATTCAGTATTTCATAGCGCGGATCAATGGGTGGAGTGAATTCCCTCACTGCAAAATCTTCCAGTCCGGCCAGCCTGGCTGCATGTGCGATGGCATCATCGAGGGTACCCAACTCGTCCACCAGGCCCAGATCCTTGGCACGTGTACCCAGCCACACACGACCTTCAGCGATCTCGGCAACCCGCTCGGGAGCCAGGTTGCGCCCTCTGGCAACCAGATTCACAAAATCCCCATAGGTGCGATTGACCGATGCCTGAGCGATGCGGGCGTACGGTTCGCTCAATGCGCCGTAGGGATTCAATGCACCGGACAGGGGACTGGTTCCGACGCCATCGCTGCGTACCCCGACACTCTCCAGGGCCCGCTCAACCGAAGGCATGAGAGAGAAGACACCGATCGAACCGGTAATGGTCTGTGGGTGCGAAACGACCGCATCGGCAGTCGAGGCAATCCAGTAGCCTCCGGATGCCGCAACTTCCCCCATCGAAACAACGACGGATTTTTTTGCCAGCTGGACAAGCTCCAGTTCCTTGCGTATCTGTTCCGACGCAAACGCACTGCCGCCTGGCGAGTCAATCCGCACGACCAGCGCACGGATGTTCTTGTCATCCCTGGCTGCACGGATCTGTTCGCGCATGACGTCCGGTTCGATGGACATGGTTCCATCACCACCATTGAGGATGGTTCCGGTCATGCGGATCAACGCGATGTTTGCGTCATCTTCGTCCGGCAATGACGTGGCTGTCGCTGCCAGGTAGTCCTCAAAACGGACCGCCTTGAAGTTCCCGGTGTCATCCGCACCGACCTTGTCCACCATCCGGGCGTTGAACTCATCTTCGGTCAGCAGTTCGTCAACCAGTGCGCTCTCGAGCGCTGCGCGAGCCGAGTCTCCGCCGGCCGCTTCGATTCGCTGGTCAATTTCACCTACATAGGCCGCAAATTCCCCATCGGTCAAACGCCGATTCCTGCTGACAGCGGCGGTGTAGTCCGCCCACAGCCCATCCACCAGTTCCCGATTTGCCTTGCGAGCAGCCTCCGACATGCCGTTTTCTGTAAAGGGCTCGACCGCGGATTTGAACTCTCCCACTCGAAACACATGCATTTGTACTTTCAACTTATCCAGCAAGTCCTTGAAATACAGTCCTTCTGCAGCAAATCCCTCAAACAGCAGTTCGCCCATCGGATGGAGGTATACCGCGTCTGCGGTGGAGGCCAGACGGTAGTGTTGCTGGCTGAACCAGGTTCCATAGGCCACAACTTCCTTGCCCCGTTCACGAAACGCATCCAGCGCGACATCCAGTACGTCTGCGTGAACGGAACTCAGTCCCGCAAGACTCTCAAGGTCCAGAACGATGACCCGGATGCGGTCATCTTCTCTTGCCAGCTCGATGGCCTTCAGCAGATCGGCCAGGATGATCTGCGGCTCCTGACCACCTCCGAGAAGCCACGACTGCAGCGGATTGCCGATGGTCCTGTGCTCGCTCAGCACGCCGTTTGGCTGGATCAGCAAAGCACTGTTGTCGTCGATCTGCAGGCCCTGGCAACTGCCGACAAAGCTGCTCACCAGAAAAACGAGGACCACAATGAACAATGCATTCACAACAAAACGACGTGTCGTTGTGATGCCCCGCTCGAGTCGGGTCCAGAAGGAGACGGGGGAGTCGGTCATGGACAGGATTCATCGATAGCCACTGATGTGTGCAGCATGACATACGGACATCGGGCTTGTGCAGCGGCCTTGTGTCGCGAAGGGGTCCCCGGCAGACTCTCGCGATCCCGAACTGGACAAAAATCAGCGTGTTGTGGTCTTGGAGCGAACTGCTTGCGGCAACCGGCGGCGTACCGTGTGGAGCGGCTTTCACAGGCGACGTATCCGGCATCAGTATCGACTCGCGGGACCTGCGGTCGGGAGATCTGTTTGTGGCGCTGTCCGGGGATCCGGGGCCCCGCTTCCAGGCGACCAGCACGAGCAATCGGGATGGTCACGACTTTCTCGAAGCTGCCAGGGTTGCTGGTGCTGCGTTGGCCTTGGTCAGCAGGCCGACAGGTCTAGAACAGATGCCTTGTATCCAGGTTGAAGATACGCTTGACGCGCTGTGGGCATTGGCTCGTCGCCGCCGCAGGGAATTGTCGGCGCAGGTCATCGCCGTGACCGGTAGCAGTGGCAAGACCACTGCCAAGAGTCTGCTTCGCGCAGCGTGCTCCGCGTGGGCGGAGCCCGGTTCCCTGAATAATCACATCGGTGTTCCATTGTCTCTGGCCCGTACACCTCTGGATTGCACGACGGCGATCTACGAAATCGGCACCAGTCACCCTGGCGAAATCGCTCCCTTGTCACGATTGATCCAGCCGACCATCGGCATCGTGTTGAATGTCCATTCCGCGCACATCGGCAATTTTGGGGGGCACGAAGCACTTCTGGCAGAAAAATTGTCGATCGCTGACGGCGTCGTTCCGGGTGGCGTGCTGATTCGCGAAGCCAGTCTGCCGGCGAGCGACAGGACCGATCTTCGGCAGATCACGTTTGGGACCAGCCGAGAGGCCACGGTGAGACTCGATCTTGTCGTAGGAAATGTCGCCCGTTTCAGACTGCCGGATCGATCCCTGATGGCCAGGATCCCGGGCGGCGGGGAACATCGTGCATTGTCCTTGGCCGCGGTGATTGCGACATTGGTCGCGCTGGACCGGGATCCGGGAGCTGCAACCGATCTCGC
Organism: Pseudomonadales bacterium; assembly: GCA_041752315.1. Taxonomy (GTDB): domain Bacteria; phylum Pseudomonadota; class Gammaproteobacteria; order Pseudomonadales; family Azotimanducaceae; genus SYFY01. The sequence goes on from JBGSHJ010000059.1 coordinate 130,810, forward strand.
TGACCAACTGGTGCCGGTTGGCCGAGGCCGGATCTTTGCTGCCTCGGGGATCCAGATCATGGATGACAGCTATAACGCCAATCCTGGAAGCATGTCGGCTTCACTGCACAACTTCTCGGCGCTGGCAGGGAAGCGGGGCTTTGCATTGTTGGGCGAAATGCTGGAGCTTGGTGCCGACAGCGAAAACTACCATCGCAGTCTTGCCCGTGAGGTCGCCTCTCTCGCCGGTTTTTGGGGTGTTGGTGATGGCATGCGTGTGCTCGAAAGTCTGCCCAATTGCCTTGGCTGGAGGCCGCTGGCGGACGATGGACTGCTTGCCGAAGTGGTGCACACGCTGGCTATTGGCGATCACCTGCTGATAAAGGGCAGCAATCGGGTGTTCTGGTCGAAGGATTTTGCGTCCCGGCTGCTCAAGCTGATAGGACCTGACAGTCTGAAAAAAGACCCGACGCCGGGGTAGGGCGTCGGGCAACTACCATCAGGAGTTACTCAAAGTAGGAACTCAGCTTCCATGCCGTCGCACGCCTCTACGCCTCAAAGGGGGGGGGGGGTGGGGAGAGAGACTGTGCGCTGACATATCCAGTAAAGCAGAATCAGTATCTCCTGCTGGGAACCTGTTCAAAATTCTGCGCGCGAACGTGGCATACTTGACAGATGATCACCGACGCTCACGGTAGGACCTTTCGCAATTTGCGAGTCAGCCTGACAGCTGCGTGCAACTATGCGTGCACTTATTGCGTTCCCAATGGCAAACGACTTCAGCCAGCCGAGTCGGAACTGGGCGCTGAAGAACTGGTGCGCGCCGTGAAACTGCTGATGCGGGTGGGTGGTGTCGACAAGGTTCGGGTAACCGGCGGAGAGCCTTTGGTTGCGCCGAAGATCGACACTTTTTTCCCTGCCTTGATGCAATTGCCGCTTGATGATGTCGGGTTGACGACCAATGGCCAGTTGCTCAGCCGCAAGGCGGATATGCTGCTGGCCGCGGGACTGAAGCGCATCAATGTCAGTCTCGACACCTTGAATCCGATCGCCTTCCGGGAAATCGCCAAGTCAGGTGATTTGCCTACGGTACTGGCAGGCATCGACCGGATGGCCAATGCCGGCGTGCGTGTCAAGATCAACATGGTGCCGTTACGTTCCGCCAATGGTGATCAGATTCTGCCAATGCTCGACTATTGCCTCGCACGCGGCTTTGAACTGCGTTTCATCGAACTGATGAAAATGGGGCACCTGCGAGCCGGCAACCAGTTTGCGCGCGATTTCATCGGCATGGATGAACTGCTGGAAACGATCGGACAGCGCTACGAATATGCGCGAACCGATGCACCGTTTGATTCCACCGCGGTGCGATTCGAAATTCCCGGCCGTGGCGCTTTTGGCATCATCGCCAACGAAACCGAGCCGTTCTGCGCATCGTGTACGCGGTTGCGGTTGTCATCCAATGGCAGGTTGTTTGGTTGTCTTTCGAATGCACATTCGCACGACCTCAATCCTGTCCTCGACATGCCCGATGACGAAGCTGAAGCGACCCTTGGCATCATTCTCGGGAAAGCTCTGGCGGACAAACAGCCGATTCGGTTCCAGGGTGAATGGACCGTGATGAAGTTCATCGGCGGCTGACCGGCAGCGGGCCTGGGTCAGCACGAAGCCTGCCGGTACGAGGCCGGGATAAATTGTCAGGTTAGAGAGATTTCGAACCATCCCGAGAGATGCAAAGGGTGTGCCTATACTCAAGACGAGTTGTCAAAGAAGGCCACACGGATGTTCCGGACATTTTTCATTCTCAGCCTGATTACACAGGCGGGTGCCTGCAGCATCGTTCAACCCCATCCTGATGCCACAGAGGCGCTGCGAGCAACCCGGACCCTGGGTGGCGTCACGGTGGAGAATCATTCCCGATGGACTCTGCCGCCATTTGCCCGGGTGACGGTGATGCATGCGGACGGTCGAACCGACAATGAGCGTCTGCTGGCTGTCCAGACCGGGCTTGCAGCACATCTGCAGGTTGCGGACGCTGAATCTCCCTGGAGACTGGTAGTGTATTGGCCGGACCCTGTCCATTCTGAGGAACCGGCCGTGGTTGCCCCTGCCGCCTACTGGTCAACCCAGACCTTGCGCTCAGCGGGAACCGTGGTAACACGAACTGCCGACAGGGATGAATTGCTAGTTGACGTGATCCACAATGCAGACAACAGCCTGGTTACTCGACTTACTGTAGTCATCGCGCCGTGGCTGCGGGGCAGGGATTGGCATGACCCGGTTGAGCTGACCCGCGCTTTTGCGGCTGTTGGGGCCACCCTGACCGGTAGCTGACGGTTGCGGCTGCGGTTGACTCCACTTTCCCATCAGCCATGCTGGCTGGAGAGCCAAGTGCCGGAAGAGAAACTCGACGACCTGTTTGCAGCGCTGGTTGCTCAGGCGGGCAGGCGACGGATGCCACCGGTTCATCGATGGCTATCTGCGCCAGAGGGCAGGATCGATATCAGGATTGCTCGTGATGGCACCTGGTTTCATGAGGGCGTTGCCTTTACGCGTCCGGCGTTGGTCCGCTTGTTTTCCACCATACTGGTTCGCGAAGGGGATGCCTATTTTCTGGTTTCACCACAGGAAAAACTTCGTATCGTTGTGGAGGATGTTCCCTTGCTGGCGCTGGACTTCGAGATGCGCGGGAGTGGCGAGCAGGCTGAGTTGCTGTTCAGTACCAACGGTGGAGACCAGGTCATTGCCAATGAAGAGCACCCGATCTCGCTGCGCGGTGGCAGACCCTACCTGCATGTTCGTGACGGTCTTGAGGCGCTGATCGTCAGAGCAGCCTTTTATCGACTGACAGGCCTTGTCGTTGAAAGGGAAGGTCGCCCCTGCCTGTTCAGCCAAGGGGCGTTTTTTTTCCTGGATTGAAAATCGACCACCGGTTACGCGGGCACTGTCGCTCACATGTTCGGATAGTTTGGTCCACCGGCACCTTCCGGCACCACCCAGATGATGTTCTGAGAAGGATCCTTGATATCACAGGTTTTGCAGTGTACGCAGTTCTGCGCATTGATCTGGAAGCGGGGACCGCTGGCTTCACTGACGATTTCGTAAACACCCGCAGGGCAGTATCGCTGCGCCGGTTCATCCCACATCGGCAGATTTTTTGAAACTGGAATCGCAGCATCCTTCAACGTGAGATGGCAGGGCTGGTCCTCTTCATGGTTGGTGTTGCTCAAGAATACCGAAGACAGCTTGTCGAAGGAGAGCACACCATCCGGCTTGGGGTAGTCGATTGGTTTGCTGGAACCTGCCGGTTTGAGCGTTGCATGATCCGGAACGGGATCACTCAGGGTCCACGGCAGACGGCCCTGGAACCAGCTGTCTACCAGCGCCGCGCCGGAACCCATCAGTGCGCCGAACTTGTGCAGGCTGGGTGCGGCATTACGCGACCGGTTCAGTTCGTCATACAGCCAGGAGTCTTCGAATCGCTCCTGAAATTCACTCAGTTCGGAGTGGGCTTCACCCCGTGCCAGCGCAGCTGCGATGGTCTCCGCCGCCAGCATGCCGGACTTCATCGCCGCGTGGCTGCCCTTGACCTTGATCACATTCAGGAATCCGGCGTCGTCACCGATCAGCAATCCGCCAGGGAATACGTTTTTGGGTAGCGCCTGGATGCCGCCTTTCACAATCGCACGTGCACCATAAGAAACCCGTTTGCCGCCCTTCAGCACGCTTGCGATCAACGGATGGTGTTTCCAACGCTGGAATTCGTCAAACGGTGAAAGATGGGGATTCGAGTAACACAAGTCCACGATGAGCCCCAGCGATACCTGGTTGTTTTCGAGGTGATACAGGTAGGATCCACCGGTGGTCTGTCCCGGGAAATGGCCAAGTGGCCATCCCAACGAGTGAATGACCCGGCCAGGAATGTGCAGTTCGGGGTCGACGTCCCAAAGCTCCTTGAAACCGATGCCGTAGTGTTGGGTCGACGAATCATCCGCAAGACCCAGGCGGGCAATCAGCTGTTTGCCCAGATGACCTCGACAGCCTTCGGCAAAAACCGTGAATTTGGCCAGGAGTTCGTAACCCGGAGTGAACGTACCCTTGTGGGTGCCTTCCCGACTGACACCCATATCGCCGGTCGCGACACCACGAACGCTCCCGTTGTCATTGAACAGCACTTCGGATGCTGCGAACCCCGGGAACAGGTTGACACCAAGCGCTTCGGCCTGTTCACCCAGCCAGCGGCAGAGGTTGCCCAGGCTGATCGCATAGTTGCCGTGGTTGTCCAGGTCGGTGGGGATGAACAGTTTCGGAATACGAATCCGGTTCACCTCGTTCACCATGTAGTAAACCTCGTCTTCCGTGACCGGAGTATTGAGGGGAGCTCCACGTGCTTTCCAGTCAGGGATCAACTCATTCAATGCGCGCGGCTCGAAGACGGCGCCGGACAGGATATGGGCGCCGATTTCCGAGCCTTTTTCAACCAGGCAGACACTTATTTCCTGCCCTGAGCGTTCAGCGAGTTGCATCAACCGAATCGCGGTGGCGAGTCCGGAGGGGCCCCCGCCGACGATCACCACATCAAATTCCATGGCTTCACGTTGCGCAGCGTTCGGCATTTTTGTAAGCACCTGGTGAGTTGAGGCGCGCATTATACGCGACAACATTGACCCGTCTGGAAGGCCCGGCGACAATACCGCGCCTTTTTTACCCCGGAAGCGCGTGGTAGGCGGGCGTCGTCCACGACAACACAGGTCGTGGCCAGCCCGACGGCATAAGTGTGTTCAGGACACGCAATCGAGACAGCGAGGCCATGGGGCCAGACTTCCACAGCTGGGATTGTCAGGCAATTCCAAACCGGAGCAGCAACGCGCGCGGCGCAACTGCGGCCCAGTTTCTGGTAAAAAGTTTCTGGTAAAAAGTTTCTGGCAAAGAGTTTCTGGTCAAGAATTGATATCTAGTCAAAAGAAGAGGGCTACATGAAGGTACTGGTACCGGTCAAGCGCGTGGTCGACGCCAATGTGAAAGTACGGGTCAAACCCGACGGCACTGGCGTGGATCTTGCGAACGTGAAAATGGCAGTCAATCCGTTCTGCGAGATCGCCATCGAAGAAGCCGTGCGTTTGAAGGAAGCGGGTGTCGCGACCGAAGTCATCGCGGTCTGCGTCGGTGGCACGGCTTGTCAGGAACAACTGCGAACCTGTCTCGCGCTGGGCGCTGATCGCGCCATCCTGGTCCAGACTGAAGCAGACGCACAGCCATTGGGCATTGCCAAGGCGCTGAAGGCCATACAGGACAAGGAAGGTGCCCAGATTGTCATTTTTGGCAAACAATCGATTGATGGCGACAACAGCCAGACCGGCCAGATGTTTGCAGCCCTGACCGGAATGCCCCAGGCAACCTTTGCGTCCAAAGTCACCGCCGTCGACGGTGGCCTGGAAGTGATCCGGGAAATCGATGGCGGGTTGCAGACTCTGCGCATCAAGCTGCCAGCTGTGGTGACCACAGACCTGCGGCTGAACGAACCTCGCTACGCTTCATTGCCCAACATCATGAAAGCCAAGAAAAAGCCCATGGACGTCCTTACCCCGGCTGACCTGGGCGTGGATTTGAATCCGACCGTCAAGGTGCTGAGAGTGGAGCCCCCGAGTGAACGTGGTGCCGGTGTGAAGGTGGGATCCGTGGAAGAACTTGTGAATAAACTGCGTAACGAAGCAAAGGTGATCGCATGAGCATACTGGTAGTCGCGGAACACGATAACAAGGAACTCAAGGCAGCCACCCGTGTCGCAGTTGCAGCGGCGATTGCCATCGGTGGTGATGTCGACCTCCTGGTCGCGGGTTCTGACTCTGGCGCGGTTGCAACGGCCGCCGCCAAGGTGCCGGGCATTCGCAAGGTCGTGCATGCCGACAACGTCGCTTACGGCCATCAACTGGCAGAGAACATCGCCGCTCTGGTTGCAGAAGTAGGCCGTGAATACAGCCACATTCTGGCTGCCCACACGCCGATTGGTAAAAACTTCCTGCCGCGTGTAGCTGCGCTGCTGGACGTGGCACAGATTTCGGACATCATCAGCGTCGTTGATGCCCAGACATTCAAACGCCCGTTCTACGCAGGCAACGCGATAGCCACGGTTCAGTCTGCCGACGCCATCAAGGTGATCTCGGTACGGGGCACGGCCTATGATCCAGTCGCGGCGGAAGGCGGCAGTGCAACGATTGAGGCAAATGGCAGTGCTCATGACATCGGGACTTCCTCCTTTGTGAGTGAAGAGATTGTCAAATCGGCGCGACCCGAACTGACTGCAGCCAGCATCATCATTTCTGGTGGTCGCGGCATGGGCAGCGGGGACAACTTCAAGTTGCTCGATGGCATAGCCGACAAGCTCGGTGCAGCCATTGGTGCTTCGAGAGCCGCGGTGGATGCGGGGTTTGCTCCCAACGACATGCAGGTTGGGCAGACCGGCAAGATCGTGGCTCCTGATCTGTACATCGCTGTCGGGATATCCGGTGCTATCCAGCATCTGGCCGGAATGAAGGACAGCAAGGTCATCGTTGCCATCAACAAGGATGAAGACGCGCCGATCTTCCAGGTTGCGGACTACGGACTGGTGGCAGATCTGTTCAAGGCCCTGCCGGAACTTGAGGCTTTGCTATAGTCCCGCCAAAGGGAGTAATCTAACAACTCTCCCGCAACGAACGAGGAGCGGACACGTGGCAGTATACGAACTCAATGGTGGCCAGTTGCTGCGCGTAGCGCGCAGCATAGATGGCAAACTGCAGCAGCAGTATTTCAGCCTCATCGGTCTTAACAAGGCCCAGCAAACAGCCGTTCGAAAGGATGCAAAAGCTGTCGACGAGAAGTGGGCGGCTCAGCAGGACAAGGCCAAGGACAAGCGTGTTCGTGGAGCAACAACTCCGCGCAAACACACCACGGGTATCCGCGGCATAAATCTTGTCTATCGGCCATCGCCCGCGTTTCGAGTGCAGGTGCAAGCCAATGGCAAGTCCATGGTTCGCGAGTTTTCGGTCAAGCGCATGGGCGCCGAAACCGCCTGGAACGATGCACTGAAGTTCCTCGCGGATTGTCGCGGCTACCCTCGTGTTCCGACCGAGTGGAAGGACCGGATGCCCAAGGTTCCCCGCAAGGCCGCCGCCAAGTAGACACTTTTCGATTGGGTTGAAGCAGACCGGCCCCAGGCTGGTCTGTGCCATTGATACCCTGTTGATCCCTTGATCAGATGATTCTGCGATTCAGCTGACCGGATTGCGCTTGGCAGTGAACCAGGTGACGGGCTGAGAGTGATCGTGGACCGAATCAACCACATTCAGCACCAGCGCAAACAGCGCCATGCGGATGATTACCCCGTTGTCGGTCTGTCTGAAAATCGCAAGATTTGGATTTTCGATCAGATCGTCGTCGAGTTCCTGGGCATTGCTGCGCGAGTCCCGTGGCAGCGGGTGCATGATCACGGTGTTGGGTTCGCAGTACTGGGTGTAGATGGATTGATTCAGCCGGAACAGGCCCTTGTATCGATCTGCTTCCTCCTGGGTAGGAAAGCGCTCTTCCTGGGTCCGGGTGACGTAAAGAATATCGACATTGTGAATGCCTGCTTCCATCTCATGCAGTATCTCTACCGTGTGCCCTGCTGCCCTCAGCTCCGCCTCGATCTCAGGCGGCAGTTCCAGGCCAGGTGGACTCACCAGATTGAACCTTATCCTGTTGAACAGGCAGATGAGTTTGCAAAGCGAATGCACCGCGCGCCCGTAGCGCAGGTCACCGACCAGCGCAACGGTCATCCCATCGATCGATTTGTTCTGTGCCTTCAGCTCCGATCGAATGGTATAGAGGTCCAGCAGAGCCTGGCTTGGATGTTCGTTGGGGCCATCGCCTCCATTGATGACCGGGACTCGTGACGCCCGGGCAAATTCTGCGACTGACCCGGCCTCGGGGTGCCGCATGACAATCACGTCGGAATAACCGGAGAGTACTCGTGCCGTGTCATGTAGGGATTCGCCTTTGGACAACGAGGAAGCCCGGATTTCGGTCGTTTCCCTCACCTCGCCACCCAGCAGGTTGAATGCGGCAGCGAAAGAAATTCGGGTTCTGGTGCTCGGTTCAAAAAACATGTTGGCGAGAATGGCCCCCTGCAGGACCCTGGTGATGCGCTTTCGCATGGCGTAGGGGCGCAGTTCATCGGCGACATCGAAGATCCGGCTGACATCCCCACGCTGAAACTGTTTGACCGAAAGAATGTGCCCACCGGTGAATTCCATCGTCGCCTCGCCTTGTCGAACGGCGCGCAGTGTAGCGGGGGAGGTCACAACTGTCCTGCGATCGTTGCGGTTTGTGATCAAGAGAATGCGCGATAGAAACTGACAGATCCACCCAGCCCTTATTTGCCAAGGATCCGTGTGGGAAGATGGACGGATCTTGGTGCCTGGTCTGTGGGGACCTGTCGATACATGTACCTTTCCTGGCGGAATTTGCGGGCCCGGGTTGTCGTGCCCTGTCGTTTCTTCACTGCACTCTTTGCACTCTTTGCAGTCTTTGCACTCTTTGCACCGTTTGCACTCGCAGCACCACCTGCGATGTCTGCCCAGAAACTCCAGGAGAAAATGTCCACCGAAGAATTTCGATCTGCGGGACTGCATCGGTTGAGCCCGGAAGAACTGGGCTATCTCAATCAATGGCTTTTTCCCGCTGCCCCTGAAAAAACGGCTTCATTCGGACAGGAGCAACTGCCGTCGGCAGTGCCGGCCCCGGTGACCTCGAATCCGGAAATTGCCACACGGATTGCCGGTAAATTCACTGGCTGGGATGGTCGAACGGTGTTCAGACTCGAAAATGGGCAGGTATGGCAGCAACGCCAGGCTGGAACCTACAGCTACCGGGCGGAGAGTCCGGAAGTGACCATCCGACGCGGAAACTTCGGCTATTACCTCAAGGTCGTCACCACCCGTCGTCAGATCCCGGTCAAGCGGTTGAAGTAGCGGAACAGAGAATCGATGTTTCAAGCCGAGCTCGAACGAGACCAATACCTGCCGTTCCGAATCCTTCGCCTGCGTCGCCCTAGATCCTTCATTGCAAAATGTTAAAAAAATGTGACACCAGCATTGAGGGATGTCAGCCGCCTTTCGTCTTACAGGAGCCGTCACGGTATCCGTAAGGATCATCTGCGACGAACATCAACCAACAGGGGTTTTTTTCATGTCTCATGATCCACGCAGGAGGGGAGCTCTTTTTGCGTCGTTCTCTCTGATGGCAGTCATGGCCCTCCCCGCATCTTCTGTCTTTGCGGCCGACACCAACGAGGCGGAAGGCGAGATGGAGGAAATCGTGATTACCGGTTCGCGCGTCAAGCGCTCGGATTTCAGCTCGGCAAGTCCGATCACCGTAATCGATGGCCAGTCGATCCTCGAGTCCGGTTTCAGCAATCTGGGCGAGGCTCTGCGTGCGCAGGCCATATCCGGCACGGCGGGATTCAACCAGCAGAGCGTCCTTTCCGGTGGTGGTGCGTCATCGGTAGACCTGCGCAATCTTGGCGACGAGCGCGTGCTGGTGCTGGTCAACGGCAAACGGGTTGCCAGCTTTGCAGACTCACTCGCCAATCAGGCTATCGACCTGCAGTTCCTGCCCCAGGCGATGATCGAAAGGGTCGACATCCTGCGTGATGGTGCTTCTGCCGTGTATGGTTCCGACGCCATCTCGGGTGTTGTCAACATCATCCTCAAGGAGCGGTTTGAAGGCGTCGATTTTGGCGCGAGTACCGGACTTTCCGGGGAAGGTGACGGCGAACAGTACAACGGCCACTTTGTCATTGGCGCTGCCTCCGACCGCGGTTCGTTGATGCTCGGCACGGAATACACC